>DASSUT010000187.1:0-18182 GCA_035706725.1 Gaiella sp. | reverse complement strand
CACGCTCGTCCGCTACCGCGCGGATCGGCCGACGTTCGTCCCGACCGCGGCGCTGACCGGACTCGCGCTGACCGACGAGCAGCCGGGAGTGCTTCTGCAGGGCCCGTGAGCCTGCGGGGTCGGGTGCGCGGGCCGCCCTCGTCGCTAGCATCCCCTCGTGAGCCGGACCGAGACCGCGCTCGACGAGGAACGCACGGCTCCGGATGCCGGGAACGCCGCGACCGCGATTCCCGCCACCGCTCCCGGTGGAGCCGTCGACGTCGAGTCGGCGGCCCGTCTGGTGGTCATCCGCCCGGCGAGCCGGATACCCCGGCTCGACGTCGGCGAGCTCTGGCACTACCGGGAGCTGCTCTGGACGCTCGTGTGGCGGGACGTCTCCGTGCGCTACAAGCAGACGTTCCTCGGGATCGCGTGGGCGATCCTCGTGCCGGCGTTCACGGCCCTGATCTACGTGATCGTGTTCGGCAAGTTCGCGAACTTCCCGGCCGGCGAGACGCCGTACCCGAGCCTCGTCGTCGCCGGCGTGCTGCCCATGCAGTACTTCGCGTCGGCGCTCAGCCTCGCGAGCCTCAGCCTGCTGTCGAACCTCCCGCTCGTGACGAAGGTGTACTTCCCGCGGACGCTGCTCCCGCTCGCAGGGGTCTCGGTGCCGCTCGTGGACTTCGTCATCGGCCTGCCCGTGCTGATCTTCCTCATGGCGAAGTACGACACGTGGCCGGGCGGCTGGGAGATCCTCACCGCGCCGTTGTTCATCGGGCTCGCCGTGCTGACGGTGCTCGGGATCAGTCTCATGCTCTCGGCGGTGAACGTCCGGTTCCGCGACGTGCGCTACATGATCCCGGTCTTCCTCCAGGTCCTGCCGCTCCTCTCCGGCGTGATGTTCGCGGTCGACCAGATTCCCGAGAAGTGGCAGTGGATCCTCTCCCTGAACCCGATGACGAGCGTGATCACCGGCTGGCGCTGGGCCGTCCTCGACGCCAGCCCCCCGCACCCCGGCCAGCTCGCGCTCGGCGTCGCGGTCGCCATCGCGCTGTTCGTCATCGGGCTCGCGACGTTCCGCTCCTCGGAGCCGCGGTTCGCGGACACGATATGACGGTCGCGATCGAGGTCGACTCCCTCTCGAAGAGGTACCGCATCGGCCAATACCAGGCGGCGTACGGGACGCTTCGCGAGACCCTCGTACACGCGGCCCGGCGGGTCACGCGCCAGGAGCACCAGCGCGCGGCGCAGGAGATCTGGGCTCTCCAGGAGGTGTCGTTCAACGTTCCCGAGGGTCAGGTCCTGGGCGTGATCGGCCGCAACGGGGCCGGGAAGTCGACGCTGCTCAAGATCCTCACGAGGATCGTCACGCCGACTGCGGGCCGCGCCGAGATCCGCGGTCGGGTCGGCAGCCTCCTCGAGGTCGGGACGGGGTTCAACGGCGAGCTGACGGGCCGCGAGAACGTCTACCTGAACGGCGCGATCCTCGGCATGAAGCGGCGCGAGATCGAGCAGCGCTTCGACGACATCGTCGAGTTCTCCGGCGTCGAGCGGTTCATCGATACGCCGGTGAAGCGCTACTCGAGCGGGATGTACGTCCGTCTCGCGTTCGCGGTCGCGGCGCACTTCGAGCCCGAGATCATGCTCGTGGACGAGGTGCTGTCGGTCGGCGACGCCGAGTTCCAGCGGCGCTGCCTCGGACGGATGGAGCAGCTCGGCAACGCCGGGCGGACGGTGCTCTTCGTCTCGCACGCCCTGCCCGCGATCGCGCAGCTCTGCGACCGGGCGATCTGGATCGACGGCGGCCGCGTCGTGGGCGACGGGCGGCCGGCGGACGTGATCGCGACGTACCTCCACCAGACCCACAGCGCCGGCACGGAACGGACCTGGCCGGCGGAGTCGGCGCCGGGAAACGACCTCGCACGGATCCTCGCGGTCCGGGCGCTCCCTCACGACGGGATGCCCCCGGGTGTCGTGGACGTCCGCAAGCCGATCGGCGTGGAGATCACGTTCCGCGTCTTGCGGAACGGGAAGCCGCTCTTCCCGAAGATCAAGGTGCTGGACCAGGAAGGCGCGATCGCGTTCAACGCGATGGACATCGACCGGCGCTGGCTGGAGCAGACGCCGCCGGGCGACTACGCCGCGACCGCGTGGATTCCCGCGAACCTGCTGAACGAGGGGTCGGCGATCGTCGAGGTGGCGATCTGCAGCCTCGACTTTCCCAAGCTCGAGCACCATGCGGCGGTCTACGAGGCGATCTCCTTCGAGGTGCTCGACCCGAGCGAGGGAGACTCGGCGCGCGGACAGTTCAGCGGCCAGTGGCGCGGCGTCGTCCGGCCGCTGCTCGAGTGGACGTGTGAGCGGCTGTGAGCCGTCGCGTCGAAGCGCCCCCGAGGGTGTCCGGTGAGGCGGTGCCTCGGGCCCGGGGCCGGGAGGTCGTCACGGATACGCGCCAGACCGCGGTCGAGCAGCTCGCTCGGCGCCTCTGGCTGGCCGAGCTCCGGCTTGCCGAGGCGCAGAGCGCGACCGCCGACTCGGACCGTCGACTCGACGAGGTGTACCGATCGACGTCCTGGCGGATGACGGCGCCCGTGCGGCTGTTCTCGAGTCGTCACGGGGGAATCGCACGACTTCTGCGCAGGAGCGCAAAGCTCGTCTGGTGGACGCTGACCTTGCAGCTCCCACGCCGGCTGCGCGGCCGGCGAGAGGCGATCGCGGACGCGCGCCGGGCGGCGAGGCGGCCCCCGGAGGTGTACACCGACTGGGTTCACGAGTTCGACACGCTCGACGACGCCGACCTCGCGGGGATGACCGCTCTCTACGAGAGCCTCGCGCGCCGCCCGGTGGTCTCGGTCGTGATGCCGGTCTTCGATCCGCCCGAGCGCGTTCTCCGCGAGGCGATCGAGTCGGTTCGCACGCAGGTGTACGCGGACTGGGAGCTCTGCATCGCCGACGACGCCTCGACGAAGCCGCACGTGCGCCGGGTGCTCGACGAGTACGGGCTTCGCGACGATCGAATCAGGGTGGTGAGGCGGACGACCAACGAGGGGATCTCGGCTGCGTCCAACGCGGCGCTCGAGATCGCGCGCGGGGAGCTCGTGGCCCTGCTCGACCACGACGACCTCCTCCGACCTCACTCGCTGTTGTTGTCGGTGCTTCCGTTCCTCGAAGACGAGCGGGTCGGCTTCGTCTACTCCGACGCCGACCGTGTCGACGAGGAGGGGCGCCGAACGAGCCATCACTTCAAGCCGGACTGGAGCCCGGCACTGCTGCTCGGTCAGAACTACCTCTGCCACCTGTCCGTGATGCGCGCCGACCTCGTGAGGGCAGCCGGTGGGTTCCGAAGCGCGTACGACGGAAGCCAGGACTGGGATCTCAATCTCCGCGTGACGGAGCTCCTGCCGCCCGAGGGAGTCGTCCACGTCCCGCACGTGCTCTACCACTGGCGCGCGATCGCGGGCTCGGTCGCGTCACAGGGGGTGGAGGCGAAGCCCTACGCGGTCGACGCCGCCCGGCGCGCCGTCGAGGACCATCTCGCGCGCACGGGACGACACGGCTACGTGCTCCCTGTCAGCGACCACCAGAAGGTTCGCTTCTTCCTCGCGTCCCCGAAGACGCCCATCAGCGTCGTGGTGCCGTCGACGGGGCGCCGCGAGCTCCTCGAGCCCTGCATCGACGGCCTGCTCTCGAAGACCGCGTACGCCGAGCTCGAGATCGTGGTCGCGGTGGACGAGACGGCCCGTGCCGACCCCACGCGGCGGAGATTCCTCGCCGAGCTCTCGTCGACGCCGCGCGTTCGTCTCCACGTGTATCCCGCGCGGACGTTCAACTACGCGCTCACGATCGACGAGGCCGTCGCGACCACGGACACGCCGCTCGTGCTTCTGCTCAACGACGACACCGAGGTCGTCTACGAGGACTGGCTGGACGCGTTGGTCGGGTACGCGCAGGAGGAGAGGGTCGGCGCGGCCGGGGGCATGCTCGTGTACCCCGACGGCACCGTTCACTCCGCAGGAATGCTCGTCGGAGCCCGGTCGATCGCCGAGAACCGGTACCACCGTCGCGCTGCGGCCGTCTCGGGTCACGCCAACCGCGCCCGGCTGCCGCAGGACCTCACCGCGATCACCGGCACCTGCATGCTCGTGCGACGCGAAGCGTTCGACGAGGTCGGCGGGCTCGACGTCTCGTTCCCCGTCGCGTACAACGACGTCGACTTCTGCCTCAAGCTCCGTCGAGCCGGGTGGCGGGTCGTCTACGTCCCGGATGCCGTGCTGATCCATCAGGGATCGGCCTCGTTCGAGACGCACCAGAAGGGCCGCGAGGAAGAGCACGCGCGCGATGCCGCCCGCATGCACGAGCGCTGGGGCGCTGCCCTCCTCGACGATCCGATGCACAACCCCAACCTCGAGCTCGATGCGAGCGACCCGTCTCGCCCTGCTTTCCCGCCCCGCGTCGACTATCCCTGGCGCCGCGGGGCGACGACGGTCGCCCGCGACGCCGCGTAGGCCCGGCGAGCCGGCGCGCGTGTCGGCGCCGCTCCGTCCGGCTAAGGTCGCGCTGATGGCGGGTGAGCTGCTCACGGGGCCCGTGGTCTGCGGCGTCGACGAATCGCGTGCGGCGGCACGGGCGGCGCAGCTCGCCGGTCGTCTCGCGGCCGAGCTCGGCGCGCCGGCGATGCTCGTCCACGCCGCCGCTCCGACCTACGTCCCGGGACAACGGCTCGCCGACCGGCACGAGCAGATCCAGCATCAGGCCTCCCTCGACCGCGCGGGGTACACGGAGACGGTCCTCGCGCCGATCGACGTCGGCGAGAACGTGCCGGTCGAGCGCACGCTGGAGTTCGGCGAGGCGGACGAGGTGCTGCGCACCGTCGCCCGCCGGGTGGGCGCGGCGCTCGTCGTGATCGGCTTCAAGGGTTTGTCGGCGCTCGAAGATGCGCTGCTCGGCAGCACGACCAGCGCGCTGGTGCGGGACTGCCCGTCTCCGGTCGTGCTGTCGCCGGACCTGGTGTCCCGGATCCCCGGGGAGGCCGTCGTGTGCGGCGTCGACGGATCGCCCGGCGCCACCGCAGCGGCGGTGTACGCGCTCGAGCTCGCAGACCGTCTCGGAGTGCGGCTCCTGCTGTGCCACGTCGACGACGGTGACGGGGAGGAGTCGGCGCTGGACAACGCCCTGGCAGCGGTGCGCACGCGGGCGGGGGACACGCCGGTGGAGGGCGTGCTGCGTCAGGGCCAGATCGCAGAGGAGCTGATCGAGGTCGCGCGGGAGAGCGACGCCGGCATCGTGGCGGTCGGCTCTCGCGGCCGTGGGGCGTTCAAGTCGGTGCTGCTCGGCTCGGTCTCGAGGCGGCTGCTCCAGCGGGCGGATCGACCGGTCTTGGTCGTGTCGCCGAGCGCGGCCGAGTCGGCCGCCCCGGGTGACGCCTGACGGCGGCCCGCCTGGGGCGCGTCAGGCCGTTGCGAGGACGTAGCCGACGAACGCCGCGTACAGCGCGGCCCAGGCGAGGATCGCGCCACCGCTGAACCGGCCACGGACCTGGAGCGCGACGATCGCCACGGCACCGCCCGCGAGCGCCAGGCAGCCGGCGACGATCGAATAGCCCTCGAGCTCCCAGGGCGTGAACGCGAGCCCGATCGCGACCGGCAGCGTCGACTGGAACACCATCGCGCCGGTGATGTTGCCGAGTGCGAGCGCATCCTTGCCCTCGCGCACCCAGAAGAAGCTGTTCGCCTTCTCCGGCAGCTCGGTCGCGAACGGCGCGAGAACGAGGGAGAGCACGAGCGGCTCGAGCCCGACGCTGTCCGCCACGTGAAGCACCTGCTCGACGAAGATGTGCGCGCCGCCGACGATCGCCCCGAGCGCGACCACGAGCTGAACGACCACCGTCGCCATCGTCGGGGGGTCGCTTCGGGTCGTGTCGAGCATCAGCGGTCGCAGCTCCTCCGCCGACTCGACCTCACCGCTGTGCCGAAGCGTCCGCGCGACGTAGAAGACGTACGCGGCGACCAGGACGATTGCGCCGACGATCTGCAGCGGTACGGGTGCCCCGAGGCCGAGCAGCAGCGCGACGACGAAGCAGCCCATGAAGAACGCGAGGTCGCGCTCGAGCGTCGGCACGTGCACGTCGAGCGACAGGCCCTGCTTCCGGCGGCCGCGGTAGACGACCGCGGCGATCCCGGCGAGCGCCATCGCGAGCGTCGCGAGGAGGAGCGGCGCCCCGATGATGGCGCCCACTGCGACGTCGTCGGATCCTTGCTCGCCGCCCACGATCGCGACGACCGGGATCAGAGACTCCGGCAGCGCGGTCGCCACTGCCGCGAGCACGCTTCCGACCGCCCCCTGTCCCAGACCCACCATGCTCCCGAACCACTCGATCGCGTTCGTGAACAGGAGCGCGCCGGCGAGGAGGATCGCGAAGCTGGCAGGGAGCAGGATCGCCGAGCTCATGGAGCGGGAGTCTGACCTGCGCGTCAGCTGCTCGCCGGCGCACGCGCTCCGGGCGGCACGACGACGACGGGGCAATGCGCGTCCGAGAGGACGCTCGTCGAGAAGCTGCCCAGCAGCGCAGACCGCACGGCACCCTGGCCGCGCGAGCCGACGACGACCAGCGCCGCGTCGACCTCGCGCGCGTGCGCGACGAGCGCGGCAGCCTCGCTGCGGCCCCGAACGGCTCTCGTCGCGTCGGCCGGAACGCCGAGCTCAGCCGCGGTCTCGCCGAGCAGCCGCTCCGCGCGCTCCTCGTCGGCCCGTGCCAGCTCGTCTCGTGCCCGCGGCACGGCGGAGGTCCCCGGGACGGGACGCGGGGCATACGCGTGGACCACCTCGAGCCCGAGCCCGAGGCGGTGGTCGAGCGCCGCCGCCACGCGGGCGGCCTCCAGGGAGCCTTCCGACCCGTCCACGGCCGCGACGATCGGGCCTTCGCCCACCTCCGCGGCCGGCCCGACCACCACGACCGGGGACTGTGCGCGTCCGGCGACAGCGGCCGAGACGCTGCCGAGCAGCGCCGCCGTGACCCGTCCCCGCCCGCGTGAGCCGACCACGAGGAGGTCCGCGTCGAGCTCGCCGCCGGCGTCGATCAGCTCCGTCACGGGGTCTCCGCGCAGCCGTACGGTCACGGCCGGCGCGCCACCGCGGACGACCTCGGTGCGTGCCTCGGCGAGCAGCCGTTCCTGCTCGGTGTCCTCCGCGTCGGGCGACTCTGCGAAGTGCGGTTCGCCGAGGGGCGACGCCACGTTCGCGACCGCGACGCTCCCCGCGTCCCCCGTGAGACGTGCAGCGACCGCGAGCGCCCGCTTCGCGTTCTCCGAGCCGTCGTAGGCGACGAGCGTCCGCATGCCCTGCCCTCGCAGGGTATCCGCGCGCGGCCGCACCTCCGGCCCACCGTCCCCGCCGGCTTCTGCGAGCCGCCAGGCGGCCTGGGCGATCGAGTGGCCCGCGAGCGGCGCGGTGACGAGCACGAACACGAACACGAGAGCCGCGCTCGTGACGATGTCGGCACGCCCCGTCGTGACCGACGCGAGCAGGATCACGAGCACGGCCGGGCCGGTGACGAGCCCCGCTGCGTGGAGCTGGTGGAAGATCTCCGGCATCCGCAGGACGCCGTAGAGGCCGACCGTCGCCAGCAGCAGCCCGAGCCCGAGGAGGCCGGCCCCGATCACGTCGACCACGGTCTCCGTCACCCGCCGCCCTCCCGCGTCACGTGGTTGACTGCGACGAGCGTCGCGACGAACGAGAGCAGCGCCAGCGCAAGCGCCGCGTCGACGTAGTACGAGACCTCGCGGAGGTACGAGAGGATCGTCAGGAGCGCGACGACGATCGAGACCAGGACGTCGAACACGAGCACCCGCTGAAGCGTCTCGCGCGAGCGGAGGAGCGCGAGGCCGCCGGCGAGCAGGAGCAGCGTCGCCCAGCCGAGCGCGACGGCGGCGACCTCGCCGGGCACGTGACTACCGCACCACCGTTCGCTGTCGCTCGTGCGCGGCGGCGTGGCGGGCCCGGACCCCGTCGGGATCGTCGGCGTGCACGAGGTGGACGACGAGGACGTCGGGGCCCGCGTCGACGGGGATCTCGTCGGGCGCCTCCCCGGTCAGCACCCCCCAGAGCGCGGTCTCCCGTACCGAGCGACCACCCCGGGGAAGCTCGACGAACCCGGGCGCGGCGCTGCCGCCGAGGCAGAAGCGCGCGACCCGCCAACTGCCCCGCACCATCTCCGCGCCGGTCTGTACCGCGACGATCGTCGCCGCGGCGAGACGCTCGTGCCACGGAACGCGCGGACGGGACGGGCGGCGATCGCCGAGCGCGAGAGCGACCACGAGGCCCAGCGCCACACCGACGAGTACGTCACCCGGGGCCGCGCTCGTGAGGACGAGGAGGTAGACGGCGGCGAGCCCGACCGTGCGCGTCACGATGCTCACCCGCTGCCGTCCCCTGCGAGGAGCTTCGCCGCGTCGTGGCTGAGCGCGAGCAACGGCTCCGGCCATACGCCGAGCGCGAGGACGAGCAGCGCGAGCGCGGCGACGACCGCCTGCTGCGGGATCGTGCTCCGGCGGCCCGCCCGCTCGCCCCGCCAGAAGTCGTACTGGTAGACCTGGAAGGCGTAGACGAACGAGAGCGCGCTCCCGAGCACGAACAGCGCGATCAACGCGGGGCTGTTCGCGGCCGCGCGGAACAGCTCGAGCTTGCCGACGAACCCGCCCGCCGGCGGCACCCCGGCCACGCTCAGCGCGCCGAGCGCGAAGGCGGCGCCGACGACCGCCCCGCGCATCTGCGCGGTCAGGAAGAGCAGCGTCTTGTTGAGCGCGTTGACGATCGTGTAGAGGATCGCGGCGGCGAAGCCGACCGGGCCGCCGACGCCGATCGCCACGAGCACGTAGCCGACCTGGCCGATCGCCGAGTAGGCGAGCATCTCGCCCGCGCTGCGGCGCGAGACCGCGAGCACGCCCCCGTAGACGATCGAGGCGGCGCCGATCACGATCAGCGCGCCCGACGCGAGGTCGAGCTCGTCCGGGAGCAGCTCGCCGCCGAACCGCAGCAGCCCGTACGCGCCGATGTTCGCGAGCCCGCCGCTCAGGATCGCGGCAACCGGCGGCCGAGCCGCGGTGTAGACCGTGGGCAGCCAGAAGTGGAACGGAAAGAGCCCGAGCTTCACGCTGAAGGCGACGAAGAAGCCGGTCGCCAGCAGGATGGCGGCATTCGGGTCGACGTCGTCCATACGCCTCGCGATTCCCGCCATCTCCAGCGTCCCCGTGACGTGGTACACACCCGCGACGGCGAACAGGAAGATGAATGTCCCGAGCAGGTTGACCGTGGTGAAGACGAGCGCGCCGCCGAGCTCGCGCCTTCCGCTGCCGTACGTCGCGAGGACGTATGCGGCGGTCATCGCAAGCTCGAAGAACACGTAGAAGTTGAAGAGGTCGCCCGTCAGGAACACGCCGGTGAGCCCGGCGGCCAGAAGAACGACGAGAGCGGGGAACGTGCGCTCGCGCACCCCGTCGAGGACCTCGTGCAAGGTCGCCGCGATCAGCGCGAGTGACGAGAGCAGTGCGAACAGCACGCCGAGCGCGTCCGCACGAAGCGTGATCCCGACGCCGGCCGGCCAGTTGCCCGTCGTCACGACCACGGACCCGTCCGGCAGCACCGCGACCGCCAACGCCGCGAGGGCGCCGAGGTTGGCCGCGAGGATCGCGACGGCGAGCCAGCCGACGAGCGGCCGGCGACCGTCGAGCAGCGCGAGCACGAGGCCGGCGGCCCACGGGATCACGAGCGACAGCGTGAGCGCGGTCATCGGGCGGCCGCTTCCTCTTCCTCGTGCTCGCGCTCGAGGAGGCGCTCGATGCCGGCGTCGCGACGGGCCTCCCACGCGGCGAGCTCGCCGAGGTCGGGCGACCGGTAGGCGTGGACGACCCTGAGGACGAGGACGAGGAGCAGCGCGGTGACCGCGAGCCCGATCACGATCGCCGTGAGCGCCATCGCCTGACTGAGCGGGTCGCTCACGGAGGTGCGGGGTAGCGGGTAGATCGGCGCCGCCCCGCGACGGAGGCCGGAGGCGATGAGCGTCAGCACGGCGGCCTGCGAGATCACCACCACGCCGAAGACCACGCGGACGAGGTCCCGGTCGAGCAACAGGTAGGCGCCGGTGCCGAACAGCACCGAGGCGGCGAGCGCGAAGACGAGGTTCACGACCGACCGTCCTCGACGAGCCGCGTGAGCTGGTGCATGAGCTCGACGAGCGACCCGGCGACGAGCAGGAAGACGCCGATGTCGAACACGACGGCGGTCGTCAGCTCGAGCCTCCCGATCTCGACGACGTGCTCGTGCGGCCGTGGGTAATGCGTGAACGGCGGCTCGCCGAGCGCGACGGGGAAGAACCCGATGGCGAGCGCGAGCAGGAGCCCGGCAACCGCGAGCGCGGGAGCGTGCCGGAGCAGCGGAAGGCTGCGCTCGGTGCGCTCGGCGCCGAGGGTGATGTACCGCAGCGCGACCGCCAGCGCGACGACCACGCCTGCGCTGAAGCCGTCGCCGACGTCCCCGTAGCCCTTGACGACGATGGCCGCCGCGACCATCACGGCCGGACCGAGCAGGCGCGGCGCGACGACCTCGAGGATCAGGCTCACCACGGCCTCCCGCGGCGGAGCAGGCTCGCGACGCCGATCACCGCTACAGCGAGGACCGTGATCTCGACCATCGTGTCGAGCCCCCGGAAGTCGGCGAGGATCACGGTGACGACGTCGCCTCCGTGCGCCTCGGGCGTTCGGTCGACGTGCTGGGCGGCGACGCCTCCGGCGGCCGTCTTTCGCGACAGCGCACCCCAGACTGCGACGAACGAGGCCGCGCCGGCGATTGCGCCGATCGCGGCGTTGCGCGACCGCAGGAGGGGGCGGCGGACGGTCGCGGACGGCAGCCGCGCGAAGACCGCGACGAACACGAAAGCGAGGACGGTCTCGACGAGGACCGCGACGAGCGCGACGTCGGGCGCGCCGCTCATCGCGTAGACGCCGGCCAGCGCGAACCCGAGCACCGAGACCGCGAGGACGGGACGGAGCCGGCCCTCGTCCCGCGTGGCCGTCAGCGCGGCCAGCGCGCCGAGACCGAGCAGGACGACGATCGGGAGGTCGCCCGCGGCGACGGGCCCGACCGTGTACGAGCCGCGCGTCGGCGTGACGGCGAACGCGAGCGCGATCAGCACGGCGGCGGGGGCGAGCACGGCGGCGATGCTGTTGCGCAGGTCGCGGACCTCGGTGTCGTGCGCCCAGTCGGAGAGGCGGTTCAGCCCGAGCAGGGACAGCGCGTACCAGCGGCGTGGCCCCACTCGTTGCCCCACGCGCGCGAACGCGCGCACGAACGGCTCTCGCGCTCGCGGCGCGAGCAGCAGCAGCGCGCCGAGGCCCCAGGCGGCGACCGCCATCGCGTTGACCGTGCGGCCGTCGAGGTGGTACGCGGGCGAGACGTCGAGCGCGCCGCCGTACGTGACGGCTCCGGCATCCTCGGCCAGCCGTGCGAACGGCTCGACCACGAGACCCCCGAACACGGCGATCGCGCCGAGGACGACGACGGGCCCGACGAGCAACGTCGGGAGGCGGCTCTGAGGCCTCGCGCGGAGCGGTCCCGCGAACACGCCGAGCCAGAATCGCCCGATGTAGGCGACGGTCAGCGCCGCTGCTCCGACCGCGAGCACCTGGAGCAGGCGACTGTGCCCGCTCGCGGCGCTGAAGAACAGCTCGTCCTTGAAGAAGCCGAGGGTCAGGGGGAGCGCGGCGAGGGTCGCGGCGGCGGCGCCGCTCGCCGCGGCGAGCACCGGCAGGCGTCGTCCGAGCCCTCCCAACCCCGAGAGCTGCGACTCGCCGGTGGCCACGGTGACGGCGCCGGCGGTCATGAAGAGGGCGCTCTTGGCGATCGCGTGCGCGAGCACGTAGAGCGCGGCAGCCCCCGCCGCTGTCGCGCCGCCGATCCCGTAGAGCGTCACGACGTAGCCGTACTGCGAGATCGTCGAGTGGGCGAGGATCTGCTTGAGCTCGTCCTGAGCCAACGCCAGCACGCCGCCGACCGCGATCGAGACGAGCCCGACGGCGAGCAGCAGGTCGAGCACGAGGTCGCTCTTCGCGAGGAGCGGGTGCACGCGCCCGAGTACGAGGACACCCGCCGCGACCATTGCTGCCGAGTGCAGGTACGCGGAGACCGGCGTCGGTGCGGCCATCGCGCGCGGCAGCCAGAAGTGGAGCGGAGCCTGCGCGCTCTTCGCGAGAGCGGCGACGGAGATGAGGACGCCCGCGGCGGTCGTGGTCGGCCCCGGGCTCGCGCGCTCGAACAGCTCCGGGAGGGAGAACGTGCCGTACGCGTCGTAGAGGAGGACGGCGCCGACGAGCAGCGCGACCGCGCCGACGCCGGTCACGATCAGCGCCATCAGCGCGGCGCCACGCGCGTCCCGGTCGCGGTCGAACCCGATCAGGAAGTACGACGCGACCGCGGTCAGGTCGAAGAACACGAACACCAGCACGAGGTCGCGCGCGCACGCGAGCCCGACCATCGAGCCCATGAAGAGCACCATCCACGCCCAGAAGCGCCACGCGTCGCTCGGCGGACGCCGGACGTGCTCGAGGTGCCAGGGGAGGTAGGCCGCCCCGTAGGCGAAGACGACCGCGCCGATGCCCGTGGCGAGCAGCGCATAGAGCGCACCGAGCCCGTCGAACGCGAGGTCGAGATGCAATCCGAGCGTCGGGGCCCACGCGAGCTCGATCGCGCCCCCGCCGGCGAGCCACCCCGCGAGGCACGCGACAAACGCCGCCGCCGCACTCGCCACCGCCGACCAGGCGAGCACGTCGGCGCGTCTCCACGTCACGCACTGGAGACTACGCAGCCTGCCGGTACGACCGAGATCAGCTCAGAGCGAACCGCATGGACGGGTCGAGCCCGTCGAGCCCGCCCGTATAGTCGTAGCTCCGCACCGTCAGCGACGCGAGCGACGCGGGCGAGGAGTACGTCGCGGTCGCGAGCACCCGCGGCTTCGTCGTCGAGAAGCCGCCCCGGTGGAAGCCCGCCGTGTTGCAGAAGAGCAGCGTGCCCGCAGGACCCGTGAACGTCTTGACCGCCGCGTCGGGGACGCGCGACTCGAGCTGCTCCTCGGTCGGGTAGTCCTGGCCGAGCGGCTCCCAGCCCCACGCGTCGGCGTACGGGCCGCCCGGCTGGCTGCCCGCGACGTACTGGAACGGCCCCATGTGCTCGTCGACGTCGACGAGGTACAGGAACACCTTCAGCAGGTGCTTGTCGTTGTAGTCGCGATGCCAGCGCTGCGAGGAGATCCGCTGGGCCTCTTCCGGTTGCGGCACCGAGTACCAGACGTCCACGTACTCGAGCTTCGACCACATCTCGAGATACGCGTTCGCGACGTCGAGCAGGCGGTGCGAGGACACGATCCCGAACCACGGGTCGTCCGGGCCGAGCTCGACCCCGTAGCTGTGGAGCCTGACCACGAACTCCTTGCCGGGCCGGACTCGCACGTGCTCGCCGCCCGACGCGAGGTCGGCCTCGGTCGAGGCGACGAACCGGTCGCGCTGCGCCTCGAGCCCGCGCCAGTGCTCGGGGTCGGGGAAGAGCTCCTGGAGCGACCTCAGCGAGTAGCCCTGCTCCCTGACGTCGGAGAGGATGCTCCGCTGCAGGTCGTCGAGCTCGGGCGGCGCCTCGCCGAAGTGCCCGCGGCTCGCCCGGTTCGACAGAAGGCGGTCGTGGAGCTCGTATGTCGCGCGGATGCCCTGACGCTCGATCGCCTTCGCGACGCCGTTCGCGCGGTGCGTGAAGACGCGGTTCACGCGGCGTGCGAATGTCGTGCGCTGCCTGTGCATGGTGTGCCCGGGGCCGCCGGGGCGGCAGTCGCCTACCTTACCGGCGGCGTGACCTCCGTCTTCTACCTCTTCCGCGACGCGCCGCTCCGCCGCGCGGCGCTCGCGCTCGAGCCGGGCTCCGCGGCACGCTACTCGCTGTACGGAATGGATCAACTCGCGGCACGCGGGTACTCGGTCCGGCACAACCTCGAGCGCCCGCGGCCGGCGGCGTGGGCCCGGCTCACCGGCGCCGGGCTCAAGCGGGCCCTCGAAGTTTCCGGTGGCTACGGCGGCGACTTCGCAACTGTGCTCTCCTCGCTCCGCACGCTGAACCGCGCGGACGTCGTGCTCTCCACGGTCGACACCGTCGGCATCCCGCTGATGCTGCTCGCGCGCGGACGCGTGGTCCGGTCGCCGTTCGTGTACGTCGCGATCGGCCTGCCGGAGCGGCTCGTGCAGCTTCGCTCGGCGCGGATGGAGCGGCTGTACGCGCGGGCGCTCGCCGGGGCGTCCGCCGTCGTGGCGTACAGCGAGCACGAGGCGGAGGTGCTCCATCGGTGGGTGCGGGAACGAGGCGTGACCGCGCGCGTCGAGTTCGTGCCGTTCGGGGTCGATGTCGACGCGTTTCGGCGGCCGAGCACGGCTCCGGACCTCGACGTCGTATCTGTCGGCGCCGATCCTCATCGCGACTTCGACCTGCTGCTCGACGTCGCACGAGGCGTGCCCGACGGGCGGTTCCTCCTCGTGACGACCGCGGATCGGGCACGGACGCTGGCCGGCCTTCCGCCCAACGTCACGGTCGAGACCGACCTGCCGTTCGAGGAGATGCGGGAGCGCCTGGAGCGCGCCCGCGTGGTCGCGCTCCCGGTGCTCGACAACAGCTACTCGGGCGCGACGACCGTGCTGCTCCAGGCGATGGCGCTCGCGAAGCCCGTCGTCGTGACCCGCACGGCGGCGATCGCGACGGGCTACGGGCTCGAGGACGGCGCGAACGTCCGGCTCGTCGCCCCCGGGGACGCCGACGGCTTCGGGAAGGCGCTCACGGACGTGCTGCGAGACTCGGTCCAGGCCTCGTCGCTCGGGTCACGCGCACGCTCGACCGTGGCCTCGGCCTTCAACTGGAACCGGTACGTCGATCGGCTCGAGCGTCTGCTGCTCGACGCAGTCGCAGTACCGCAGGGTGTGCGCTCGCGACGCGGGTGAAGCTCGCGCCGGCGAGATGTCCCTCCAGCTCGTCGGCGCCGCAGTCGGCCCAGGGGTGCGTCTCGACGTAGAGCTCGTCCACGCCGGCGAACGCGGACGGCGGCGTGCCGAGGATCGCGGGGCACTCCGCCCCCTCGATGTTCACCTTCACGATCACGCGGGCACCTTCCGCGAGCGCCACCGCGTCCGAGAGCGCGCCCGCGAGCGCCTCGACGCGCACGCGCTCGACACGGACCTCGTAACGCGCGAACTCGTCGGGGGGCTGGAGCGCGTGCCCCCAGGAGGCGCCCATCACGTGGAGCTCGGCCTCGCCGTCCTCGGCGCCGATCGCGGTCGGCCGCGTGTCCCAGCGACGCCCTCGAGCGCGGGCCGCATCGGCCGCTCGCCCGAGCAGCGCGGCGTTCGCGCTCTCCGGCTCGTACGAGACGACCGCGACGGCGCCGTGCTCGAGCGCGTACGCGCCGTAGTACCCCTTGTGCGCGCCGAGGTCGACGACGACCGCGCCGCGGTAGTCCCCCGCATAGGCCTCGTCGACGGCGACGAACGCGAACGACGCCCAGTCGATCTCGTAGTCGTCGCGCGAAAGGAACACGGTCGTCGCACCGAGGGGCAGCGCGTACGTCGCGCGCCGCCGGATCCGGCGGGAGAGCTCCAGCCCCACGAGCGCGGCGCGGGTGTTCCGCGGAAGACCGCGGTGTCGGACGGCGTGGACGAGACGGCTGGTCGAGGGCATCGGTGCGGCGCGACGTTAGCGTGTCGCCGTGCACGCGAGGAGCATCGCGCGCGCGGCCCGTCGGACGGTGCGCGCAATCGGCGGACGCACGCAGACCGAGGTCGACCGGCTGCGCACGCGAGGTGGCCGTGCCGACCTCGCCGTGTTCCACGAGCTCGCGCCCTCGCCGGCGGGCGGCGGCCACCAGTTCGTCCGGGCCCTGCTCCGGGAGCTCGAGCGCCGCGGGCTCGAGATCGAGCTGCAGCGCATCTCCGGCAGGACGCCCGCGTGCCTGTTCAACTCGTTCAACTTCGACTTCGAGCGCCTGCGCCGGTTCGCGGATCGCGGCGCGCGGATGGTGCACCGCGTCGACGGGCCGATCGGCGCCTACCGCGGCTTCGACGACGGCACCGACGCAAGGATCGCTCGCGTCAACGCCGAGCTCGCCGCCGCAACGATCTGCCAGTCACGCTTCTCGCTCGACAAGCACCGCGAGCTCGGGATCGAGCTGCGTGACCCGGTCGTGATCCCGAACGCGGTCGATGCCACGATCTTCCATCCGCCCGACAGGCGGGAGGCGCTCGACGGGAGGCCGGTGCGCGTCGTCGCCGTGAGCTGGTCCGACAACCCGCGGAAGGGCGCCGAGGCGCTGCGTGCGCTGGGCGCGACCGTCGACCCCGAGCGGTTCGAGCTGACGTTCGCGGGGCGCGCCCCGGGGGGTCTCACGGGCTGGACGGTCGTCACCCCGCTCGCGTCGGACGGGCTCGCGGAGCTGCTCCGCAGGCAGGACGTGTACGTCGCGCCGAGCCGGGACGACCCGTGCTCGAACGCGCTCCTCGAGGCGCTCGCGTGCGGGCTCCCCGCGGCATACCGCGCGAGCGGCGGGCACCCCGAGCTCGTCGGCGACGGCGGCCTGCCGTTTACGGAGGACGATGAGCTCGGCGACGTGCTCGAGCGGCTTGCCACGGAGCTCGACGAGCGCAGGGCGGCGATCTCGATCCGCCCGATCGCGTGGGTCGCCGACCGCTACCTCGAGGTCCTCGGGCTCTAGAATCCGCGGCCGTGACGACGCGCCTGCCCCCAGGGATCCGCGGCATCACGTTCCGCGTCGGCAAGCGGCTCGACCGCGCGGCGGTCTCGCGTGCGCACGACGTCCTCTACCTCTCGGACAGCTGGACCGAGGCCACGTGGCTCGGCGCCCAGGCGCTCAAGAACCCGCTCGACCTGTGGGTCTACCAGGAGATCATGTTCGAGACCCGTCCCGAGCTCGTCGTCGAGACCGGCACGTACCGCGGCGGCAGCGCGTTCTTCCTCGCGTCGATCTGCGACCTGCTCGGCGAGGGCGAGGTCGTCTCGATCGACGTCGAGCCGGTGCGGGACGACTACCCGGAGCACCCGCGGATCACGTACCTCGGCGGGCGCTCCTCGACCGATCCGGACGTGGTCGCCGAGGTCCGCGCGCGCGCCGAGGGCAAGCGGACGCTCGTCGTGCTCGACTCCGACCACTCGCAGGCACACGTCGAGGACGAGCTCGCCGCCTACGCACCGCTCGTCCAGGTCGGCGGCTACGTGATCGTCGAGGACTCGAACATCGGGCAGATCCGGAAGGACCTGCTCCCGGGGCCGCTCGAGGCGATCGAGGCGTTCCTCGCGCGGACCGACGAGCTCGAGATCGACCGCGCGCGCGAGAAGTTCCTGATCACGCACAACCCGAGCGGCTACCTGCGCCGGGTGCGTTAGAGCACTAGGCGCACATGCGCCGGCGCAGCTCCGCGTCGGACGACGCACCGACGACGCGTACGGGCCCGCCGACCCGCCAGAGCGCGAGCCGCGCCGCCGTCCCCTCGGCGATCCGGCTGCCTGCGAGCACGATGCCGGGCTGCGTGAACACGTAGTCGGCGACCAGCGGGCGGCCGGATCGCTCGAGGATCCCCGTCGGTGCGACGTCGACGCGCTCGATCGGGAGGCCGTCGGGCACGGAGCCGCCGACGTACACGGCGCGGTCGACCGTCTGGTTGAAGAACTCGGTCAGGAACAGCGCGTGGCGCTCGAGAGCGGACTCGCAGCTCGTGTCTGCGTAGAGCTTCGTCACCGTGTCCCCGGCGGAGAGCCGCTCGTCGATCCACGCCCGCTCCAGGCCGCCGGCGAACACGCGCTCCTCGGGCGCGTCGATCATGCGCTCCCACGCGAAGTACGACGTGACGGCGAACGTGACCGCCACGGCCGCGGGCAGCGCGACGAGCGCGACCCTGCGCGGCAGGAAGAAGGTCGCGGCGATCAGCCCCACGACGAACAGCCCCAGCGCAAGCCGGCCCGACGCCGGCCCCGGCCCTGCGAGCTCCGCCTCGATCCGCACCCAGAGGGCGCCCGGGACCGTGTCGATCCCGGCCTCGTTCGCGAGCTGGTGGAACGGCAGGATCAGCGCGAGCGCGAGCGCGGCGACGGCCCCGATCGCCGCGGCGAGGAGCGGCCGC
>DASSUT010000186.1:0-5227 GCA_035706725.1 Gaiella sp. | reverse complement strand
CGGGGAGGGCATGCGCCAAGCAGCGGCGTCGGCTCGGGCGGCGTGCAGGCTGGACGCCTGGATGCCAACCGAGACGGCGGCGATGCGCCGCGCGCAGGCCCCCATCCGTGCGTGCTTGCAACCCGCATCAAGCCTCTAGGTAGCTCGCCAGGCGCTTGATCCCCCGCCGCCTGCGGCGGGGGCAGATCCCTGCAGGCGTCGGCATTCGCCGCCGCAACGGCCTCGTTGCCGTGGACTCCGACCGGCTCGCGCCGTGCTGCAGCGGCTCGAAACGACCGTAGGCAGAATGGGTCGGCGGTGAGCGTGCTCGCGTCGATCCCCTCCCCGAGCTCCGGAACGCTCGAGCTCGGCCCGCTCACGATCCACATGTACGGGCTCATGCTGCTTCTCGCGATCGTCGTGTGCACGTACGTGACCGGACGGCGCTGGGTCAACCGCGGCGGCGACTGGGACCTGATCTTCCGCTGCGCGGTGTGGGGCGTGGCCGCCGGCATCGTCGGCGCGCGGCTCTACCACGTGATCACGAGCTGGGACGAGGTACCGGACGCGTGGTGGGGCCCGTTCGCGATCTGGCGCGGCGGCCTCGGGGTCTGGGGCGGGATCGCGCTCGGCTGTCTCGTCGGCGGAATCGTCGCGAAGCGGGCGGGCGCCGACGTCTGGCTCCTCGCAGACTGCCTGGCGCCGGGCCTCCTGCTCGCCCAGGGCATCGGGCGCCTCGGAAACTGGTGGAACCAGGAGCTGTACGGGAAGCCCACCGACCTGCCGTGGGGCCTCGAGATCGACCCCATCAACCGTCCGGTCGACCATCTCGACTCCGCGACGTTTCACCCGACGTTCCTCTACGAGCTGCTCTGGGACTTCGCGATGGCCGCGGTGCTCGTGTACGTGATCGAGCGCCGGCTGCGCCCGAGGCCGCCGGGCGTGTTCGCCGCATACATCGCGCTCTACTGCGTGGGCCGGTTCGGCGAGGAGCTCTTGCGGATCGATCCCGCGCACCACATCGCGGGCCTGCGGCTCAACGCCTGGGTGTCGCTCCTCGGGATCGTCCTCGGGGTCACGTGGTACGTGCTGTCCCAGCGCCGCGAGCGAACCCCGCCGGCCCGAACGCGCCGCACACGACCGTCCGGGCCGCAGAGACGCATGGCCGTGCCGGGAGGCAAGCGCGTCCGACCGCCCGGCTAGATTCGCCCCGTGGCGTCGGCGGTTCGCGACCTCGAGCTGGACCTCGACGCGTTCGAGGGGCCGTTCGACCTCCTCCTCACGCTCGTGCTCAAGGAGCAGCTCGAGCCCGCGGAGATCGACGTCGCCGGCATCGTGGTCGCGTTCGTCGAGCACCTCGCGGCGCAGGACAGGATCGATCTCGACGCGTGCGGCGAGTTCCTCGTGCTGGTCGCCGCGCTGCTCGAGATCAAGGCGAGGCAGCTGTTCCCCGAAGAGGGGGCGGAGCTCTCCGAGCTCGAGCCCGAGGAGGCGGCCGAGGAGCTCGCACGCCGGCTCGCCGAGTACCGTCGGATGAAGGAAGCCGCCGGCTGGCTGCGCGAGCGCCTCCAGGCCGAGCGTGACCGCTGGTTCCGGCTCGGCCCCGCGCCGTTCCAGCCGCGGACGGAACGGCGTCTCGCATCGCAGGACCCCTCGACGCTCGCTGCCGCGCTCGCAGGGTTGGCCGCGCCGCCGCCGAAGGTGTCTCTCTCGCACATGGCACTTCGCTTCCCTCCCGTCGCCCAGTTCCTCGAGCGCTTTCGCGCGGTGCTCCGCCGCCGCCGCGTGTTCGACTTCGACGGCGAGGTGGCCGGCCTCTCGCGCGTCGAGCAGGCCGTCGCGTTCCTCGCGGTGCTGGAGCTGCGGAAGAGCGGCGAGGTCGTGCTCGCGCAGGCCGCTCCGTTCGCCCCGATCCGCGTCACCCGTCCCGAGAAGGAAAGGATCCCGCAGTGGACCGTCCGCTCCGCCTGATCTCCGTAGAGTCCGTTGCCGGCAGCCCGATCGACGCGCTCGCGCGCACCCTCGAGGCGCTGCTCGTCGTGACCTCCCAACCGCTCACGGTCGAGCAGCTCGCCGAGGCGGCCGAGGAGGACGCCGAGCGGATCGAGACCGCGCTCGGCCTGCTCGGCGAGCGCTACCGCGAGGGACGGAGCGGCATCGTGCTCGAGCGTGCGGCCGGTGGGTACGCGTTCCGTGCGGCGCGCGAGGCGGCGGACGCGTGTGCGCGCCTGTTCGAGCGTCCCGTTGAGCGCGGGCTGTCGCAGGCGGCGCTCGAGACGCTCGCGATCGTCGCGTACACCGGCCCCGTGTCGCGGCCGGAGATCGCCCGGATCCGCGGTGTCGCGGCGGATTCAACCGTCGCGTCGCTCGTTGAGCGCGGGCTGATCGCCGAGGCCGGCCGTGAGGCTGGTCCCGGCGGCGCGGTGCGGTACCGCACGACGCCGCTCTTCGAGCGCGTCTTCGGGCTCGACAGCCTCGCCGAGCTGCCTCGCCTCGACGACCTCGCGGACGGGCGCGAGGCGATTCGCGAGCGGCTCCTCGAGGTCGCCGAGGCCCGCGCGTCCTAGCCGCCGGCGCGGCTTCAGTCCGGTGTCCGACTTCGAGTCGGACACCATTCGGCTGGCCTCCGACGTCCGCGCGTCCGCGCGTCTACGGCGGCCGGACAACGCTTGCAACAGACTGTTGCAAGCGCCCTCCCGTCTAGCATCGGGCCATGACCCGGGTCGCGATCGTGCTCTTCGACGGGGTGGAGGAGCTCGACTTCGCCGGGCCCTGGGAGGTGCTCGCCGCCTGGGCCACGCAATATCCCGGCGACGGCGTCTCGGTGTTCACGCTCGCGGACACGACCGACCTCGTCACGTGCGCGAAGGGCCTTCGTGTCGCGCCCGACCACACCTGGGACACGGCGCCCGCCGCCGACGTCCTGCTCGTCCCGGGCGGGTTCGGCGTCAACGCGAAGCTCGAGGACGAGACGTTCCTCGGGCGGCTTCGCGCCGACGCGGAGCGTGGGGCGCTCGTCACGAGCGTCTGCACGGGGGCGCTCGCGCTCGCGGCGGCAGGGCTGCTGCGCGACCGGCCGGCGACGACGTGGTGGGGACGTCTCGATCGGCTCGCCGAGCTCGAGCCCACGGTCGAGCTGCGTGCCGACGACCGGTTCGTCGACAGCGGCGAGATCGTCACCGCCGCCGGCGTCTCGGCCGGAATCGACATGGCGCTCCACCTCGTCGCCCGGCTCCACTCCGTCGAGCGCGCCCGCGAGGTGCGGCGCTACATCCAGTACGACCCCGAGCCTCCGGTGTGAGCCTCCGGGGGCGGGGGACGGGCGGACTGCCAGGCGCCGGTCACGCTCTCGTCCCCACCGACTCGAGATATTCGCCCGGGACGGCGACGGGCCCTCCCTCGGGAAGCCGGTTCCAGGCCTGCACCAGCGCGTGGAGGTCCTGCTCGAGGGCCGGTCCTGCCGCCTCGACCGCCTTGAGCGTCGGGCCGTAGAAGCGGACGAACGTCTCGACGAACGCGTGGGCCGATGCGAACCGGAACGTGAACGTCTGACGCCGGTGCCGCCACGAGACCCCCTCGCCGAAGAGACCGAGGAGGTGCCGCTCCTTTCCCCACGCGACCGCGGGGACGAGACCCGCCGGAGGAGGGACGTGGTCGGAGACCGTCCCGAAGAGCTCGCCGAGGAAGCCCTCCGGCGTCCAGCTCGCCAGCGCGATCGTGCCGCCCGGCCGGGTGACGCGGAGCAGCTCGGCCGCAGTCCTCCGGTGGTCGGGCGCGAACATCGCGCCGAACACGGAGAGAACCCCGTCGAACGATCCGTCGGCGAACGGAATCGCCTCCGCGTCGCCCTCGACGAGCTCAACGGGGAGCCGCTCGGCGTCGGCCCGGACGCGGGCTCGCTCGAGCAGGGCGGGAACGTAGTCGACCCCGACGACCTCCGCGCCGAGACGGGCCGCGGCGATCGCGGCGTTGCCGCTCCCGGTCGCGACGTCGAGCACCTTCGTGCCGGCCCGCAGGTCGGCCGCGTCGGCGAGCCGCTCCGCGACGAGCACGATCAAGCTCGCGATCTCCGCGTAGTCGCCGCTCGCCCACGTCGCCTGCTGGCGGCGCTTGACGACCTCGAGGTCCGGTGTCTGCTGCGTGACCGTGCTCATCGTTCCTCTTAGGTAGTACGACCGTTCGTGCTGATTAGAGAGACAATATACGACCGTTCGTGCTACCTTGTCAAGCATGACGCCTCCGACGACAGGCACGCGGGCCCGCGCGCCGCGCAGCGACGGCATGCGTACGCGGCAGGCGATCCTCGACGAGGCCGCGCGTCTTGCGACGGTCGAAGGCCTGGACGGGCTTTCGCTGGCCCGGCTCGCGGAGCGGGTCGGGATGAGCAAGAGCGGTCTCTTCGCGCACTTCGGCTCGAAAGAGGAGCTCCAGCTGGCAACCGTCGAGCGCGCGACGGAGATCTTCGACGAGGTCGTCGTCCGCCCCGCGGCGGACTTGGAGGACGGGCTCGAGCGCCTGCGGGCGCTCCTCGAGGGCTTTCTCGGCCACGTCGAGGTGGCGGTGTTCCCCGGCGGGTGCTTCTTCGCCTCGGCGTCCGCGGAGCTCGACACCCGCGCGGGGCCGGTGCGCGAGCGTGCGCTCGGCGTGGTGTCCGAATGGACGGAGTCGCTCGAGGGGGCCGTCCGCGATGCGCAGCGCGAGGGTCTGATCGCCCGCGACGTCGATGCCGCCCAGCTCGTGTTCGAGCTCGACGCCTACCTCATGCTCGCGAACGCGCAGTTCGTCGCGTCGGGGTCGAAGGAGCCCCTCGAGCGGGCACGGCGCGCGATCGCCGAGCGGCTCGAGGGAGTGGTCGCACACGGCGCGTCCACGTAGCGCAGCACGCCGGCCTCAGATCCGATAGGGCGCGAACGTCGAGCTCGTGTCGATTCGACACAAGCGTTGGCGGCGGCTAGATCTGCCAGGCGCCGGAGCGGAGCAGCGGCACGACGTCGCCGTCGCGCGTGACGCCGTCCACGTCGAGCTCGGGCGAGCCGATCATGAAGTCCACGTGGACGACGGAGTCGTTCACGCGCGCGAGGTCGTCGGCGCTCTCGACCCCGAGCGCGTAGCCGTGGCCCAGAGCGATATGGCTCGCGGCATTCTCGTCGACCAGCGTCTCGTAGAAGACGGTGCCGAGGGGGCCGATGCGGCCCTCGCCGTCGACGAGCGCGAGCTCGCCGAGCCGCGACGCGCCGTCGTCCTTCGC
>DASSUT010000185.1:0-2568 GCA_035706725.1 Gaiella sp. | reverse complement strand
AGCCGGATCCGGGCGCCCTGCTCCCGCGTCTGGAACTTCACGACGTCCCCGATCGAGACGATGCCGACGAGCTCGTCACCGTCGTCGAGGACCGGGAGGTGGCGGAGGCGCCGCTCGGTCATGATCGCCATGCACTCGTCGATGGTCGCGTCGGGCCCGACGTACACGAAGGGGGCGCTCATGATGTCGCGCACCGGTGTCGTCCGCTCGTCGCGTCCCTCGAGCGTGACGCGGCGGAGGTAGTCGCGCTCGGTGACGATGCCCAGGAGCGTGTCGCCGTCGAGGACGACGAGCGAGCCGACGTTGCCGCCGACCATCGTCTTGATCGCGTCGAGCACCGTCGTCGACGCGTCGACGGTGAGGACGTCGTGCCCCTTTGCCTCGAGAATGTCTGAGACGTAGCCCATCGCTGCTCGTGACGGTTGTCTCGATCCTGCCAGGGGCGAAGCCGGGAGGCAAGTGCTCGCTCGAGCGCGACGCCGGTTCCGGATCGCGTCAGGATGGGCGCGTGACGCAGAATACGCGCGAGCGCCGGTTGTCGATCGCGCTGCTCGTCGTGGCGGCGAACCAGCGGCTCCTCCAGCTCGTGGAGAGGGAGCTTGCCGCGGACGGCGTGGCGGCGGCGGACTACGGGCTGCTCAGCCTCGTCGGCGCGCGAGGGCCGGTGCGGCTGACGGAGGTCGCCTCGGAGCTCGGGATGCGCCTCACGACCGCCTCCGACGCGATGCGTCGGCTCGAGGCGCGTGGGCACGCCGCGCGGGGGCCGAATCCCGACGACGGTCGCTCCGTGCTGTTCGCGCTGACGCGCACGGGCGACGCGGAGTGGCGGCGGGGGTGGCCCGCCCTGCAGCGGATCAACGGGTTTCTCGAGCAGGAGCTCACCGATCCCGCGCCCGTGCGCGCCGCGCTCGAAGAGCTCGGCGCCGCGTTCGGGGTCGCCCTCGCCGGCCCACCGCTCGCCGAAGATGCTCCGAATTCGTAGCAATTACTCCGAAAGCGTAGTATTGTCGCGACATGCGCTCCGCCGTCGCGGCCGCTCTCGCGCTCTTGCTCTCCGCCTCGGCAACGGCCGCGGAAGCGGGCGACACCGGTCCCGCCCTCGTCGCGAAGATCCGCGTGCCGGCGACGAGTCAGCCCTGCGCCGCGGCCGCGGGTGGGCGGTTCGTGTGGGTGAGCACGTTCGCCTCCTCGTCCCTGCTCCGGATCGATCCGCATACGAACGCCGTGGTCGGTCGGACGACGGTCGGCTCCGGCGCGTGCGGCCTCGGCGCGGGTGCGGGCTCGCTCTGGGTCGAGGACACGGACTCCGCGACCGTGAGCCGAGTCTCGATCCGAACCGCCAAGCGTGTCGCGGCAATCCAGGTCGGTGCTCAGCCCTACGACGCCACGTTCGCGTTCGGGTCGGCGTGGGCGACCGTCCACGGCGACGGCACGCTCGTGCGGATCGACCCGAGCCGCAACCGCGTCGTGAAGCGGTTTCCGCTCCTTCAGGCGATCGGCGTGGTCGGCGCCTTCGGGTCGGTCTGGGCGACGGGTGCAGACGGAGTCGTGCGGATCGACCCTGCGACGAACCGGATCGTGGCCCGGATCCCGCTCGAGGGCGCGGCGTGGACGGCGGCCGGGAACGACGCGGTGTGGTTCACGAGCCAGGCGGGCCTGAGCCGGATCGACCCCGCGACGAACACGATCACCGCGACGGTCGCGATTTCGGGCCCGCTCGGGGATCCGGCCGTGATCCGGGGCGCGGTGTGGGTTCCGCGAGTGCGCGCGGATCGGGTCGCGATCGTCGATCCCGTGTCGAACGCCGTCACGCGGACCGTCCCGGCGGGAGGCGGGCCGTTCGTCGTGACCGAGATCAACGGCGAGGCGTGGGTCCCGAGCTGGCACGGGCGCGACGTCCGCCGCTTCCGGCCTTAGTCTCGGGCCCCGAGGCCCGCGCCGCGACGGCGGCGAGGCACACCATCAGGTCCGCCGCTTCGTCGTCTCGGAGGCCCTGAGCGGAGAGCGACAGCCAGGTGCCGACGTCGAGCGCATGTGCGAGCGCGGCATCGAGCCGCACGGCGCGGCGACCGCGCGCGCCCCACCCGCGGCGGAGCGTGCGCAGCGCGGAGGCGGTGTACTCGGCCGACCTCCGGCGCGCCTCGTCGAGCGCCGGGACGAGCGGGGCGTCGCGCCGGACGAGCTCGACCATCGGGTGCGTGCGCCGGTACCAGGCGTAGAGCTCGCGAACCGCGGTCCGGAGCCGGTGCTCCGGCTCTGGGATCGAGCCCCACGTCGCAGGATCCGGCCGCGGGTTCAGCGAGAGCCAGTGGGACGAGCATGCCCGGAAGAGCGCCTCCTCATCGGGAAAGTGCCGGTACACGGTCAGGCGATCGACACCCGCGCGCTCGGCGACCGCCGTGATCGTGGTCCGTGCCGGCCCGATCGTGCCGTGCAGTTCCATGGCGGCCTCCGTGATCCGCAGACGCGTGCGCTCCACCTGCTCCGCGCGCTTCGTCATCTCGTACCTGCGTGCCACGACCCGCATTTTGTCACAACAGAAGTGTTGAACGAACTTGACGGAACCGC
>DASSUT010000184.1:0-11671 GCA_035706725.1 Gaiella sp. | reverse complement strand
ATCGCGCCGCGCGAGCTCGAGAAGGTCCTCTACTTCGCCGCGTCGATCGTGACCGCGGTCGACCGCGAGAAGCGGCAGGCCGACCTCGTCGACCTCGAGGACAAGGTCGTGGCCGAGTCGGAGCAGATCAACGTCGACCGTGACGAGCAGCTCGCCGCGCTCGACGAGCGTCTGGCCCGCCGGCGCGCGTTCCTCGCGCAGGGGAAGGACAAGGGGTTCGACGAGGACGACGAGTTCTGGGCGCGCGGCCTCTCGAACTGGGCGGAGGACCAGGCGCTGCCGTCCCTCGAGGAGGCGCGCTCGGTCGCGAGCGGCATCCTGCCCGACCTCGCGAAGACGATCACGAGCGAGGACCCGAAGCGGCTCCGGGAGCTGGTTCGGCAGGCGGCGACCCGCGAGGACAGGCGGCTCGCACCGCGCGAGATCGAGTCGGTCGCGACCGCCGCGGTCGAGATCCGCGAGGCG
This sequence comes from Gaiella sp., assembly GCA_035706725.1. Classification (GTDB taxonomy): domain Bacteria; phylum Actinomycetota; class Thermoleophilia; order Gaiellales; family Gaiellaceae; genus Gaiella. The sequence goes on along the minus strand of DASSUT010000184.1, from coordinate 11,206 downwards.
CTCGACCCGCTTCGCTCGGAGCTCGAGCGCTCCTCGGGCTCGAAGAAGGGCGCGATCACGAAGCACCTCCACAAGGTGCTCGAGCAGCTGCTCACGGGTGAGCAGCTCGCCGAGGAGGACGCGGAGCTCGCGGCCTCGATCGATGCGAAGAACCTCGAGCGGGCCCGTGACATCGGCAACGGTCTGCTGCGCGACGTGCTCGAGCACGCCGATGCGGACGCAGGCCCCGACCAGGTTCGGGAGCTGGCGTACGACCGCTGCCTCGTGGAGGGCGCGCGCAAGGAGGATCTCGAGGTCGTCCAGCAGTGGGCGGCCAAGGTCAAGGAGATGGTGGCCGACATCGAGAGCCGGCGCGCCGACGCGCGCGACGCGGCGATCGAGGGCGTCCGCCGGCTCGAGGAGACGTGGAAGCTGTTCCGCGAGCTCGACGTGAAGCAGGTCGTGAACGACGAGCAGATCTTCCGGGAGCTCAAGGACCGCTTCGGCTCGCCGTACGGCTTCGGCGTGTACTTCCGCGGCGGCATGGGCGCCGAGGCGATCCGCGAGCTTCTGCGCGACCTCGACCTCGAGCAGGAGTCGATCACCCTCCGCGACGTGATCAAGACGTCGAAGGGGCAGAAGCAGCAGCGCGCGATCAAGCGGCTCAAGGTCGTGCAGGCGTTCATCACCTCGGAGAACAAGCCCGAGTGGATGGTGCTCGAGGCGATCCCCGTGATCCCGCCCGAGCTGCGCCCGATGGTGCAGCTCGACGGCGGCCGCTTCGCCACGAGCGACCTCAACGACCTCTACCGCAGGGTGATCAACCGGAACAACCGGCTCAAGCGGCTGCTCGACCTGGGCGCGCCGGAGATCATCGTGAACAACGAGAAGCGGATGCTGCAGGAGGCCGTCGACGCGCTGTTCGACAACGGCCGTCGCGGCCGCGCGGTCACCGGACCGGGCAACCGTCCGCTGAAGTCGCTGTCCGACATGCTCAAGGGCAAGCAGGGCCGGTTCCGCCAGAACCTGCTCGGCAAGCGCGTGGACTACTCGGGCCGGTCGGTGATCGTCGCCGGGCCGAACCTCAAGCTGCACCAGTGCGGGCTGCCGAAGCTGATGGCCCTCGAGCTCTTCAAGCCGTTCATCATGAGCCGGCTCGTCGAGCGCAAGTCGGTGCAGAACATCAAGGCCGCGAAGAAGTACGTCGAGTCGATGGTCCCGGGGGTCTGGGACGTGCTCGAGGAGGTCATCGCGGAGCACCCCGTGCTGCTCAACCGGGCGCCGACGCTCCACCGCCTCGGCATCCAGGCGTTCGAGCCGGTGCTCGTGGAGGGCAAGGCGATCCAGGTGCACCCGCTCGTCTGCCACGCGTTCAACGCGGACTTCGACGGCGACCAGATGGCGGTCCACCTCCCGCTCTCGGCGGAGGCCCAGGCGGAGGCCCGGATCCTCATGCTCTCGTCGAACAACATCCTCTCGCCGGCGCACGGGCGACCGCTCGCCACGCCGACGCAGGACATGGTGCTGGGCGCGTACTTCCTGACGTACTGCGAGCACGACCTCGCGGGCACGACGGCCGAGGCCCTCGAGCAGCAGCTCGGCTACCGCCCCCCGCGCTTCGGCTCGGAGGAGGAGGTCGAGCTCGCGCTCGAGTCGAAGAAGGAGCACGTCTCGCTCCAGGCCCCGATCGAGTTCCGCTCGGGCGCCGAGGTTCGGCTCACCACGCCCGGTCGCGTGATCTTCGAGAGCGAGATCGCACGGTCGCTCCGCGACGCGGTCAAGGACGGGGAGCACGAGCCGTTCGTGGTCGACCGCGCGCTGACGAAGCGCGAGCTCGACACGACGATCGACAGGCTCGTCGGCGAGTACGGGGCGTACGTCGTCGCGACCGTGCTCGACACGATCAAGGCGCTCGCGTTCCGCTTCGCGACGCGTGCGGGCATCACGGTCTCGAAGAACGACATCGTGATCCCGCCGACGAAGGAGGAGATCCTCGCCGGGTTCGAGGACCAGGTCGCCGAGGTCGAGCAGAAGTACGAGCGCGGCCTGATGACCGAGGAGGAGCGGAAGGAGCGAGTGATCGCCGTGTGGACGGAGGCAACCGACACGGTCGCCGACGCGATGCGGGAGAACCTGCACCTGACGAACCCGATCTTCATGATGGCCAGCTCCGGCGCCCGCGGATCGTTCAACCAGATCCGTCAGCTCGCCGGGATGCGCGGTCTCATGGCGAACCCGAAGGGCGAGATCATCGAGCGTCCGATCAAGGCCAACTTCATGGAGGGCCTGTCGGTGCTCGAGTACTTCATCTCGACGCACGGCGCCCGCAAGGGCCTCGCGGACACGGCGCTGCGGACGGCAGACTCGGGCTACCTCACGCGTCGTCTCGTCGACGTCTCCCAGGACGTGATCATCCGCGAGGAGGACTGCGGCACCGCCGAGCACGTCGAGGTTTCCGTGCTCCTCGACGGCCAACCGAACCTGAGCGCGGCGGGCCGCGTGCTCGCAGCGGACGTGCACAAGCCGCTGCGCGACGGCAAGCCCGGCAAGACCGTGCTCGGCGAGAAGGGCGAGCTCCTGACCAAGCCTCGCCTTGCGGAGATCGTCGAGCAACTCGAGGAGCACGCCGAGGAGGCGGTGCTCCCGGTCCGCACCGTGCTCAAGTGCCGGAGCGAGGTCGGCGTGTGCCGGGCGTGCTACGGCACGTTCCTCGCGACCGGCGACATGTGCGAGATCGGCGACGCTGTCGGCATCGTCGCGGCGCAGTCGATCGGCGAGCCGGGCACCCAGCTCACGATGCGGACGTTCCACACGGGTGGAGTCGCGGGCGACGACATCACGCAGGGCCTGCCGCGCGTCGTGGAGATCTTCGAGGCCCGGAACCCGAAGGGCGCCGCGACGCTCGCCGAGTACGGCGGCAAGGTCTCCATCGAGGAGCAGGAGCGGACGACGGCCGTCACCGTGACGCCGTCCGAGCTCGACGCCGACGGTGAGCCGTTGCCCGTCAAGGAGTACTCGTTCCCGCGGCGGACGAGGTTCCTCGTCACCGACGGCGGGACGGTCGAGCAGGGCGATCCGCTCAACGACGGCTCGCTCAACCCGACCGAGCTGCTCGACCTCCACACGCGCGCCGGGCGGGGCTCGACCCCGACCGAGCAGTATCTCGTGGGCGAGGTGCAGAAGGTCTACAAGTCCCAGGGCGTCGACATCCACGACAAGCACATCGAGCTCATCGTGCGCCAGATGATGAAGAAGGTGCGCGTCGAGACCCCCGGCGACACCGACCTCCTGCCGGGTCAGCTGGCCGACAAGGTCGTGCTCGAGCGGGCGAACGACGCCGCGCGCTCGGAGAAGGGCGAGGAGGCGACGTTCGAGCCGCTGATCCTCGGCATCACGAAGGCGTCGCTCGCCACGGAGTCGTTCCTCTCGGCGGCCTCGTTCCAGGAGACCACGAAGGTGCTGACCGATGCGGCGATCGAGGGCAAGGTCGACCGCCTGCTCGGGCTGAAGGAGAACGTGATCATCGGGAAGCTGATCCCGGCGGCCACGGGCCTCAAGAAGTACCGCGGCATCGACATCGAGCCGACGGAGCCGCTCCCGGCCGCGATGTTCGGAGGCGGGACGGAGGCCGAGCTCCTCGCGGCGCTCGAGGAGATCGGCGACGGCGACGGGCTCGACCTCTCGTCGCTCGGGCTCGGGTACGAGACGGAGCTCCCGGACGTCCCCGAGCTGCCCGCGTCGGACGAAGACGCCTGAGCCACACGGGCGCGCCTCGGCTCGGGCCTGCCCCCGCAGGCCCGAGCCGACCTATCCGGCTTCAAGTGCCTGGGGCTCGAGCAGCCTGGCCACGAGCTCGACCGCGGTCTCGTCCGGCATCCACTCGACCGCACGCCCCGACGACGCAGCCACCGACTCGATCCGGGCGAGTGCTCCGAGCCCGTCGGCGCGCCCGAGCCCGGGCAGCGTGAACGCCGCCGAGCGCGGCCCCACGGCGTAGGGCGGCCGTCCGGTGACGTCGCGAACGGCGTCGACGAGCTCCCCCGGTCGCGTCTCGTCGGAGACGCGCACGAGAACCGCCGTCAGGCGTGCCGCGCTGGCACGGGCGTGTGCGACGTCGCCCGCAACCGCTTCGAGAAGCGCGGCACGGCCGGGTAGTCGTTCGGCGACGAGCGGCGCGTCGCCGGCTGGAGAGGGGGGCGGGCCGACTGCCGCGGCCGTCCCCAGCGGACGGAGCGCGCCGAGCGCGGTCTCGAGTCGCTCCGCAAGGCGGCCGAGCTCCTCGACGCGACGCGCCTCGCGCGCCGCCGCCCGCCGCCGAGCGGCGATTGCCGCCGCAACACAGAGCAGCAGTGCTCCTGCGGCGAGCGCGGCGAACCATGCCGTCACGGGGCTCCTACCTCGAGCGCGGCGAAGCGGGGCGCGGCGTCACGCGCGGCCGAGCCTGTCTCCGGCCGTCGCGTGCAGGACCAGCGTCGACCGGGAGGGATCGGGCGGGGGCTCGAGCACGATCGTGCCACGGCCTTTCTGCTTCGCCCGCTGGAGGGCCTGATCGGCACGCGCGACGAACGAGCCCGCGTCGTCCCGCGGCACGAGCTCGGCGACGCCGGCCGACAACGAGACGGCATCCGGCTCGCCGCCCACGAGCGGCGTGCTCGAGAGGTTCTCGCGCAGCGCGTCGTACAGCTCTCGCGCCTGCGTGGCCTCCGATCCGGGGCGCAGCATGGCGAAACGCCCACCGCCGAGCCTGATCGTGTAGTCGAGATGGTGCATGACCGACTGCAGACGCGTGGCGAGCTCACGCAGGACGCTGTCCGCTCCGCCGATTCCCAGACGCGCGTTGAGCGACGTCAGCCGGTCGACGTCGATCACGACGAGCGAGAGAGGGTGCCCGGCGAGGCGGGCACGGACGATCTCCCGTTCGAGCACGGCATCGAACGATTGTCGGTCGAGGAGGTTCGTGAGCACGTCGATCTCGGGCACGACGTCCGGCTCGCGGAGCTTGAGCGCCCGCGAGACGGGGGAGCGTGCCACGCCCACGACTGCGTCGAGCGCGTCGACGTCCTCCTCGCTGAAATGGCGTCCCTGCTCGCGGGTGAGCACCCCGAGGAGGCTCTGCGCGTCCGACTCCTCGAGGAGCGGCAGCACGAGCCCGGCCCGGATCGGCTGGGATCCCTCCGGGGCCGGGAGGTCACCCGCGAACGCGACCTCGATCGCCCTCGCGCCGCGGTAGTCGGGAAACCCCATTCGCGCGATGTGGTTCGTCTCGGACTCGGACAGCCCGACGGTCGCGACGATCGGCGCGCCAGTGCCGCTCGTGACGAGCGCGATCGCCCCGTCCGCGCGGGTGCGCTCCCGTGCGAGCTCGAGCGTCCGCACCATCGGCTCCGGATCCTCCTCGAGCGCGGGCGTGCCGGACGACGCCGGAGCTTGCAGCGCCGTGAGGGCGTCGGCGAGCGTCTGGGCGAAGTCCGCGAGGCGTTCGTCGTAGCGACGGAGCATCGTGACCGTCACCTCCGCCTGGCGCGCGAGCAGGCGCCGGATCGCGAGCACGAAGAGCACGAGGGAGACGCCGGCGAGGACGACCGCCGCGATCGCGAGCTCTGTCGTCATCCCGCTCAGGTCCGACCCGCCGATCTGCTCGACGAGCAGCATCCCTCCATCGGGGGAACCCTACAGAGGGGTGTGGCTGGACAGCCCTCGCCGGGCTGAGCCGTCCCCAGCGGGCTCTATCCTCGACCGCGTGAACGAGCGGGCCACAGGGAGCGTCGTCTCACTCGAGCCGCGCCGTCCTCTCGACGCGAGTGCGGCGACGCCGGTCGAGCGTGAACCGCTGGTGCTGGTCCCGGCGCGCCGGCCCGACTGGCCGACGCTCGCGGCGCTCGCGATCGCGAGCGGTGTCGTCGCGATCGGGCTCGGCGGCTGGGCGATCTTCTCCGTCGCCGGCTCCGATCCCGCGACGAACGGCGCGCAACTCGACCGTGCCCTCCCGATCCTCACCGCGCCGGGGGCCGAGCGGATCGCCCTGCGGGGCTCGCTGGGGAGACTCGTGCTCGTGGTCGCGCCGGACGACGCAGCGGTGCTCGCCCTCTCGGGGCTCGGGCCCGCACCGGACGGGCGCGAGTACGCGATCTGGGTCGTCCCGCCCGGCTCGGCGACACCCGTCGCCGCCGGCGCGTTCCAGGGCTCCGAGCGGATCGTCCCCGTCCGGCGGCCCGTGCCGCCGGGGGCCCGGGTCGGCGTCACGCTCGAGGCTGCGGGAGGCGCCGAGCGCCCGACGCGCACGCTCCGCCTCGTCGCGGAGCGGCGCTAGCCCGCTACTCGGCCGCGGTGGTGACGCGGTCCTTGCCCTCGTCCTTCGAGTGCCGGAGCGCCGCATCCGCACGCTCGAACAGGCCGGCGGCGGTCTCGCCGTGCCGCAGCTCGGCGATCCCCGCCGAGAGCCGTACCCGTTGCCCGCCGGGCATCGGCATCGTCGTGACGCTCTGGTGCATCCGCTCGAAGAGCTGGGTGGCGTCTGCCGCGGTCGACTCGGGCATCACGACCGCGAACTCGTCGCCGCCGATCCGGCAGCCGATGTCCACCGAGCGGATCTCGTTGCGCAACTGCTCGGCGACCTGAGCGAGCACCGCGTCGCCCGCGAGATGGCCGATGCGGTCGTTGACCGCCTTGAAGTCGTCGAGGTCGAGGATGAGGAGCGCGAGCCGGCGGTCGTAGCGCTGAGCGCGAAGCGCCTCCCGGCGCAGCATCTCGTGGAAATAGCGCTGGTTGAAGAATCCCGTGAGGGCGTCGGTCTCCGCGAGCTGTCGCGCCTCGCGGTAGCGCCGAGCGTTCTCGATCGCAGGGATGCACGTCTCCGCGATCTGCTCGATCGCCGCGATCCGGTCCTGCGACGGCTCGTAGCCGGGCGTGCGCCAGAACAATGCAAGGCTCCCGAGCTGGTTGCCTTCGCGTCCGACCAGCGCCATGAACAGGCCTCCCCGGATGAGGCTCGTGTCCGCGGCGTCGGCGGCGCCGTAGCGGTAGGTGACCGTGATCGGCCCGGGCGGGAGGACGCCTCCCGCGCCCGAGGACGGCGGCTTTGCGGCCTCCTCGGGGGTCATTCCACGCGTCGCCATCGTCGACTGGCCGGCCGCCTCGTCGAGGACGACCATCGCCGCGTCGAAGCCCGGCACGCCGAGCGCCGCGTCGAGGACCCGGTCGAGAAGCTCGTCGAACTCGATCGAGCTGCCGAGATCGCTCAGGAACCTGTTGCGCCGGCTCTCGCGCTCTGCCCGCTCGAGTGCCTCGGAGAGGTCGCGCCCGAGGACGTCCATGCGGCTCCGCATGTCGTCGACCGCCTGTACCAGCCGATCGTCCCTGTCGACCGGCTGCCTGCGCCGGACGATCTCGAGCGCGACGATTCCGAGCCCGACAAGGGCGATCGCCGCGATGATCGTGCTGACGATTCCGCTCGAGATGTCGCTACCCCCACCTTCCCCGTGCGCACTGTAGTCGGGTGCGAGCGGTTCGGCCATAGCCGGCCGCGAAGACGCGTGCCCGTCTTCCCGTTTCGCATACGACGCGACACGCGCCTTTCGGCTACCATTGCCCCTCTCGGGCGGCAGGAGACGTACTGCCTGCCGGCCCTTTCCGCGCGAGAAAAGCCACAACGAGTTTCGAGGAGCAGCGTGCCCACCGTCAACCAGCTCGTCCGCAAGGGACGAAAGGTTCCGAAGACGAAGGTGAAGACCCCCGCGCTGCGCGGGGCGCCCCAGAAGCGGGGCGTCTGCACGCGCGTCTACACCACCACGCCGAAGAAGCCGAACTCCGCGCTGCGCAAGGTCGCGCGCGTCAAGCTGACGAACCAGATGGAGGTCGGCGCCTACATCCCCGGTGAGGGGCACAACCTCCAGGAGCACTCGGTCGTGCTGATCCGCGGCGGTCGCGTCAAGGACCTGCCGGGGTTCCGCTACAAGGTGATCCGCGGCGGGCTCGACACGTCCGGCGTCGCCGAGCGCCGTCAGGGCCGCTCGAAGTACGGGGCGAAGAGAGGCTCGTGATAGTGGCCCTGCCGGCAACAGTCAGGGGGCCGCTGGCGCGCTATCCGCGGCGCATTGCCGCGTCGTCCGCGGTCGCGCCCGTATCCACCGATACGAACGCTCCCTGCGTCCTTGCACTCCTTGCGTCTCGCACGCCGGCGGCGCGAGACCGTCACCGGGAGAGCCACTGATGCCACGTCGCGCCCAGATCCAGCCCCGCACGGTGGAGCCGGACGCCGTCTACGGCTCCGTCCTCGTGACGCAGCTCGTGAACCGGATGATGCTCGACGGCAAGAAGTCGATCGCGGAGGGCATCGTCTACGACGCCCTCTCCGAGGTCGAGACGAAGACCGGCAAGCCTGCGCTCGAGGCGCTCGAGGCCGCGGTCAAGTCCGTCACCCCGGTCCTCGAGGTCCGCTCCCGCCGCGTCGGCGGCGCGAACTACCAGGTGCCGGTCGAGGTTCCGGCCCCGCGCGGCCGGACGCTCGCGTTGCGCTATCTCGTGACCTACGCGCGCGAGCGCCGCGAGAAGGGAATGCAGTCGAAGCTCGCGGCGGAGCTGATGGACGCGATCAACCAGCAGGGCGGCGCGTTCAAGCGCAAGGACGACATGTACAGGATGGCGCAGGCGAACAAGGCCTTCGCGCACTACCGGTGGTAGGTAGAGGAGACATGAGCACCATGACGGAGCCACGGGTCGCGCTCGACCGCGTCCGCAACATCGGGATCATGGCCCACATCGACGCGGGGAAGACCACGACGACCGAGCGGATCCTCTACTACACCGGCCGCACGCACAAGCTCGGCGAGGTGCACGAGGGCGCCGCGACCATGGACTGGATGGCGCAGGAGCAGGAGCGCGGCATCACGATCACGTCTGCGGCGACGACTGCGTTCTGGCGCGACCATCGCATCAACATCATCGATACTCCCGGGCACGTGGACTTCACCGTCGAGGTCGAGCGCTCGCTGCGCGTGCTCGACGGCGCCGTAGCCGTGTTCGACGCGGTCGCGGGCGTCCAGCCGCAGTCCGAGACGGTCTGGCGCCAGGCCGACCGCTACGGCGTCCCGCGGATCGCCTTCATCAACAAGATGGACCGCACGGGCGCGAGCTTCGTGAACGCGGTGCAGTCGATGCGCGACCGCCTCGGCGCCACCCCGGTGCCGATCCAGCTCCCGGTCGGTGAGGAGGACAAGCACGTCGGGCTCGTCGACCTCGTCGAGATGCAGGCGATCGTCTACGAGGACGAGCTCGGCCAGTCGTTCACGGTGGGCGAGATCCCCGCCGAGCTCGCGGCTGTCGCAGAGGAGGCGCATCACGCGCTGATCGACGCGGTCGCGGAGCACGACGACGAGCTGTTCGAGGCCTACCTCGAGGACGAGGGGTCGGTGACGCCGGAGATGATCCGCCGCGCGCTCCGCACGGGGACGCTCGCCGACGCGATCACGCCGGTGCTCCTCGGCTCGGCGTTCAAGAACAAAGGTGTGCAGCCGCTCCTCGACGCCGTCGTCGACTACCTCCCGAGCCCCCTCGACGTGCCGGCCGTCCAGGGCACGGACCCGTCGACGGAGGACGAGATCACCCGCCCGGCGTCGGAGGACGCACCGTTCTCCGCGCTCGTGTTCAAGGTGATGTCGGACCCGTACGTCGGCAAGCTCACGTACTTCCGCGTGTACTCCGGCAAGGTGAAGGCCGGCGATCGCGTGCTGAACACGACGAACGGCCGCACGGAGCGGATCGGGCGCATCCTCCAGATGCACGCGAACCACCGCGAGGAGCGCGACGAGATCGGCGCGGGGGAGATCGCGGCGGCGGTCGGCCTCAAGCAGTCGACCACCGGCGACACGCTCGCGGTGCAGGCCGCGCCGATCGTGCTCGAGTCCATGACGTTCCCCGATCCCGTGATCTCGGTCGCGATCGAGCCGAAGACGAAGGGCGACCAGGACAAGCTCTCGCAGGGTCTCCAGCGGCTCGCCGAGGAGGACCCGACCTTCCGCGTCTCGTCCGACGAGGAGACGGGCCAGACGCTGATCGCCGGCATGGGCGAGCTGCACCTCGAGATCATCGTCGACCGCCTCATGCGCGAGTTCAAGGTCGACGCGAACGTCGGCCGGCCACAGGTGGCCTACCGCGAGACGGCGTCGCGGTCGGCGGAGAACGTCCAGGGCCGGTTCGTCCGGCAGACCGGCGGCTCCGGCCAGTACGGCGACGTCGTGATCAACCTGCACCCACAGGCGCCCGGAGAGGGCTACGAGTTCGAGGACAAGATCGTCGGCGGCAAGATCCCCAAGGAGTACATCAAGCCGGTCGACGACGGGATCCAGGAGGCGATGGGCGCGGGTGGCCTCGCCGGCTACCCGGTGGTCGACGTCAGGATCGAGCTCGTCGAGGGCTCGTACCACGAGGTGGACTCGAGCGAGCGCGCGTTCAAGATCGCTGGCTCGATGGCCTTCAAGGAGGCGATGAAGCGGGCGAAGCCGAAGCTGCTCGAGCCGATGATGGCGGTCGAGGTCGTCACCCCCGAGGAGTACCTGGGCGACGTGATGGGGAACCTCAACGCGCGCCGCGGACGGGTCGAGCATCTCGAGCCGCTCGGCAACTCGCAGACGATCAAGGCGAGCGTGCCGCTGTCGGAGATGTTCGGCTACGCGACCGACCTGCGCTCCATGACGCAGGGGCGGGCCACGTTCACGATGCAGTTCGACAGGTACGAAGACGTCCCGGTCTCGATTGCCGAGGCAATTGTGACCAGTCAATCAGACTAGAGCAGTAATTTTCCTGTAATTCTAGTTTTTTTCCGGAGGAAAAAAACCATGGGCAAGCAGAAGTTCGAGCGCACGAAGCCGCACGTGAACGTCGGCACGATCGGTCACATCGACCACGGCAAGACCACCCTCACCGCTGCGATCACGAAGGTGCTCGCCGAGCAAGGCGGGGGCACCGCGGTCGCGTTCGACGAGATCGACAAGGCGCCGGAGGAGAAGCAGCGCGGCATCACGATCCAGACCGCGCACGTCGAGTACGAGACCGAGAACCGGCACTACGCGCACGTCGACTGCCCCGGCCATGCCGACTACATCAAGAACATGATCACGGGCGCCGCCCAGATGGACGGCGCGATCCTCGTGGTCTCCGCCGCGGACGGCCCGATGCCGCAGACCCGCGAGCACATCCTCCTCGCCCGCCAGGTCGAGGTGCCCGCGATGGT
>DASSUT010000183.1:0-15615 GCA_035706725.1 Gaiella sp. | reverse complement strand
GCTCGAGGCGTGCCGGGCGTACGCGATCGAGGAGATCGGCGCGATGTCGATCTCCCCCTCCATCAGCTTGCGGTTGAGCTCGGTCGGGACGCCGGTGATCTCCTCGACGTCCGAGGTGAGCCGGTGGAAGACCGGCGCCATGTTCACGTACGAGATGCGCCCGAGCCGGATCACGATGACGACCGACCTCGGTTTCTCGGCGTGTCGCTCGCGGTGCGAGGCCGGAGGGGACAGTATGGGAATACGGCCCCGGAAGGCATCGCGGCGCGGGGCGCCGGCGGGGCCGGGCTTTGCCCGGCGGGAGCCGGGGCCGGCCGGGGAAGCGAGGTCACCAGCGCCGCACCTCGTTGTAGAGCGTGTCGCGCTGGACCGGGATGCGGCCGGCCTCGCTGACGAACCGGGCGAGCTCGGAGAGCTTCTGCTCGGTCCCCGCGGTCGCGCCGGCGGCCTGGAAGATCGCCTCGCGCATCACGGTGCCCTGCACGTCGTTCGCGCCGAAGTGCAGCGCGACCTGCGCCATCGGCATTCCCATCATGATCCAGTAGGCCTTGATGTTCGGCACGTTGTCGAGCATCAGGCGGCCGAACGCGAGCATCTTGAGGTCGTCGGCGCCGGTCGTGTGCCGCCACCCGCGCCGCTCGAAGACCGTGTGCTCCGGGTGGAACGCAAGCGGGATGAACGCGAGGAACCCGCCCGTCCGGTCCTGCTGCTCCCGGAGCCTCAGGATGTGGTCGACGCGCTCCTCGTACGTCTCGACGTGACCGTAGAGCATCGTGCAGTGCGTCGGGATCCCCAACCGGTGCGCGGTGTCGTGGACGTGGAACCAGATGTCCGCGTGCTCCTTGCCCGGGGCGATGAGCGCACGGACGCGATCGGCGAAGATCTCGGCGCCGCCGCCCGGGAGCGAGCCGAGGCCGGCGTCCTTGAGCTCTCGCAGCACCTCCTCGTGCGTGAGCCCGGAGAGCGTCGTCATGTGGTGGATCTCCGACGCCGTGTAGCACTTCAGATGCACGTCCGGCAGCACCGTCTTCAGGGCGCGGATCGTGTCGACGTAGAAGTCGAACCCGATGTGCGGGTTCTCGCCGTTGACCATGTGGATCTCGGTGAAGCCGCTCGCCGCGTGCTGCTCGGCCGCGTCGGCGACGAGCTCGTCCGCGGTGATCGTGTAGGCGTGCTCCTGCTTGCGCGTCGCCGCGAACGCGCAGAACTTGCACTTCACCCGGCAGACGTTCGTCTGGTTGAGATAGAGGTTCTGGACGAAGTAGACCTCGTCGGTTCCGCCGCGGAGCCGGCGCGCCGTGTCGGCGAGCTCGCCGAGCGCCAGCAGGTCGTCGGACTCGAGGATCGCGAGCCCGTCCTCCAGGTCGAGCCGCTCGCCGGCCTCGATCTTCTCCCTGAGGGGAGCGAGCGTGGATGTCCGGTCGAGCAGCGCCATGTCGGGTCAGCGATCGCGGTCGACGACCGCATCCACGAGTGCCTCGAGCTCCTCCCGGCGGACGGCCCCGTTCAGGCTCGCTCGTGCTCTCCTAGCGTAGTCGAGGGCGGTCTCCCGGGACCGCTCGAGCGCGCCGCTCGCCGCCACGCGCACGAGCGCCCCCTCGAGCGGCCCACCGGCGAGCGCGGCGCGCACGACCGCGTCCTCGCGGGCGGCGAGGAGCAGCGGCAGCGTCGGCGTGCCGTCGCGCAGGTCCGTGCCGGGCACCTTGCCGGTCTCGAACGTCTCACCGGTGCAGTCGAGCACGTCGTCGACGACCTGGAACGCGATCCCGAGCAGCCGGCCGAACTCGGCGCTGCCGCCCCCGAGCACGCACGCAGCGGCGAACAGCGAGCCGGTCTTGAGCGCGCAGCGCTCGAGGTACTCCTCGACGCTCGTGTCAGGATCGTGCCGCTGGAGGCGCTGGAGCGCCTCGCCGCGGGCGAGCGCGAGGGACGCCTCCGCGAGCGCCTCGACCCGCTCGGCCGAGCCGGTGGCCGCGAGCGTCGCGAACGCGCACGCGAACATGTGGTCGCCGGTCGCCTTCGCGGCGTACTGGCCGTGTGCCGTCCATGCCGCGGCGCGGCCGCGGCGGAGGCGGGCGGCGTCGACGATGTCGTCGTGGACGAGCGACGCCATGTGGACGAGCTCGACCGCGACCCCTTCGGCGACGGGCGACGGCGAGCCCGCGGGCGCGGACAGGAAGGTGAGCGCCGGCCGCAGGCGCTTCCCGCCTGCGGCGAGGGCGTCGGCGCCCACCTCGGCGACCGTGCCCTCATGGCCGACGATCACGGCCGCGAGCCGCTCCTCGACGGCGGCGAGGTAGCCGGCGAGCCCGTCGACGTCCCTCACGGTCGCGAGCGCGCTCAGGTCCTCACCCCGGTGTGGAGCGCGACGATGGTCCCGCCGAGGAGCCGGAAGCCGACCTGCTCGAACCCCTGCGCGCGGAGCAGCGTCGCGAGCTCCTCGGCGCCCGGGAAGCGTCTGACGCTCGCCGGGAGGTACGTGTAGGCGCGTCCGCCGGGAAGCACCTTCCCGAGCAGGGGCACGATCCGGTCGAACCACAGGGAGAAGAACGGGCGGAGGACGCCCCGGGGCCGGGTGATCTCCAGGATCGCGAGCCGTCCGCCGGGGCGGAGCACGCGCCGTAGCTCAGCGAGGGCGCCGTCGAGGTCCGAGACGTTCCGGACCCCGAACCCGACCGTCGCCGCGTCGAACGCGCCGTCGTCGAACGGTAGCGCGAGGAGGTCGCCCTCGACCCACGTCACCGTGGACGACTTGCGCCGCGCCCGTTCGAGCATCCTCTGCGAGAAATCGAGCCCCGTCACGACGCCGCCCTCGCGCTCCGCCGCGAGCGCGAGGTCGCCGGTGCCGCAGCACGCGTCGAGCACGCGATGACCGGGCTGCACGACCGCCTCGACGGTCAGCCGGCGCCACGAGCGGTCGAGCCCCGCAGTCATCACACGGTTCATCACGTCGTAGACCGGCGCGATCCGGTCGAACATCCCACGCACCGCGTCCGGGTGCAGCGTTCCCGAGTCGTGTGTCATCGCATGCATCCAGCCGGCCCTCGGCGCCCGGACACGGCCGGGTCGTGACACTGTGTCACAAAGCGCCGCTGGCACTTCGCCCGAGGCGAAGTGCGCTACCCGCCCTTGCTCGCGTGGAGGAACGTCGCGAGCTTGGTGAGGTTCTCGTCGCCGAGGTAGCTGTACGAGATCATCACGTTGTTCCCGAACTGGGCGGGATTCGCGACGTACGACTTGAAGAAGTCGACACCGCGGCCCGTCGCGCCGATCGCGGTCAGGTCGGGAGCGCCGAGGTTGCCGGCGCCGGAGCCCATGTACGTGTGGCAGTTCAGGCACCCGGACTCCGCGAACAGCTTCGCGCCCGCGACCGCGACCGGGTCGTTCTGGAAGCCCTGCTCCTGTGCCCACTGGTCGACGGTGCCCGAGGCGATCAGCTCGGAGCCGAGGGCTTCCTTCGCAGTGGCGCCCTTCCAGGTCAGGACGCCCATCGAGATCACGACGAGGATCGCAGCGACCACCGCCACCGGCCGGCGCGTGATCCGCCGCTCGGGCCGGCGGTCGTAGAACGGCAGGGCGATCAGGAGGATCAGCAGGATCGTGGGAATGCCCACCGTGCCGAGCACGACCGACTCGGGCCACTTGAAGATCCTCAGGAGGTAGAAGAGGAAGTAGAAGAACCAGTCGGGGCGCGGCACGAAGTTGACCGTGCCGGGGTCCGCCTCGTCCGTGTACCAGGGCCCGAGCAGCCCCGCGTCGGTCTTGTCGGCCGTGAAGTACCAGATGCAGGCGAGCCCGATGATCACGCCCACGACGACGAGCGACATGATCGCGTCGTGGAGCACCGCGTACGGGAAGAAGCTCTTCCCCTCGCGCTCGACATCCTCCTTGTAGCGCTTGAAGTCCGCGCGGTGGCGTTCCTTGAGCGGCGTGGCCATGACTAGGCCTCCACCTCGGAGGCGGGGTCGCGGATCAGGCCCTCGCGGCCGCCCTCCGGCTCGTGCCGGTCGCGCCCTGCGGCAGACGGGGACCACGGCGGAGAGGTCACGCCGAGGCGCACGACGAGGTACAGGTGCAGGCCGATCAGCGCGAAGATCGCGCCCGGGAGCACGAGCATGTGGAAGGCATAGAACTTCGCCAGCGTGTCAGGGCCGATGTTCAGGCCGCCCTGGAGGAACTGCGCGAGGAACGGGCCGACGAACGGTCCGGTCGCGTTGATGTTGATCCCGACGACCGTCGCCCAGTACGCGGTGTTGTCCCACGGGAGCAGGTAGCCGGTGAAGCCCTCGGCCATGCCCGACACGAGGATCAGCACGCCGACGATCCAGTTGAGCTCCCGCGGGTACTTGTACGCCCCGAACAGGAAGACGCGGGCCATGTGGAAGAAGAGCAGGATGATGAAGACGCTCGCGCCCCACTTGTGCATCCCGCGCACGAGCCAGCCGAGCGTGACGTTCTCGGTGATGTTCACGACCGACGCGTACGCGGCATCGGGGTCGGGCTTGTAGTACATCGCGAGCACCACGCCGGTCACCGCCTGGACGATGAACGCGGTCAGCGCCGCGGCGCCGAGGGTCTGCGCCCAGCTGATGTCGTGCGGGACCTTGCGGAACAGGAACCACTTCGTGTACCCGACGAGGCCGGACCGCTCCTCGGTCCAGTCGAGCGGGTAGAGCGCCGCCGCCTCGAGCTGCTTCCGCCGTGCCGCCTTCGTGGCCATCAGCCTCTGCTGCCCGGGGTCGGGATCGGGTACAGGATGCGCTCGACGCCGTCGACGTGGACACCGGGATACGCCTTGTAGTACTTCGCGATCCGCGCCGTCGCGCCGACGCCTTCCACGTGGCCGACGCTGAACGTGCGGCCGAGGATCAGGTCGCCGTTCACGATCGAGAACTCGAAGCGGTCGAGCGACCTGACCGGCGGCCCGGCGAACCGGTTGCCCTCCGAGTCGTAGAGGCCGCCGTGGCAGGGGCAGCCGAAGCTCGCCGCGAGCACCGGCCGAAGCTCGACGCCGTTGACCTCCTTCATCGCGTTCTCGTCGATCGGACCGTTCGGCTGCACCGGGCAGCCGAGGTGGACGCAGCGGCTGTAGATCGCGGTGAAGCTCGGGGTCCCGTCGTTCGTGCGCCCGTTGTTCCGGATGAACGCCGTGCGCCGCGTCACCTCCCCGCGGTCGGGGTTCTCGAGGAATGTCGCGATCACGTACTCGCCCTCCGGGAAGTTCGTGATCGGCCCGAGGTTCACGTCGTGCGTCTTGACGCCGTCACCCTCGAACGACGGGAGCACCGCGAAGCCCAGGACGGGCAGCGTCACCGCCGCCCCGATCAGCCCGCTGACGCCGATCGTCGCAGCCGAGAGGAACCCGGCGCGGTCGACGGGCGCCCCGAGGTCGGCGACCGTGGCGACGTGGCCGACCGGCTCGGCCGCAGCGGGCGCCGCCGGGGCGGCACGGCGCGGCGAGACGAGGTCGCGCACCCAGAGGAGCCCGAACACGATCGCGATCACCGCGCCCACGATCAGGACGGGGACGCTGACGACCAGCCCGACCAGCACGCACGCGACCCCGATCGCGAAGCCGATCGGCCAGAGGCTCGGCGTGGGCAGTTCGTGCGTGTCGTGCTCGTCGCTCACTCGTCGACCCCGTACACCGCTGTTCGATTCAACCGACCGGCGGCCGTCGCTGTCAACGGCCTACCGTCCCGCACCGGCTTCTCCCGGCCAGGCGCCATTCTGCACGGTTTCACGGCCGGAGTGCAGGACCAAGCGCAGGCAGGCCGAGCTCGGCCCAGCGAGCGTCGACGCTCGCGCGTACCTCGGGCGTCATCGCGATCTCGACGGGCCACTCGCGTGCTCCCTCCGCCGGCCCCTTCGCGGTCGCGTCGAACCCGACCTTGCCGCCGTAGGACGGCAGCACCGAGGAGTGGTCGAGCTGGTCCAGCGGGCCCTCCGTCAGCACGAGATCGCGCTTCGGGTCGACGTTCGCGCAGACGTGGAAGAAGACCTGCTCGTAGTCGTGCACGTCGACGTGCTCGTCGACGACCACGACGGACTTCGCGAGCGACAGCAGTCCGAGGCCCCAGATCGCGTGCATGACCTTGCGTGCGTGGCCCGGGTAGCGCTTGCGGATCGAGACGATCACGCAGTTGTGGAACGCGCCGGCGGTCGGCAGGTCGTAGTCGACGATCTCGGGGACGCTCATGCGGATCGCGGGCAGGAAGATGCGCTCGGTCGCCCTCGCGAGCCACTCGTCCTCGGCCGGCGGCTTGCCGACCACGATCGACGGGTAGACGGCGTCGCGCCGCATCGTGAGCGCGGAGATCCGGAAGAGCGGGAACTCCTCGGGCGGCGTGTAGTAGCCGGTGTGGTCGCCGAACGGCCCCTCGAGCCCCGTCTCGGCGGCGTCGACCCAGCCCTCGAGCACGATCTCGGCGTTCGCGGGCACCTCGAGGTCGACCGTCTTGCACGGAACCATCTGCACCGCGGAGCCCTTGAGGAACCCTGCGACCATCAGCTCGCCGACGTGCTTCGGGAGCGGGGCGCTCGCGGCATACGCGGTCACGGGATCGAGCCCGAGCGCCACCGCCACCGGGATCCGACCGTCGGGCGCCGCGAGGAGGTCGGCGCGGCCGTCCTTGTGCACCTGCCAGTGCATGTACGTCGTCCTCGAGTCGACCTTCTGCATCCGGTACATGCCGACGTTGCGGACGCCCGTCTCGCGGTCCTGCGTGATGACGGCGGGCAGCGTGATGAAGGGCGCAGCGTCGAGCGGCCAGCAGCGCATGATCGGAAGGGCGTCGAGGTCGACCTCGTCGCCGGTGAGCACGACCTCCTGGCATGGCCCCCTCGACACGCTCTTCGGCATCGAGTCCGCGATCGACTTCAGCGTTCCGAGCTTGCGGACCTTGCCCACGAGCCCCTGCGGCGGCTGCAGCTCGAGCACCTCCTCGAGGCGCGCCGCGACGTCGTCGAGCCGCTCGACCCCGAACGCGAGGCACATCCGCCGCTCGGTGCCGAACTGGTTGACGAGGAGCGGCAGGCGCGACCCCTTCACGTTCTCGAACAGGAGTGCGGGGCCGCCCGCCTTGACGACGCGGTCGACGATCTCGGTGACCTCGAGGTCGGGGTCGACCACACCCTTGACGCGGACGAGCTCGCCTTCGCGCTCGAGCAGCGCGATCCACTCGCGGAGGTCTCTCGCGGGGGCGGCCATCGGCGGCCGTCAGTCTACGGCCGGCTCTACAGCGGCCGGTTGAGCTTTGCCTGACGCCGGCGCGCGCCCGCGTAGTGAACGAGCTCCCCGAGCCCGATCACGGCGAGGAACACGAGGCCGACGACGAGCATCGAGAGCACGACCTTCCTGCCCTCCTCGGCGGCGTCGGCCAACAGCCAGAGCGCGGCGACCATCGCGCGCGATGCTATACGAGCCGGGCGGCGTGCGCGGCGAGCGCCGCGTCGACAGCGGCGTCCCCCGCCGAGGAGCGGGCGAGGCGCTCGAGGGGGGCGGGGTCGCGGCGGTCCCTGAGCTCGACGCGCGCCGGTTCGAGCCCGTCGCCGCCGAGCAGCGCGGCGGTCGCGGCCCAGGCCGCGCCGTCGCCGTCCGCGCCGTCGGCGCGGGCCTGGGTGCAGAGTGCGAGGAGCTTCGCGAGATCGGACACGGCCGTCACGGAGCCGGTCGCGGCGACGAGCACGAGCCCCTGCGCGAGGAGCGCGTCGCCGAGCAGCAGCGCGATGTCCTCGTCCGGCGGCTCGAAGAGCCGCGAGCGTCCGTAGTGGAGGAGGTAGCCCTCGTAGATCGTCTCGACGCCGAGTGCGAAGCGCGCCTCGGGGACGAGCGGGGAGAACACCGGTACTTCCTCGCGCGCGGCCGGAGACCGCAGCGCGTCACCCCAGAGCCGGCTCTCCGACGACGCACGGCCCGCGATGTCGTCGAAGAGCCCCACGTCAGTCGGCCGCAGCGAACGCCTCGACCGCGGCGACCGTCCGGTCGACGTCCTCGTCCGTGTGCGCGGTCGACGGGAACAGGCACTCGAACTGGGACGGCGGGACGTACACGCCTGCTTCGAGCAGGTGCCGGAAGACGGCGCCGAAGCGGCCCGTGTCGCTCGCGCGCGCGTCCTCGTGGCTCCGCACCGGCGCGTCGCGGCAGAACAGCGTGAGCATCCCCCCGACCCGCTGGACCCTGCCGTACGGCGCAAGCCCTGCCTCGAGCCGCGCGCCGATCCGCTCGAGCTCGTCGTAGACCGTCGAATCGCGCAGCCGCCGCAGGACCGAGAGGCCAGCCGCCGTCGCCAGCGGGTTCCCGGACAGCGTGCCTGCCTGGTAGACGTCCCCGACCGGCGCGAGCCGCTCCATGACGTCGGCGCGCCCACCGAAGGCCGCGAGCGGGAGGCCGCCGCCGACGATCTTCCCGAGGATCGTGAGATCCGGCGTCACGCCGTACCGCTCCTGCGCGCCGCCACGCGCGACGCGAAAGCCCGTCATGACCTCGTCGAACACGAGCAGGGCGCCGCTCGCATCACAAAGCATGCGGAGCGCCTCGAGGAACCCCGGCTCGGGCGGGACGCAGCCCATGTTGCCCGCGACCGGCTCGACGAGGATCGCCGCGAGGCCCTCGCCGTAGCGCGCGACGGCGGCCGCGACGCCGTCGACGTCGTTGAATCGGCACACGATCGTGTCCGCGGTGACGCCGGTCGGCACGCCCGGGGACGACGGGAGCCCGAGAGTCATCACGCCCGAGCCGGCGTTCGCGAGGAGCGCGTCGACGTGTCCGTGGTAGCACCCCGCGAACGTGATCACGCGGTCGCGGCGCGTCGCGCCCCGCGCGAGCCGGAGCGTGCTCATCGACGCCTCGGTGCCCGAGCTCACGAGCCGCACCATCTCGACCGAGGGGACCGCGTCCGCGATCTCGGCGGCGAGCTCGACCTCCGCCTCCGTCGGCGCGCCGAACGTCGTCCCGCGCTCGGCCGCGGCCTGCACCGCCTCGATCGTCTCGGGGTCCGCGTGACCGAAGATCAGCGGGCCCCACGACTGCACCCAGTCGACGTACCGCGCGCCACGGACGTCCTCGATCCACGCGCCCTCGCCGCGCTGCATGAACACCGGCTCGGCGAGCCCCACCGCGCGCATCGCGCGGACGGGGGAGTTCACGCCGCCCGGGATGAGGCCGGTCGCCGAGCGCCAGAGGCCCGACGCCGTCAGAGCCACGCCGCGAGGTCCTTCGCCCAGTACGTGACGATCGTGCCGGCGCCGGCGCGCTTGATCGCGGTGAGCGACTCGAGCGCGGCGCGCTGCTCCTCGAGATGACCTGCGTCGGCGGCAGCGCGCACCATCGCGTACTCGCCCGAGACCTGGTACGCCCAGACGGGGCAGTCGAACCGCTCGCGCACCGCGCGGATCACGTCGAGGTACGGAAGCGCGGGCTTGACCATCAGCACGTCCGCGCCCTCGTCGAGGTCGAGCGCGCACTCCCGCAGCGCCTCTCGGCCGTTCGCCGGGTCCATCTGGTATCCGCGCCGGTCGCCGAAAGCGGGGGCGGACTCCGCCACCTCGCGAAACGGGCCGTAGAACGCCGATGCGTACTTGGCGGCGTACGCGACGATCGGGGTGTCGGGGAGCAGCGCGCGGATCGCGGCGACCCGGCCGTCCATCATGTCGCTCGGGCACACGGCATCCGCTCCCGCGTCGACGTGGCTCACCGCGGTGCGCGCGAGGAGCTCGAGCGTCTCGTCGTTCGCGACCGTGTCGCCGTCGAGCACGCCGCAGTGCCCGTGCTCGGTGTACTCGCACAGGCAGACGTCCGTGAGGAGCGTGAGCCCCGGCACCTCGGCACGGAGCGCACGGAGCGCCTGCTGGACGATGCCGTCGTCGTCCCAGGCGCCGGAGCCCTCGGCGTCCTTCTCCTCGGGGATGCCGAAGAGGAGCACGGCACGGACACCGCTCCGGTGGAGGTCGCCTGCCTCGCGGACGAGCTCGTCCACGGAGCGCTGGGCGATCGCCGGCAGGCCGGCGACCGGGCGCACGACCTCTTCCCCCGGGCACGCGAAGAGCGGCATCGCGACGTCGTCGAGCGACAGCGCGGTCTCTCGGACGAGCGCCCGCAGCGCGTCGGTGCGCCGCAGCCGCCGAAGGCGTGTCGCAGGAAAGCTCACGGTCTCGAAGCGTACGCGCGATCGGCGCTCACGGGACGCCGGTCGGGTGCTTCGGCGGCTCGAGCTCGACGTCCAGCGGAAGCTGCCCCTCCGGCTGCTCCTCCCACGACTCGAGGACGATCCGGCCGTGGAAGAACTCCCAGATCGCGCGACAGGCGGCCATCGTCGGCAGCGCGACGAGCACCCCGGGGATGCCGTACAGCTCGCCCCCGGCGAGCAGGCCGAAGATCACGAGCAGCGGGTGGAGGCGCAGCGCGTTCGCCATCACGTTGGGCACGACCACGTGGCCCTCGATCTGGTAGATGAACACGAACAGCGCCACGACCCAGAGCACGCCGATGGGGTCGACCACGAGCGCGTAGATCGCGGGCGGGATCGCGGAGAGGAACGGCCCGATGTACGGGATCACCTCGACGAAGGCGGTCCAGACGCCGAACAGGAGCGCGTAGCGGTCGGCGCCCTCGACGAGGCCGGTCGTACCGAGGATCCACATCCCGACCCCCGCGCTCGTCCCGATCACGAGCGAGAGGATCGCCTGGCCGCGGACGTAGCCCCACAGCGCTCGCTCGATGCTCTGCGTGAGCGGAGGCCCCCGGTGCGGCGGGAAGCGGCGGTCGATCACGGCCTCGAGCCGCGGCATGTCGAGCAGCATGTAGATCGAGATCACCGCAATCAGCACGACCGAGACGATCAGGAGGATCACTGAGACCGCCGCGCCCTGGGCGAACGAGATCGCGTCCTGCGCGTAGCGTGAGATCTCGCCGGCACCGATCGACTGCGTGAGGTCGTCCAGCTGGCGCTCGATCCTGATCTCCTCGAGCCCGTGGTCGTCGAGCCACGCCTGGAGACGGTCGATGTCGACCTCGACGCCCGTCTTCCCGGTCGTGGGGCTCTCCTCGGTCAGGAACGTGTCGATCCGCTCGGCCGCGGTGCGGGTCTCGGAGACGACGACGGTGCCGAGCGCGACGAGCAGCGCGATCACGGCCGTCGCGAACACGAGGTACACGAGCGACACGGAGACGCCGCGCGGGAGGCGCAGCCGGGTGAGGTCGCGGACGAGCGGGTTCAACGTGAACGCGATCACGGACGCCGTGAGGAACAGGAACAGGACGTGACCCAGCGTCCGGGCGAGCAGGAACGCGACCACGAGCAGGACCGGCAGCCCGGCGAGCTGGACCCAACGGGGGACCCGGATGCTCGGGGGCTGCGACATGGACTCGATCGTAGCCCTGCCCCTGGTCGTCCGAAGGCTTCGGAGCCGGCTCCGAGGGAAGTCCGCGGCGCGGTGCGCTACCGTGCGCGCGATGGCCTCGCCGCGCTCCCGGCAAGCCGCGCGCGTTCGCGAACGCCGGCGCCGTGCCCAGCGCCGTGCGCGCCGCCTCGTGATCGGGTGCGCGCTCGCGGCCCTGGGCGTCGTCACGCTGCTCCTGACGGCGTTCGGGAGCGGTGGCTCGGCCGGCCCGCCCGAGCCCGCCGGGTTCACCGCCGTGCCCGCCGCGAGCGACGCCGCCGTGCGCCCCGTGCCGCAGGCGCTCGCCACCATCGGGAACCTCGGCATCCAGCTTCCCGTCGCGGCCGCGTCCCTGACGGGGATCGGGTTCCACGGCGCGAGCGACGGCTCGCTCTCGCTCCAGCCGGTCGGCCGCCAGGCGAACGAGGGGCTGCTCGCGCGGCTGTGGCGGCACATCGCGGGCGCCGGGCGGGACTGGCCGCGCTGGTACCAGCTCGAGGGCGGCCCGCCCGGGACGAACGTGCTCGACGTCGGCACCGCCCCGGGCACGGACGTCTACGCGCCCGTCGCAGGGTCAGTGGTCGCGGTGACGAAGCTCGTGATCGGCGGCAAGCAGGTCGGGAGCCGCATCGACCTCCGCCCGACGCGCGCGCCGTCGGTGATGGTCTCCGTTCTGAACGTGCGGCCGGACCCGTCGATCACGGTCGGGACGCCGGTGCTCGCGGCGTCGTCGAAGCTCGGCACCGCCGTGGACGTCGCCGCGGTCGAGCGGCAGGCCCTCGCGGCCCACACGCCCGACGACGGCAACAACATCTCGATCGCCGCCTACCCGGCCCCCGGGTCGCTGCCGTAGGCCCGCACGTGCGCATCCTGTTCGTCGGCGACGTCGTCGGCCGGCCCGGCCGCGACGCGATCGAAGGGCTCCTGCCGGGGCTTCGCGACACCCACGACGTCGACGTGTGCATCGTCAACGGCGAGAACGTCGCGAACGGGCTCGGGATCACGCCGCGACTCGCGGAGCGGATCCTCGCCGCGGGCGCGGACGCGATCACGCTCGGCAACCACGCCTGGCGGCGCGACGAGATCCGGCCCTACCTCGCGACGGCGAGCGCGGTCGTCCGGCCGGCGAACTTCCAGGCGAGCGCGCCCGGTCGCGGGCTCGCGATCGTGGAAGCCCGGGACGGCACGCCCGTCGCCGTGATCAACCTCCTCGGCTCGCTCTTCCTCGAGCCGGCGCACAGCATGTGGGAGCTCGTGGACGAGCTCGTCGACGAGGCCGCGGAGACGACCCCTGTCGTCGTGGTCGACGTCCACGCAGAGGCGACGAGCGAGAAGGTCGCGCTCGCTGCGTGGCTCGACGGCCGGGTGACCGCGGTGCTCGGCACCCACACCCACGTCCAGACCGCGGACGCCCGGATCCTGCCGGGCGGGACCGCTGCGCTCACGGACGTCGGGATGACCGGGCCGCACGACTCGGTGATCGGCGTCGAGACCGAGCTCGCGGTTCGGCGGATGCGGACGGGGATGCCCGTGCGGTTCGAGACCGCGGCCGGGGGCGTGCGCCTCGAGGGCGCGCTCGTCACGTGCGACCCGGCGACGGGACGGGCGACGGCGATCGAGCCGGTGCGCGTTCCCTGGCCGGCCACGTGAGCGCCGCGAGCAGCCCGAGCAGCACGATCCCGCGCAGCAGCACGAGCCACGACGCGAGCGGGTCGAACTCGAACACGAGGTCCCAGTAGCGCGCCGGGAACCACACGGCGGTCAGCGCGCACGCGACGACCGTCAGCACGAGCGCGCGCCGGCGGCGCGGCCCTCCGACGAGCGGCACGAGCAGGACGAGCCAGACGAGGAACTGCGGCGAGAGGACCTTGCTCAGCGCGACGAACGCGACGACTGCCGCCGCGGCGTGGCGGACGAGTCGGTCGGTCGTCGCCGGGCCGCGTGCGAACGCAAGCCACACCAGCGCGACGGCGACCGTCTGCGCGATTCCCTGCAGCACGGCGATCGCGTCCGCGCCGCCCCCCGTCAGGTTCTGGGACCCGCTGCCCGAGGCCCATCCGAGCGGCACGCCGAACGCGTGGTGCAGCGCGAGCAGCACACCGGCCCCGAGGCTCTCGATCTGAAGCGGCCGCCCCAGCTGGCGTCCGAGCGAGTCGAGGACGCCCCCGGGGGCGAGCACGAGGAACGGCAGGTAGGCGAGCGCGACCGGCGCGGCGACGAGGGCGAGCGTGGTCACGAGCCCGCGCCGGCCGCCGCTTCGCCACGCCTGGATCCCGAGCAGCGGCACGAGCACGACCGGGTAGAGCTTCACCGCGATGCCGAGGCCGACGACGAGCGACGCGGCACGCAGCCGCCCGGCCGCGACCAGCGCGACCGCGGCCGCGACGAGCGCCGCGGGCAGGAGGTCGAAGCGGGTCAGGATCACCCCGCCGAGCAGGAGCGGCAGGAGCGCGACGACGGCGAGCAGAATCGTCCGCTCGCGCCCGCGCGTCCCGAGCCGTCCGAGCGCGGCGTCCAGCGCCAGCACGCCCAGCGCCCCGACGAGCGCCATCTCCGCGACGAACACGATCCGGTAGGTCTCGAACGAGCTCGTCACGAGTGCGGGGAGCACGAGCGCCGGCAGTGCGCCGGGCGGGTACTCGAAACCGAAGTCGCGGTACGGGACGAGCCCGCCGGCAACGTGCTCGCCGTAGGTGCGGTACAGCGGGACGTCCGTGACCGCGTCGCCCACGAGCTCCCAGGTCACGGTGATCGCGACCGCGGTCGCAACGAACACCGCGCTGGCGAGGAGCGCCGCCCGGGACGGCCTGGCCGCGAGCGTCACCGCGCCGCCCCGGGCGCCGGCTCCGGCGCCGAGGCGGGTGGAGCGTGGCGCGCCTCGGGCTCGGGCACGCGCGCCGGCCGTGCCCGCGGGAGGTACACGGCGAGCAGCACGAAGGGCAGCACCCAGGGAAGGTAGAGGTAGAACCAGTGGGTCAGGGACAGCTCGACCGCGAGCAGCACCGCGGCCGACAGCGCGGCGAGCTCGAGCGGGCCCTTCTCGCGTGGCACGAACGCGACGGCGACCGCGAGCACGATCGTCCCGACCTGCACGACGGTCTGCACCGACGCGAGGTCGGGGATGCCCCGGGCGTGGTACTGACCCCAGCCCCAGATCGAGAACGGCGAGTCGCGGTCGAGCTGGAAGGCGAGCGTGCGGTCCCAGAACGTCCGGATCGCGTCGAGGAGAGACGGCTCGAGCAGCAGCACCGCGAACGCCGCGAGCGTCGCCGCCGCGAACCCGATCGTGAACCCCGCGAGCCTGCGCGGCGAGAGCCCCGTGCGATACGTGAGCCAGAGCGGCGCGAGCGCGAGCGCGGCGAACTTCGTCCAGCCGGCCAGCCCGGTCGCGACCCCGCGGGCGGCCGGCGACGACGCGAGCCAGAAGCCCCACACGAGCAGTGCGGGCATGATCGCGTCGTTCGTGTCGGAGAGCAGCGCGTAGGCCGTGAACGGGTACGCGGCCCAGCCGAAGGCGAGGACGGCCGCGAGGCGCCCGCCGCCGTGGCGCCGCCCGACGAGCGCGAGGCCGAGCAGCACGAGCAGGTCGAACGCGATTGCGGTCGCGTGCGCCGCAGGCAGGCTGTCCCACTTGCCGCTCCACCCGAACGCGGCGACGGCCGGGATGTAGGCCAGGTACGCGACCGGCCCGTAGGTGTCACCGCTCGGGTTCGCGGACTCGCAACGGCCGTTGGCCTGGATGCGGTCGCGGATCTCCCCGTCGCTCGCGGCGGGCCCGCAGGCCTTTCCGACCTCGACCGGCATGTGCCCGTACGGCGCCTGCCCGTGGATGATCCGGTCGGCGCCGATCACGCCCGCGTAGCCGACGTCGATCACGGTGCGCTTCGCCTCGACGTTGAGACCGACGCGGAAGCCGACGAGGAAGAGCGTCGCCGCGGCGAGCACCCACACGGGCCAGCGCGGGAGCGGGACGTGCGGGCGCGCGCGAGGGCGACTGCCGATCCAGGCGGTCCGGACGAGGAGGTACACGAGAGGCGGCACCGCGAGCGCCGCGCTCGTGAACACCTCCGCGCGGTTGAAGAACAGGAGCGACACGCCGAACGACAGGAGCACGAGCAGGTCGAGCGTCGCGAGCGTCAGCGGGCGCCGGAGATCGACGAGGCCGAGGAGGAACGCGAGCGAGAGCCCGAGCCAGACGGGCCACGACGTGAGGAGCTTCCCGCCGAAGGCGCCGGG
>DASSUT010000182.1:0-11036 GCA_035706725.1 Gaiella sp. | reverse complement strand
GCGCAGCGCGTCGAGGGAGCAGAACTCGAGCGCGAGCGCGTGGGTCGCCTCGAGGACGACACGGGGCGCCATGCCGGCCTCGAGCGCCTGCTGCCAGCGATCCGCGCAAAGGCACCAGCGGTCACCCGCGACGAGCCCGGGAAAGCCGAACTCCGGCCGCGGCGTCGACAGGTCGTTGCCGACCGCCGCACTGAACTCCAGGAACTCGTGAGGAACTGCGTGGGTGCCAGGCTTAAGCCTCGCACCCACACGATGCTCATGCGCAGACGGCATGGACGCCGAGGTCGTCGCCACCGGTGCGGCAACTGCCGTCGCGCCAGAACCCGGTCAGGGGGTCGAGGCTGCAGGGCTCGAGCGGCCCGCCGAGCACGTTCAGGCCCTCGTTCACAGCCGGAAGCGTACGGGCCGCCGGGTCACGCGGCCGGCGACTGCGCGCCCCAGCGCTCGATCGTACCCTCGTACGCGCGCACGTAGTCCGCGACCATCCGCTCCGGTGAGAACCGCTCCTCGACGGCACGGCGCTGGACGTGGGGGTCGATCGCGTCCGCGCGCTCGAGCGCACCGGCCATGTCCTGCCATCGGTCGACCACGATGCCGGTGGCCCCGTCCTCGACCACCTCGGGAACTGCACCGAACCGCGTCGCGATCACGGGGGTCCCGCACGCCATCGACTCGATCATCACGAGCCCGAACGGCTCCTCCCACTTGATCGGGAACAGCGTGACGCGGGCGCCTTGCAGGAGGGCGACCTTCTCCCCGTGCGTGACCTCGCCGACGTACTCGATGCGGTCCGAGAGGTGCGGGCGCACGAGCGCGTCGAAGTACTCCTGCTCGAGCGGCTCCCGGCATTTGCCCGCGAGCTTGAGCGGGAGTCCGCACTCCTTGGCCACCGCGACTGCGCGATGTGCACCCTTGTCCGCCGTCATGCGCCCGAGGAACAGGAGGTAGTCGCCCTTCTCGGGGGCGAACGGGTACGTCGACAGGTCGAGCGCGTTCCGGCAGGTCGCCACCCACGGCAGGTCGGGCTTCCGGCTTCGCTGCGTCTCCGAGATCGCGATCAGCGCAGCGTGCGGGAGGATGGACGCGAGCTCCGCGTACACCGCGCCGGGCTCCCCCGTGAGCGGCCCGTGGACCGTGTGCGCGAACGGCGTCGGGCCCTGCGAGCCGAGCGCGAGGCCGAGCAGGCCGGTGTGATCGGAGATCACGTCGAACTCGTCGCGTCGCACGAGGCATGAGACCGTGTGGCGGAGGTCCCAGAACGTATGCCCGATCCACTCGCTCGGGGCGACGTCGTACACCGACGCGAGATGGGCCTTCGTACGGGAGTCCCCGGATGCGAACAGCGTGACCTCGTGGCCGGCGTCGACGAGCCCGTCGGCGAGCAGCGACACGATCCACTCGATGCCGCCGTAGCCCGGCGGCGGCACCGGGAACCAGACGGGGCTCACGACCGCGATCCTCACTCGGCCGCCTCGACGCTCGTGCGGCCCGAGGACCAGGTGACGTTCCACGGGCGCCCGAGGGCGCGCACGCCCTCGAGCGAGAGCTCGATCCCGTCGTGCGGCTCCGCGCCGGGAAGCGTCACGAGCCGTCCCTGCGCCCGATCCGGCTCGACGCCGAGCAGCAGCCGGAGGAGCAGGAGCGGCGCGCCCGCCGCCCATGCCTGCGGCCGGGCCGCCGTCGGGTATGCGATCGGGAACGGCGTCTCCGAGCGATCGAACCCGGCGAAGACCTCGGGCAGCGACCACGCGAAGTGGCGCGCCGCCTCGAGCAACGCGTCGGCGATGCGGTGCACGTCGTCCCAGCGGCCGTACCGCTCGAGCCCCCAGGCGGCGAGGGTCGTGTCGTGCGGCCAGACCGTGCCGTTGTGGTAGCTCAGCGGGTTGTAGGCGGCGTCCGACGTCGACATCGTGCGGATCCCCCACCCCGCCCAGAGCGCGTCACCCATCAGCGCGCGTACGACCTGGTCGACGCGCTCGTCGGGCACGATCCCGCTCCAGAGCAGGTGACCCATGTTCGAGCAGAGCGAGTCCACCTGCTCTTTGTTCCCGTCGAGCGCCAGGGCGTAAAACCCGCCGCGGTCGGGGACCCAGAAGGCCTCGTCGAAACGGCGGCGCAAATCGGCCGCCTCGCGCTCGAGGCGCTCCCCGAGCTCCCCGTCGTCCCACGCCTCGCGCGCGACCTCCGCGAGCCGCAGCTTGGCGTCGAAGACGTAGCCCTGCACCTCCGCAGGTGCGATGGGGGGCTCGGCGAACCGTCCGTCGTGGAACCTCTGGGAGTCGCCGGAGTCCTTCCACGACTGGTTCTCGAGCCCCTTCGAGCGCCGCTCGTACTCGACGAAGCCGTCGCCGTCCCGGTCGCCGTAGTCGTCGATCCACGAGAGCGCCGCGAGCGCGGGCTCGCGGAGGCGCCGCGCGAGCTCGACGTCGCCCGTCCAGCGCCACACCTCGGAGAGCAGCACGAGGTACAGCGGGGTCGCATCCACGGTGCCGTAGTACCGGGCGAACCACTTCTCCGCGGCGCGGCCTGCCCGCAGCTCGTGGAGGATCTTGCCGGGCTCGGCGTCGATCGCAGGGTCCTCCTCGTGAGCCTGGAGGTCCGCGAGCGCGTGGAGCGCGCTGACCGCGAGCTCGGGGCCGAGGAGCATGCTCTGGAGGCTGGTGATGATCGTGTCGCGGCCGAACACCGTCATGAACCAGGGCATCCCCGCGGCGGGCAGGAGCTCGGGCCCGTCCCCGTGACGCAGCCGGAGAGCGGCGAGGTCCGCCACCGAGTGCTCGAAGCAGTGGCGGAGCGGGTCCCACGTGGAAGTGAGTCGCGGCACGCGCAGGGACCACGCGTCGAGCGACTCGCGCACCCGGGTCCGCTCGGTCCCGAACCTTTGCTCGACGAGCTCCGGGAGCTCGACCTCGCCCTCGAGCGACACCGCGACGTCGATGCGGACGTCCCACGCCGAGTGCGGGGCGAGCTCGATCGCGAAGCGGACGGTGCCGCCGTCGGCGTCGCCGGCGCGGGAGAGCACGACTTGCGTCCGTCCGCCGCGCCCGCCGGGCTCCGCGAGCACGACCCGTCCCTCGCGCTCGTCGAAGCGCGCGGGCGCCAACGACGGGAGGTGCGGCGCGTGGAGCGGGTCGCCGAGCGCGAAGTCGTGCTCCTTCACGCTGATGATGTCCGCGAAGTCCGTCCCGAAGTCGAGCTCGAGCGTGAACGCGAGCGGCGATCGGGTCTCGTTGCGTACCTCGATGTGGTCCTGTAGCCCTTGGCCGACGAAGCGGTGTCGCGCGATCGAGAGCGCGTCCTTCTCGAGGCCGTCGACGGGGGCGTTGCGCGAGTAGAACGCGGCCGAGAAGTACTCCACCCGCCCCGAGGAGAGCAGCAGCGGGCGCCTGCCCTCGATCGTGAGCGTGAACGTCGTGAGGAAGCGCGTGTCGTGCGCGTAGAGCCCCTGGAGACCGCCCCGGAGGTCGCCGAGGTCGTCGCAGATGCAGAACGTCGAGCCTTCGAGGATCGTCAGCGACACGACTAGGGGTGTTCGCGTCGCACGACCCGCGCGCCGCTCGACTGCGCGAGTGCCTTGATCACGATCTCGTCGAGGTTCACGTGCAGCGGACGCGTGAGCGCGAACATCACGCAGTCCGCGACCTCGTCCGGCGTCACGGGATCGAGCCCGTCGTAGACCGCGTCGGCCTTGGCGCGGTCGCCGCCGAAGCGAACGAGTGAGAACTCGGTCTCGACGAGGCCTGCGTCGACCGTGGTGACCCGGATCGGGCGGCCGAGGAGGTCCTCGCGGAGCGCGTACGAGAACCCGCGCACCGCGAACTTCGAGGCGATGTACGACGCTCCGTGCGGGTAGGCCTGGCGGCCCGCGACGGAGCCCATGAACAGGATGTGACCACCGTCGCGGACGTGCGGCAGGCAGAGCCGCGTGATCCGGAGGACGCCGTCGACGTTCGTGTGCAGGACGGTCGCCTCCACCTCCCGGGTCGACTCCTCGAACGGCACCCGCCCGAGCGCGAGCCCCGCGTTGTTGAAGAGGATGTCGATCCCGCCGAGCGCGGCGACCGCCGCGTCCACGAACGCGATGCTCGACGACTCGTCGGTCACGTCGAGCGGCAGCGCGACGTCGGCGTCGACCCGCTCCACGCGGCGCGCGCCGGCGGCGACGCGGACGCCTGCCTCCCGCAGCTTGCGGACGGTCGACGCCCCGATCCCGGAGGACGCGCCGGTGACGACGGCGGTCTTGCCGGCGAGCGTGGTGTCCGACTTCGAGTCGGACACCTACGCCAGCTCGACGCTGTCGATCGTGATCGGGCTCCTGGGGCGGTCGCGGGCGTCTCGGTCGACCTGCGAGATGCGGTCGACGACGTCCTGACCGGACGAGATCTGGCCGAAGACGGTGTGCTTGCCGTCGAGCCAGGGGCACGCCTCGGCCGTCACGATGAAGAACTGGGAGCCGTTCGTGTTCGGGCCGGCGTTCGCCATCGCGAGCGCGCCGCGCACGACCGGGTGGTCGTTCGGCTCGTCCTCGAACGTGTACCCGGGGCCGCCCGTGCCGTCGCCCGAGGGGCAGCCGCCCTGGATCATGAAGTCCGGGATCACCCGGTGGAACGCGAGCCCGTCGTAGAAGCCGTCGGCCGCGAGCCGCGTGAAGTTCTCGACGGTCTTCGGTGCGTCCTCGGGAAAGAGCTCGATCTCGATCGGTCCTTCGCTGGTGTGGAGCGTCGCCTGTGTCATGCCCCGACGCTACCAACGGCGGCGCACGGGGCTCGCGCCGCATGTTTCAGGCTCTTAACATTCGGCCAACATCTAGCCGTAGAACCCCCTGCGTACACTCTTTGACTGTGACAACGGCTGCCGAACCGCTCTCGGGACTCCCTCAGGCAGAGGCCTCTCAGGAGCTGGCGCGGAGCTGGAAGAGGCTGACGCGCGCGGCGACGATCGTCGCGGTCCTGACGTCACCCGCCCTCTACATCTGGCTCACCCAGCACAGCGGTCTCTCGTGGTGGACGGCGCTGCTCGCGACAGTCGCGATCGTCGTGGTGTTCCGCGGCTTCGCCGATCTCCTGTTCCGCCGGCTGATCCCTGCGCCGAGCCTCTTCGGCGTCGAGAGCCGCGAGCTTCGCGAGGAAGACGTCGTCAGCCGCCGGCGCGCCTGGTTCTGGCGCTTCTGGTTCAAGATCGCCGTGATGTTCGTGGCGGTGATCACGATCATCTGGCTGTTCCGCGGCGGCTCGTGGTTCGGGACGATCGGCTTCATCATCGACGGGTTCGGGACGATCCTCTCGTCGCCCGCGCTGTGGATCCAGGTCGTCTTCGTGTTCTTCCTCTTCATCGCGAACTTCGGGATCCTGTTCGGCCCGCTGCTCGCCATGAACCTCACGCAGATCAAGACGTTCGAGCCGGGCGACGCGCAGTGGGGCGTGAAGCTCGACGACGTGCGCGGGCAGGCAGAGGCGAAGGAGGAGGTACGGCGCGTCGTCTCGATCTGGCAGTCGGGCGAGCAGTTCGAGCGCCACGGCGGCAAGCGCGAGCGCGGCGTCCTGTTCTTCGGACCTCCGGGCACCGGCAAGACGATGCTCGCCAAGGCGCTCGCGACCGGGTTCAACTCCCCGTTCGTGTCGATCCCGGGCTCCGGCTTCGCGGCGACGTTCATCGGCATCGACGCGATCGTCGTGCGCTACCTCGCGTGGAAGGCGAAGC
Source organism: Gaiella sp. (assembly GCA_035706725.1). Lineage (GTDB taxonomy): Bacteria > Actinomycetota > Thermoleophilia > Gaiellales > Gaiellaceae > Gaiella. The sequence goes on along the minus strand of DASSUT010000182.1, from coordinate 5,336 downwards.
GCGCCGCGCGCAAGTGGGGCGGCACCTGCATCGTGTTCATCGACGAGATCGACGCGGTCGGCATGCGCCGCCAGTCGCTGGGGGCCGGTGGGTTCTCGGGGATCGAAGCGCCACCGATCATGTCCACGAACGTCCATGACGAGCTGTTCTACGGGCCATGGGGTGCGCTCACACCGTCCGGCGACCTCGTCTACGAGACGAGAGAGTGGCGCGACAGGCTTTTCGAGAGCCGCGCGACGCCCACCGTCGGGCCGAGCGGCTTCGCGCTCAACATGATGCGGTTCTACAACTTCATGTTCCCCGGGGGTATGGGCGGCATGGGCGGCGGCATGGCCCTGAACCAGCTGCTCGTCGTGATGGACGGCATCGACAACCCGCCGTTCATGCGGCGCGTCATCACGAACAAGACGAACACGCTGCTCGACGCAAGCTTCATCGTCCCGCGCCGTGTAAAGGGTAGGTCGCTCCGACTTCCTGCACCCCGGCCGCGCAGCGAGCAGGTCTACTTCATCGGCGCGACCAACGTCCCGATCGACCGGCTCGACCCGGCGCTGATCCGACCCGGCCGGATGGGCCGCCACGTCTGGTTCCGCACCCCGACGAAGCACGACCGGCTCGACATCATCGACCTCTACATCAACAAGGTGTCGCACGATCCCGACCTCGACATGCCGCGTCGCCGCGACGAGATCGCGCGCGTGACGAACGGCTACTCGCCCGCGATGATCGAGCAGGCCACCTCGATGGCGCTCACGATCGCCCACCACTCGGGCCGCGAGCGCTTCAGCTGGGATGACCTCGTCGAGTCGATCACGACGCTCGAGTCGGGCACCGCGATCGGGATCGAGTACGCCCAACGCGAGGCTCGCTCGACGGCGATCCACGAAGCCGGGCATGCCATCGCCGCCCACAGCTACATGAAGGACTTCGAGTCGACGCGCCTCTCGATCCGCCGGCGTGGAGAATCCGGTGGCCATCACCAGGGTCACGCCAAGGAAGAGATCTTCATCCGCTTCCAGAGCGAGGAGTTCGCGAATCTCGTCTGGACACTCGGCGCGATGGCGGCCGAACGCGTCTTCTACAACGAGAACTCGATGGGCGTCGGCGGCGACGTCATGTCTGCGACGTCGCGCGTGAGCCGAATGGTCGGCGGAGCCGCGATGGGCCCCATGCCGTTCGTCGCGACACCCAAGGAGGGAGAGTCGGAGGACGAGGCACGGCTCAAAGCGCTCGACCGCATGGAGTCGATCGGCCTCCAGATCATGAACCGGATGGGTGGTGGCGGAGGGATGAACCCCGACCCGATCTCGGGCGGCCTCATGGATCCGGCCAAGCGCAAGGTCGGAGCCCAGATCCTCGGACAGGCATACGTCGTCGCTCACAATCTCGCCGCTGTGAACCGCGAACCGATCGAGAGGATCGCCGACGCCGTGATCGAGAAGAAGGAGCTGTTCGGCGATCAGCTGCTCGACCTGCTCGACTCGGTCGGCATCCGCATTCCCGAGATCGACTACGGCGATGAGTCCGTCTGGCCGTCACCCTTCTTCGCGATCGCGTCGCCCGACCGGCGGCAGAAGGAGCTCGAGGCGAAGTGAGCGAGGGCGTCCAGCCGCGGCCGCTGATCGACGCCGAGCCCGCACGACCAGTCGGTCAAGCGGCCTCCGACGTCCCTCGCGCCGAGCGCGCCCGCAGGAACGGGTACCGCCGCCGCTTCGCGCTGATCTACGGGGCACTCGCGCTCCTCGGCGGCATCGCGATCGGGGCGTTCGTCGTGATTCTCCAGGACGGCGATGTCGTGCCCACGCCCAAGTGGTCGGCGTGGAAGCCGTCGGGCAGTTCGGACGCGGAGGTCTTGCAGATCGCCGACCACGTCGCCAAGGAGTACAAGTTCCAGGGCGACCAGATGGTCGTCGCGCTCGGCGGCAAGCCGAGCGTGACAGACGCCGGCAACACGAACGCAGAGATCCCGATCAGGGCGATCGCCGTCCGGCCCGATACCTCGACCGGGAAGGCGGAGGCGGACGACATCGACGTGGTCGATGCCTCGAAGGGCGTGGAATACGTCCTGTGCGGGCTCGGTGACGGCTGCTCGGTCTCCCACGGCCAGCCCACAGAGGCACGCGGGACGTTCCTACGACGGCAGGCGCTCGAGCTGGCGCTCTACACGTTCAAGTACGTCGACGGCGTCCAGTCGGTGACCGTCATCCTGCCGCCCCTTCCCGGCGGCCAGACGCCGCCGAGCGCGGTGTTCCTCGAGCGTGGCGACGTGCAGGACGAGCTCTCGAAGCCGCTCTCGCAGACGCTCTCCCCGATCACGCCGTCGATCGGCACGATCAAGGCACGTGAGCTCCAGGTGCTCAACCGGGTCACGCGGCCCCGGCTCTACCAGGTCTCGTACACCCAGGCCCAGGACGCCTCCCCCGTCCTGATCCTCAGCCCGGTGCCCTGAGTTGTCCGCGCAGGCGGACGCGCCGGCGACCGCCGGGCGCTCGTCGGATTCGAGGCTCGTACGGGCGAAGGCACGCCTCGACCGGCTCGACTGGTGGCCCCGCCCCGTGCGGATCCGGGGTGTGCGGATCGTGGTCACGCCGTGGCTCTTCCGCCTCCGGCCGTGGCGCCGCTACGACGGGTTCGCGACCCACTTCGTGATCTTCCTGCGCCGCTCGGACCTCTCCGACGACCTCGTCACCCACGAGCTCTGCCACGTCTGGCAGATGCAGCACCGCCCCGTGCGGATGCCGCTCAGCTACCTCCGGACCGGGTACGCCCGGAGCCCGTACGAGCGCCAGGCGCGCGAGGCCGCCCGGCGCACCGCCGGCCTGAACCCCTGAGGCCCGTCAGCGAAGCGCGACGATCCAGATCGTGCTGATCGTCGCGGTACCGACGACGATCCACGTGACGTAGTCCCCCACGAGCCCGCTGTGTGCGGCTCGCACAGCCTCGACCGGCGGGCCGAGCATGCGCCCGGCAACCGCGCGGAGCGCCCGCGGGAGCCGTGTCCGGTAGAGCCCGAAGAGCGCGGTCGCGACCGCGAGGAACGCGGCACCGATGCCGTAGGCCCAGCTCTCGCGCGTCGGCGCCGGCGCCGCGAACGGCGGTCGCGGCGGGTGGGCCGACGGCGTTCCGCGCAGCACGTGTCCGGCGTACGCGGCCCGGTCGCGGAACCGCTCGGCGGCCTGCTCGCTCCGTGCGTGCAATCCGGGCACGACGCCGGCCACCAACCCCAGCACGACGGCGACCGCGACGACCGCCAGCATCAGCGGCAGCGCCGCCTCCCGCTTGCTCGGCTCCTCCGCGGGCTCCTGTGAGAGCAGCGGGTCATCGGCCGGCCCCCAGCCGAGGAAGATCCGCGCACCTGCGCGGAGGATCGCGCCCGCGGACACCGCGGCCGCGATCGTGATGAGCGGCGGCACCCACTGCTCGCCGAGCCGGGCGGCGTCGTCGTCGATCAGCGAGTGGCCGAGGAACGTCCCGACGTACGGAATGCCGATCATCCCGACCGCGCCCAACCCGAACAGGACGCCGAGCAACGGCAGCTCGCGCCCCCGGCCGTGCAGTCGGAGCTCGTCGACCGCCCGGAGGCGCTGGAGCAGGATGCCGCCTGCGAGGAAGAGCCCGCCCTTCAGGAACGCATGCGAGATCACCAGGTTCGCGGTGCCGGCCAGACCCCTGGCGCCGAACAACGCGATGCCCGCGAGCATGACGCCCGCGTGGCTGATCGTCGAATACGCGAGCAGCCGCTTGAGATGGCGCTGCAGGAAGCACATGAGCGCGCCGAGGAGCGCCGTCACCACGCCGAGCCAGAGCAGGACGCCGTGGACGATGCCGGCCTCGCCGAGCGAGCCCGAGAACACCGTCCAGTAGACGCGCGCGACCGCGAAGAGGCCGAGCTCGACCATCGCGCCCGAGAAGAGCACGCACGCGGGAGCCGGCGCGACGGCGTGGGCGTCGTCGAGCCAGAGGTGGAACGGGACCACGGCCGCCTTCACGAGGAAGCCGACGAGCACGAGGGTGAGCGCCACCGCGACGAGCCCGTCCGGCCTCTTCCCGGCCAGCGTCTCTCCGATCTGCGCGAGATTCAGCGCCCCGGTCCGCCCGTACAGGAGCGCGATCCCGATCAGCATCAGGTACGCGCCGATCGTGTTCGTGATCGCGAAGTTGAACGCCCCCTGCACGGGGCCGAGCTCCTCGACCTTGAAGCCGGCGAGCGCGTACGCGGCGACGCCCATCAGCTCGAACCAGACGAACATGTTGAACAGGTCGCCCGTCAGGGCGAGCCCCGCCATGCCTCCGCAGAAGATCAACATCAAGACGTCGAAGAGGCGCGACTCCTCGCGCATGTAGGTCCACGAGAAGACGAGCGCGAGGAGCGTGAGGCCGCCGGCCAGCGCCGCCATCCCGGCGCCGAAGGGGTCCGCGGCGAAGTCGATGCCGAGCGCGACGCCGTCACGAGGCTGCCAGCCGCCGAACCAGTGCAAGACGTCGCCTCGCTGCGTGAGCGTGAGGATCACGAGCGAGATCCCGCACGACGCGGCCGCGGCCGCGATGCCGATCGCGTCGAGCGCCCGGCGGTGGAGGAGGTGGCCGGCCGCGACCAGCACCGCGCCCGTGAGAAGCGGGATCGCGACCGGGAGCGGCAGCAGCCAGTCCACGGGCGGCTATCCCTTCAAGTCCCCGAGCCGGTCTGGATCGACGGTCCCCTCGAGACGATGGGCGTCCAGCGCGAGCGCGAGGATCAACGCGACCACGGCCACGCTGACGACGACGTCCGTGAGCGTCAGCGCCTGCACGACCGGGTCGACCGCCTTCGTGCCGAGGCTGATCCCCTTGAAGATCGGCGCGCCCCCACCGGTCTTGTAGCCGATCCCGAGCAGGAGCACGTACGTCGAGGACTGCGTCACCGCGAGGCAGAGCGCGAGGTGGATGAGGTTCCTGCTCGTCGCGACGCCGTAGAGCCCGATCACGCAGATCCACGCGACGACGACGATGAACAGGTAGGTCATGCGCCGGGCTTCCGCTGGGGCGGCGAGGAGATCGGTACGGCGAGGAACTCGGAGAACAGGAGCAGGATCGCGGCCGCGACCTCGAGCGCGGACGCCCAGTTCAGGAACGCAATGCTCCCACCCGAGAGGAGCGTCCCCGTCCGGCCCGGGCCGAGCAGGTTGTGGAGGAACGCCAGCCCGCTGACGAGGGCAGCGAGCCCGATCACGACGAACCCTCCGGCCCCGACGACCTCGAGCGGGTCGAGGAGCGTCTCCCTCGTCGCGCGCGCGAACGGGCGGTAGCCCCACGCCAGGTAGAGGAGGAGGATCGCCGCGGCGAAGACCACGCCGGCC
>DASSUT010000181.1:0-12465 GCA_035706725.1 Gaiella sp. | reverse complement strand
CTCGACGGGGCGCCACTCGACGACGCAGTCGCATGGCTCGAGCGGGTCGGCGGGGAGTGGGACGAGCGGCTTGCGGCCCTGCACCGGCACGTCGAGCGGCGCGCGGCGGTCACGTCGACGAGCCGACCACCTCGTCCGTCGTCGTGAATCGGACGCCGCCCGCGCGCCACTGCTCGAGCGACCTGGCGACCCGCTCCTCGGAAAGCCCGCGCGAGGCGTCCTCGACGAACGCGACCTTCCGGTCCCGCGCGAGCAGGCCCACGATCGCCGCGTGGTTGCAGACGTCGGTTGCGACGCCGAACACGATCACCTCGTCCGGGTCGAGCGCCGCGAGCAGCGGCTCGAGGTTCGGGTTCGAGAACGCGCTGTAGGTCTTCTTGAGGAGCAGGATCTCGCGCCGGTTGTCGGCGAGCGCCGGGACGAGCCCGGGCGGGTAGGGCGTGAGGGAGAGCGGCAGGGGGTCGCGCTGTGCCGTCTGCGGGATCTTCGCGCACCCCGGCGTGCCTCGCAGGCAATGCGGCGGGAACGTGTCCCGGAAGTCGGGCTCGTCCGACAGCTCGGGGTCGGTGAGCTCGTGATCGTCGGCGGTCGCGAGGTGCGTGATGCCACGCTCGGCCGCCCATTGCACGAGCCGCGCCATCGCCGGCGCCGCAGCCTCGGCCTCGGGAACGGGAAGCTTCCCCGCCGACAGGACGAAGTCGACCTGCGTGTCGACGTCCCAGAGCAAGAGCCCGCTCACCGGACGAGCTCGAGCCGCTCGTTGGGCCGGAACCGCCTGCCGACCTTGCCGCTCGGGCGGCCGTCGGTCATCACGATGTCCGCCGTGAAGTCGTTCTCGCCGCGGATGAGCGACGAGCCGACCCCGTAGGCGTCCACGGGCACCGAGCGGCGCTCGAAGTCCTCGATCTTCTGGACCGTGAATCCTCCCGACACGACGATCTTCACGCGCTCGAACCCGTCCTCGTCGAGCGCGGTGCGGACCTTGCGCACCAGCCGCTCGTTCACGCCTCTCGGGTCGAAATCGCCCATCTCGTTCCACAGCGAGCGGTCGACGAGCTGCCCCGAGGTGTCGAGCCGGACGCCCCAGAGGCGCGGGCCGAGGGCACGCGCGACCTCGAGCGCCGTCCGGACCGAGTCGTTCTCGAAGTCGACGAGCACCGTGATGTGGAAGTCCTCGGGTGCCCACTCGGCGAACTTCGTCGCGGCGAGCACGGTGTTGCCACCGTACGCCGCGATCAGCGAGTGCGGCACGGTGCCGACGCCGCGGCCTCCCCACCAGGAGGCCTGAGCGTCGGAGGTGACCCCGATCTCGGCGCCGAGCACGGCGCCCGCGACGTGGGCGGCGTATCCGTCGCCGGTCTGGACGCGGTGGTGGTCGTGCCGCGCCGGCATGAAGATGATCGCCTTCCCGTTCGCGGCGCGCAGCACGCGCGCGACGTTCGTCGCGATGAGCGTCCGGCGCGCGAGGGTGCCGAGGACGACCGTCTCGAGATGACCGAACGCCGTGTAGTCGCCCTCGATCGTCATCACGGTCTCCCACGGCTCGACCCAGTCGCCGTCACGCAGGGCGTGAACCGTCAGCGCCGACCAATCGTCCGAGCAGAGCTCGAGGATTGCGAGCGACTCGTTCATGCCCCCCAGCATCGCCTGGTGCTTCTGGAAGAGCTGCACGAGGACGCGTGGTCGGCGCTCGTCGTGCAGCAGCGCGGCCCGCGTGTGGTTGAAGTACGCGTCGCTGTAGTACCCGTCGCGCATCTTCTCGACGGGCAGGTCGAAGACCGCGGGGTCGAGGCGCTCGCGCGGAGGGCGCGCCGGCGCGACGGTCACGCCGCGACGGCCTCCTCGGCCTCGAGGCAGGCGCTGATCGCGGCCTCGGCCACCTCGAGCTGCGCCGGGGACGGCTCGCGGGTCGAGATCCGTCGCTGGAGCTCGGTTCCGGGTCGCGCGAGCGCGCGGGCGAAAGGAGTCTCGGGATGACGATTCATCCAGCCGAACACCTCGACCGCCGCGCCGACCGCGCCGAGCGCTCCGACGAGCCGCGCCTTCGTCCGGTGGCGCGGGGGGGCGAGCTCGGCCGCGGCGCCCGCGAGCGCCGTCGCCAGCGTGAGCGGCCCGACGAGGTGCGAGCCGCAGCGCTCGTGCTCCTTCGCGGCGGGCTCGCCGGTCTCGTACGTGCCGATCGAGATGTGCTCCGCGCCGTGGTAGCGGGTGAGGTCCTCGCCCCGGAGCGCCACGAGCGCGGGCACGATCGACGCGATCACGACCGCCGCCTCGCGCGGGACGACCGGGAGAGACGAGCGCCGTGCAAGGCTCGCTCCGGTCGACGCCGCCACGAGCGCCGCCACCACCGCCGGCCGCTCGAAGGGGAGCTTGGCCTCGGGAAGGCCGCGCTTGAGCGCCGGGAGCACCGCGAACGCCTCCGCGAGCCGCAGCGGCCCACGGACGAAGGGGACCGTGACGCCCGGCGCGAGCGTGGGCTTTGGCCCCGACCCGCTCTTGACCGTGCCGTCCTCGAGTCGCACGGCCGCTCCCCAGGCGGTGGGACCGTGGACGAGCACGCCGTTCTGAAGCGCCATCCCGCCGAGTCGAAGCTTCTCCATGCCGGGAGGGTACCGCCGCCCCGGCAGGCCACGCGGCCACCCGGGATCAGGCGGGGAGCGAGGCGGCTCCCGTCGCGATCCGGCGGAGCGCGTCCTGCAGCTCGTCCGCAGCGGGACCGCGCGCGACGGGGGCGTCGTCGAGCGCGACGACCGGCATCACCTCGCGGACCGACGACGACGTGAACACCTCCTCGGCACTGCGCAGACGCTCCAGCGGGTAGGCACCCGTCTCGACCGCATAGCCGACCCCCGGAGCGAGCTCGAGCAGCGCGGCGCGCGTCTCGCCCGCGAGGATGCCGAGCGCGAGGGCCGGTGTGAACAGCGTCGACCCTTGGCGCCACCAGACGTTCGTGACCGTCCCCTCGAGCACCGTGCCGTCGGGGTCGACGAACACGGCGTCGTCCGCGCCACGGCGGTGCGCCTCCGCGGACGCCGCGGCGTGGGTCGCGTAGCTCACGGACTTCGTGCCGGGGAGGAGCCACGGCGCAGAGCGTCGCGGAACGACGAGTGAGACGAGACGCTGGCCGCGCGCACGCACGTCCTCGAGCCAGTCGGGCAACGCCGAGACGAGCGCGACGGTCAGCGGCCCCTCACCCGGCGCGCCCGGGGTGCGATACAGCCGCAAGACCGCATCGGGAAGACCGGCCTCCTCGAGCACGAGCGCGACCAGCTCCTCGACCTCGGCCCTGTCCGAGGGCTCGAAGCCGAGCTTCTCGACCGAGGCGTCGAGCCGGTCGAGGTGCTGCGTGAGCCGGAACGGCCGTCCCGAGTACACCCGAAGCGTCTCGAACGCAGCTCTGCCCAGCGAGAAGCCCTCGTCGTCCACGCTGACGACACCCGCGTCGGGGGGGACGAGACCCCGGCCCGAGACCGCGACCGACACGGGCCGCCCGCTCACGCGTCTCCGGCCGCTCGGAGGTCGCGGATCCGGGCCACGAGCGCGGCCGTCGACGCGTCGAGCGCCCGCTCGGGCTTCTCTCCGGAGAGCACGGGCGCGAGCACGCCCGCGAGCTCCTTGCCGAGCTCGACCCCCCACTGGTCGAACGAGTCGATCCCCCACACCGCTCCCTCCGTGAACACGGTGTGCTCGTAGAGCGCGACGAGCGAGCCGAGCGAGAACGGCGTGAGCCGCTCGAGCAGGAGAAACGTCGTCGGCCGGTTGCCATGCATCTCCTTGTGCGGGACGAGCCGCTCCGGCACGCCCGCCTCGGCGAGCTCCTCTGCCGTGCGCCCGAACGCGAGTGACTGCGCCTGGGCGAGCGCGTTCGCCAGGAGCAGCACGTGGTGGTCGCCGAGGGGATTGAGCGACGTCGCGAACGCGATCAGGTCGCAGGGCACCATCGTGGTGCCCTGGTGCAGGAGCTGGTGGAAGCTGTGCTGCCCGTTGGTTCCCGGCTCGCCCCAGACGACGGGGCCGGTGTCGGCCTCGACCGGCGTGCCGTCGAGCGTGACGTGCTTTCCGTTCGACTCCATCACGAGCTGTTGGAGGTACGCGGGGAAGCGGGCGAGGTACTGCTCGTATGGCAATACGGCGTGCGTCTGCACCCCGAAGAAGTCTCGATACCAGAGCCGCAGAAGGCCCATGAGAAGGGGAAGGTTCGCCTCCGCCGGGGCGTCCTGGAAGTGCCTGTCGACCGCGTGAAAGCCGGCGAGCAGCTCGTGGAAGCGCTCGGGGCCGACCGCGATCATCGTCGAGAGCCCGATCGCGGAGTCCATCGAGTACCGCCCGCCGACCCAGTCCCAGAAGCCGAATGCGTTGGCCGGGTCGATGCCGAACGCGGAGACCGCCTCGAGGTTCGTCGACACCGCGACCACGTGCCGGGCGATCGCCCGCTCGTCGCCGCCGAGGCCGTCGAGGAGCCACCTGCGCGCGCTGTGCGCGTTCGTCATGGTCTCGATCGTCGTGAACGTCTTCGACGAGACGATCACGAGCGTCTCCTCCGGGTCGAGCCCACGAAGCGCCTCGACGAGCTGGGTCGCGTCGACGTTCGAGACGAACCGGAACGCCATGCCGCGGTCCGAGTAGTCGCGGAGCGCCTCGTACGCCATCGCGGGGCCGAGGTCGGAGCCGCCGATCCCGATGTTGACCACGGCGCGGAGCGGGCGGCCGGTGTGCCCCCGCCACTCTCCACCGCGCACCTGGTCGGCGAACGCGGCCATGCGGTCGAGCACCTCGTGGACCTCGCGCACCACGTCCCGCCCGGCCACGACGAGCGAGCGGTCGCGAGGCATCCGCAGGGCCACGTGGAGCGCGGGGCGGTCCTCGGTCGTGTTCACGTGCTCACCGCGGAACATCGCGTCGCGCCGCGCGAAGACGCCGCGCTCCTCGGCGAGGGACAGCAGCAGACGCATGCTCTCCTCCGTCACACGGTGCTTGGAGAGGTCCGCGTGGATCCCGACGGCCTCCAGCGAGAGCCGGTCGACGCGCCCAGGGTCGGTCGCGAACAGCTCGCGCAGGTGAGTTTCGCGAATCGAGGCGTGGTGGCGCTCGAGCGCCTGCCAGGCAGGGGTCGCGGTGAGCGTGGTCTCGGTCACGTGCTGTGCGGGCGGTCGGCGGAATCGGGTCTCTCGTAGACTCACGCCGACTCTAGACGGTCGAACCCGGGAGGAGCGATGGCGACGGCGGACCCGATGCAGCTCGGAATGGTCGGACTCGGGCGGATGGGCGCGAACATCGTCCGCCGCCTCATGCGCGACGGGCACCGTTGCGTCGGGACGGACGTGAGCGCGGACGTCGTCGAGAGCCTCTCGGCCGAGGGGATGACCGGCGCCCACTCGCCGGAAGAGCTCGTGCAGGCGCTCGAGCCGCCGCGTGCTGTCTGGGTGATGGTGCCCGCGGGCGAGATCACCGAGCGGGCGGTGTCGGGGCTCGCGTCGTTGCTCGAGCCGGGCGATACCGTGATCGACGGCGGCAACACCCGCTACCACGACGACATCCGGCGTGCGCGTGAGCTCTCCGAGCGCGGCATCCACTACGTCGACTGCGGGACGAGCGGCGGTGTGTTCGGGCTCGAGCGCGGCTTCTGCCTGATGGTCGGAGGCGAGGACGACGTCGTGGGACGCCTCGCGCCGATCTTCACGTCGCTCGCACCCGGCCTCGGCTCTGCGGAGCGGACGCCCGGCCGGAGCGGCGATCCCACGCCGGAGGAGCTCGGCTGGCTCCACTGCGGCCCTGCGGGCGCAGGGCACTTCGTGAAGATGGTGCACAACGGGATCGAGTACGGCCTGATGGCGGCGTACGCAGAGGGGCTCGACATCCTGCGTCACGCGAACGTCGGCGCCGAGGAGCGCGATGCCGATGCCGAGACGACGCCGCTCGAGCACCCGGAGCTCTACCGGTTCGAGCTCGACCTCGCGGCGGTCGCCGAGGTGTGGCGCCGGGGCAGCGTGATCGGCTCCTGGCTGCTCGACCTCACCGCGGCCGCGCTCTACGAGTCACCCGGGCTCGACGGGTTCGAGGGCCGCGTCTCCGACTCGGGCGAGGGCCGCTGGACGTCGATCGCCGCGATCGACACCGGCACACCCGCTCCCGTGCTGACGGCGGCGCTCTACGACCGCTTCTCGTCACGCGGCGAGAGCGAGTTTGCCCGGCGCGTGCTGTCGGCGATGCGTCACGAGTTCGGCGGCCACCTCGAGAAGCCCTCCGCGAGCGGCTGAGCGACCGCGGAGCCCGTCAGACGAGCGGCGTCGTCGCGAGCCGGCGGAAGAGGCCGACCGCGAGCTCGAGATCGTCGACCGCGATCCGCTCGTCCGCTCCGTGGACGAGCCCCGCGACGAGCTCGGGCGCCATGGCTCTGAGCGGAAAGAACCCGTACGCGGTCGTTCCGAGCACGCTGCGGACGTAGTGGCTGTCGGTGAACCCGCCGCAGGCGATCGGCGCGACGCACGCGCCAGGGTCGGTCTCGGCGACCCACGCCTCGAGCGCGCGCCAGAGCGGCGTCTCCATGGGCGAGCGGGTGCCGCCGACGCACTCGTTCTCGATCCATTCGAGATCCCAGTCGCCCGGGACGCCGGCCCGCACGACCGCCTCGACCTCCTCGCGGCCCTGGCCGGGCAGGAGGCGGCAGTCGACGGTGATCGTGCAGGTTCCGGGAATCACGTTGCGCTTCCGCGACGCCTCGATCATCGTCGGCGAGAGCGTCGCCGAGAGAAGCGGTGCGATGAGCTGGGCGGCGAGGGGGTCGAGCGCACGCGCGCGCTCGAGCGCGCCCTCGACGGGCGGCACCTCGCCGAGCGTCTGCTCGAGGAACGCCTCGACCTCGGGTATCAGCGTCGGCTCGAAGCCGAGGCGGCCGAGCGCTTCCAGCACCGGCGCCGCGCGCAGGAGCGCGTTGTCGGCCGCGTGCGGATCGGACGCGTGACCGGCGCGGCCGTGGAGGCGAACGCGGAACGGCGCGGTCGCCTTCTCGCCGACCGCACAGAGGTACAGCACGCGGTGGCCGAGGACGCAGCGCTCGCCACCGCCCTCGTTGATCGCGAAGTCCGCGCGCACCGCATCGGGGTGATTGGCGGCGAGCCACGACATGCCGAGCGGCTCCGCTCCGACCTCCTCGTCGGCGGTCAGCGCGAGCAGGAGGTCACCCGCGGGCCGCACGCCCTCCCGTGCGAGCGAGGCGAAGGCGACCGCGGCCGCCGCCACGTGGCCCTTCATGTCGAGCGCGCCGCGGCCCCAGACCTCACCCTCGACGAGGTCGCCCGACCACGGGTCGCGCTCCCACTCGTCGGGGTCGGCGAGCACGGTGTCCGTGTGCGCCATGAGCAGCAGGCTCGGTCCGTCGCCCCCGGGGAGCCGCGCGACGAGGTTCGCCCGGTCCGGCGTCCGCGCGAGCAGCTCGCCGGTGACGCCGTTGCGCGCGAGGTACGCCTGCAGCGCCTCCGCGGCACGCGTCTCGTCGCCGGGAGGGTTGACGGTGTCGATGCGGATGAGCTCCTGGAGGAGCTCGGTGACCTCCTCGCGGAGAGTCAAACGGATTCGGCCTTGGACCGCGCCGTCAACTCGTTCCGGACCTCCCAGAGCTCTGGGAAAACCACGGTCTGCACGAGCCGGCCGAGCACCTCCACCGGCGTTCCCTGCGTGCCGACGACGCTGTCCCCGATCACGCGGGCGACGACGCGGTAGTGGCGGACCCGCCACTGCTGGCACCACTCGTCGAGCTCGATCAGGGACTCCGCCAGGCGGTAGAGCGCGTCGTGCTCGCGGCGCTGGACGTACAGCTCGGCGACCGTCAGCCTTGCGTCCCGGCGCCTGGCGTGGAACGCGTGCCCGAGCCGGGGAAGCTCTGCCCGGAGCGCCTTCCAGCCGGGCGAGTCGAAGCCGCTGCCGTGGCCGAGCACCTTGCGGATCTCCTGGTACTCCCAGGGCGAGAGCTCCTCGAGCATGTCGAGCTGGTCGGTGACGAACCGCATGCACCGAAGTGGCCGGCGAAGCACCCGCGCGGCTTCGGCCACCTCCCCTGTCTCCGTCAGCCGGGCGGCCTCCTCGACCTCGCTCGCCGCGAGCTTCAGCCACAGCTCTGACGACTGGTGCACGACCTGGAACAAGAGCTCGTCGCGGTGCACCCGCTCCCCCGCCGGCTTCTGCAGCTCGAGCAGCTCGACCGTGTTCAGGTACCGCTCGTAATCAGTCGGGGCGTCACCCTGGAGGATCGGCGCGTCGTAGTCCTCGCCCGGCTGTGACATGACTCGGAGCATACTGGCGCCCATGGAAGACCTGTTCGGCGACGCCGCAGTGGAGCGCCTCGCGCAGACGGGCCCACTCGCGGCCCGTGTGCGGCCGCGAACGCTCGACCAGCTCGTCGGGCAACAGGAGGTCGTCGGGCCGGCGACCGCGCTCGGGCGTGCCATCGCGGAGGGTCGGGCACCGTCCATGATCCTCCACGGGCCTCCCGGGGTCGGCAAGACGACGATCGCGCGGATCGTCGCCGAGGCGTCCGACGCCACGTTCGAGGAGCTCTCGGCAGTGTCGGCCCGGATCGACGACGTCCGCGCGGTGATCGGACGCGCCCGCGAGCGGCTCGGGGGCAGCGGCGCCCGGACGCTGCTCTTCATCGACGAGATCCACCGCTTCGACAAGCGCCAGCAGGACTCCGTCCTGCACGCGGTCGAGGACGGCCTCGTGACGCTGATCGGCGCCACGACCGAGAACCCCTACTTCGAGGTGAACCAGGCGCTTCTCTCGCGCTGCACGGTGGTCGAGCTCGAGCCGCTCTCTCGCGACGACCTCGAGGAGGTGATCGCGCGCGGCGCCGCCGCGCTCGGCGCAGACGTGCCCGCGGACGTCTCGGCCGAGATCGCGCGCCGTGCCGGCGGCGACGCCCGGACGGCGCTCCAGACGCTCGAGCTCGCGTGGGAGACGGCGTCGGCGGAGGGCAATCCGCTGACGATCGCGCACGTCGAGGACGCCGCGCGGAAGCGGCCGCTCCGCTACGACCGCGAGGGTGACCGCCACTACGACCTGACGTCGGCGTTCATCAAGTCCATGCGCGGCAGCGACCCCGACGCGGCCGTGTACTACCTCGCGGCCATGCTCGAGGGCGGGGAAGACCCGCGCTTCCTCGCGCGGCGGATGGTGATCGCGGCGAGCGAGGACGTCGGCGACGCCGACCCGACCGCGCTCGTCGTCGCGGTCGCGGCGGCGCAGGCGCTCGAGCACGTCGGGCTTCCCGAGGCGCAGCTCAACCTCGCACAGGCGGCGATCCACCTCGCAGAGGCGCCGAAGTCGAACGCCGTCGCGCGCGCGATCTGGCAGGCGCGCGAGGACGTGCGCCGCGAAGGGATCCAGCCTCCTCCGCCTGCGCTTCGGGACTCGCACTACCGCGGCGCGGCCAAGCGTGGGCACGGCGTCGGGTACGTCTCTCCGCACGAGGATCCGGAGGCTGCACGTGCGGATCACCTTCCCGAAGGGGTGCAGGGTCGGACGTACTATCGTCCGCGCGAAGTCGGCGAGGAGGCGGAGGAGGCGAGTCGTGGCGATCGGGACGGGTGACAAGGCGCCTGAGTTCGACCTCGAGGAGGCGCCGGGACGGCCGCGCGTGCGCCTCTCCGACTTCCTCGGCCGGGCGAACGTCCTGCTCGTGTTCCACCCGTTCGCGTTCACCGAGGTCTGCGCGGAGGAGGCGCAGGACCTGCAGGAGAACCTCGAGTCGTTCCGCAACGCGAACACGGAGATCGTGTTCGTGTCGTGCGACGCCGCTGCGGCGCGCCAGGCCTGGAAGCGCGAGCTCGGGGCCGAGTACACGTTCGCCTCCGACTTCTGGGGTCACGGGGTCGTCTCGAAGACCTACGGGGTCTTCGACGACGAGACCGGCGCGCCCCTACGCGGCACGTTCCTCATCGACCGGGACGGAACCGTGATCTGGTCGCTCGTCAAGGAGCAGGGGACGCGACGGACCGAGATGGTGCCGGACTCGCTCGACACGCTCGACGGCCAGGCATGACCCTCGCCGCCGCCGCCCCGCGTCCGGCGCAGAGACGGCACGAATCGGGCACACACCTGTCGTACCTTTGGGGCTACGGTGACTCCAGGGGGTCTCGCGCCCCCATGTCGGGGGCTGGGCCGAGCCCGTGACCGACGTCCCGGCGAGAAGGCTCGCGGTTCGCGCCTACGGCGACGAGAGCGCCCCCGCGGTCGTCTGTCTCCACGGCGTGACCTCGTGGGGCGGGCACTTCGAGTCGCTCGCGGAGCGTCTCGCGCCGCGATACCGGGTGATCGCCCCCGACCTCCTGGGGCACGGTGACTCGCCGCGCGAGCCGCCGTGGCGGATCGCCGACCAGCTCGAGACCATCCGTGCCACCGTCGAGCCGTCCGCACGTGCGTGGCTGGGCCACTCGTACGGAGGCCGGCTGGCGTTCGAGCACGCTGCGTCACGTCCCGGCGAGATCGAGCGCCTCGTGCTTCTCGACCCGGCGCTCCTGATCGCGTCGCACGCCGCCCTCTGGGCCGCCGAGAACGCAAGACCCGACCGACGCTATGCGAGCTTCGACGAGGCGATCGACAGGCGGTACGAGGAAAGCCAGCTGCACCGGGCGCCGCGCGACCTCGTCGAGGCGGAGCTCCAGCACCACCTCGTCGAGGACGACGGCCTCTGGCGGTACCGCTACACCCAGTCCGCGGTGATCGCCGCGTACGGCGAGATGACGAGCCCGCCCCCGCCGTTCGACGAGGTCCGCATCCCGACGCTGCTCGTGCTCGGGGAGCAGTCGTACATCACGTACGACCACCTTCTCGACGCGCACCGTGCAGCGCTCGGCGACCTGCTCGAGGTCGTCACGGTGCCCGGCGGGCACACCGTGCTGTGGGACGCGCTCGAGGAGACCGGTGCGGCGGTCGCGGCGTTTCTCGCGTAGCGGGGCGCTCTACTCGCCCGTGTAGTGCTCGTCCGCCAGCGCGAGCACGTCGTCCAGGATCGCGACGCCCTCCTCCGCCTCCTCGCGGGTGATCGTCAGCGGGGGCACCACCATGACCACGTTCCAGTGGGTCATGAGGTAGAGCCCGCGCTCGAGCGCTGCCTTCGCGAGCCGGCCGACGGGCGCGCCCGCCTCGCCCGACGCGTTGTAGGGCACGAGCATCTCGCGCGTCTCCCGGTTCTTCACGAGCTCGAGTCCCCAGAAGCATCCGAGGCCGCGGACGTCGCCGACCGAGGGGTGGCGCTCGGCGAGGCCGCTGAGCGCGTCGCCGAACCAGTCGCCCATCGCGGCGGCGTTCTCGACCACGCCTTCCTCCTGGAAGGCCTCGATCGACGCGACCGCCGAGGCGCACGCGAGCGGATGTCCCGCGTACGTCAGGCCGCCCGGGAAGAAGCGGTCGCGGATGGTGTCGACGATCTCGCCGCGCGCGATCATCGCGCCGAGCGGGACATAGCCCGAGTTGATGCCCTTCGCGACCGTGAGGATGTCCGGGACGACGTCCCAGTGCTCGCACGCGAACCAGCGGCCCGTGCGGCCGAAGCCCGCCATCACCTCGTCGAGGATCAGAAGGATGCCGTGGCGGTCGCAGACCTCCCTGATCGCCTGGAGGTACCCGTCCGGCGGCGGGATGATCCCGTTCGTCCCGGTCACCGTCTCGAGGATCACCGCCGCGACCGTGTGCGCGCCCTCGTACTCCAGGATCTCCTGGAGGTGCGGCGCTCCCGTGCACACCGGGCACGGGTCGGGGTGACCCGCAGGGCACCGGTACGTGTACGGGTCGAACATCCGCACGACCCCGGGCATCCCCGGCTCCACCGCCCAGCGGCGAGGATCGCCGGTGAGCGTCACCGCGCCGTTCGTCGCGCCGTGGTAGGAGCGGTAGCGCGCGATGATCTTGTGGCGCCCCGTCGCGAGCCGGGCGAGCTTGACCGCGTTCTCGTTCGCCTCGGCGCCGCCGTTCGTGAAGAACGACACCGAGAGGTCGCCGGGCGTGACCTCTGCGAGCAGCCGGCCGAGCGCCGACCGGGACTCGTTGGCGAGCGGCGGGCCGATCGTGCAGAGCTGGTCGGCCTGGTCCTTGATCGCCTGGATGATCTTCGGGTGCTGGTGGCCGATCGAGACGTTGACGAGCTGGGAGGCGAAGTCGAGGTACCGCTTCCCGTCGTAGTCCCAGAAGTGGCGCCCCTGCGCCCCCGCCACCGGGATCGGGTCGATCTGGCTCTGCACCGACCAGGAGTAGAGGACGTACTCCTTCGCGTCCGCGACGATCTGCGCTCCGAGATTCGGGTTCGCCTCGACTATTGCCATCTCCACGCTCCTTCGCTTCGCTCGCGCTGCGATCGTAGCGCCGCCCCGAG
Organism: Gaiella sp.; assembly: GCA_035706725.1. Lineage (GTDB taxonomy): Bacteria > Actinomycetota > Thermoleophilia > Gaiellales > Gaiellaceae > Gaiella. Next base: position 101 of record DASSUT010000181.1, on the reverse strand, counting down.
GGCGGGCATTTGTCAGACCGCCCGCCGTTCGTCACGATGCGGCGATGGCGGTTGCGACGACCGACGCAAGCGTCCTTCTCGAGCGCGACGCCGAGCTCGCG
>DASSUT010000180.1:0-16412 GCA_035706725.1 Gaiella sp. | reverse complement strand
GCGACGACGGACGGCGTGGTGCGCCCGCCCTCCGCGTTCGGGATCACGGTCGGCTCGCCGCCCTCGAGCACGGCCATACACGAGTTGGTCGTCCCGAGGTCGATGCCGATGGTCTTCGCCATTGCGTCGTGCTCCTTCCCTAATGCGGTTCAGATGGAAAATCTGAGTGAGATAATATCAAATTCGTGGTGCCCGCTCGCTTCCCACGGGTAGGTCGTCCTGCGACGGCCCGGTGCAACGACGCGAACGCGGTCCTCGACCGATGGAGGACCGATGGGAGCTAAACGGGCGGCCAGTTCGTCGTCGAGCTGGACGGCAACCTGATCGGACGCGGTCTGCTCGTGTCGCGCGCGTGGGGGCACGGGCTCGCGACCGAAGCGGCGAAGGCCGTCAAGGACTGGTGGCACGCGACGCGCGGAAGCGAGCCCTCGTGTCGCTGAGCTTCCGACAACGTCCGCTCGCAGCGTGTCGCCGAGAAGCTCGGCGCGGTGCCAGCGGAGCGGATCGAGACCGCGTTCGGCCCCACGGACGTGTGGCGATATCCCGCGCCGTCCTCCCCCGACCTACGATGAGCCGATGACGGAGAGCGCGCTTCCGGGAGCCGAGCTCGTCGAACAGGGTCTCGCCGACCTCCGCGACCGGCGCGAGTCGATCGCCGCGCTCCTCGTCTCGATCGGCGCGGGGCGTCTCACGGCCGCGGGATACGACGTCGCTCACCCGTTCGACAACGCCGACCACCGCCTGTACGAGCTCCTCTCGAAAGACGACCCGGACTCCGCGCACGGGCGCTACAACACGCTGATCCGGCGTCTCGTGAGCTTCGAGCGGGCCGCCGAATGCGTCGCCCCGTAGACGCCGATCGCGTGCGCGCCTTCATACGCGCCCTCGGCCTTGCGGCGCGCGGCGAGCACACCGTCTATCTCGTCGGCGGCGCGACTGCTGTGCTCGAGGGCTGGCGCGCATCGACCGTCGCCATCGACATCACGCTCGCCGATGCCGCGAGCGCCGACGGGCTGCTCCGCGCGCTTCCCGCGATCAAGGACGAGCTCGAAGTGAACGTCGAGCTTGCCTCCCCGGCGGACTTCGTGCCCGTGCCCGAGGGCTGGACGGAACGCAGCCCGTCGATAACCCGGGAGGGATCGGTGCGCTTCCTCCACTACGACCTGTACGCCCAAGCGCTCGCGAAGCTCGAGCGCGGGCACGACCGCGACCTCGGCGACGTCTCCGAGATGCTCGCGCGCGGCCTCGTCGAGCGCGACCGCCTGCGCGAGCTCTTCGCGGAGATCGAGCCCGAGCTCTACCGCTTTCCGGCGATCGACCCTCCGAGCTTTCGGCGCCGCGTCGAGTTCGCATTGGCGGAGCGGTAGAGCCCTGGTCAGCGGACGACCGCGATCAGGGCGCCGCCGCTGACCACGAGCGCTGCTCCGAGGACGACTCGCGTCCCGACGCGTTCGGAGCGATGGAGGAGCAGCACGGAGAAAAGGACGCCGAACAGCGACTCCGTCGCGACGATCGGGGTGACGACCGACACGGTGCCCCGGTAGAACGCCTCGAAGAGCGCGACGTACGAGAGCCCCACGAGCGCCCCGGGCAGGAGCCAGCGCCCGACGACCGCCGGCGGCCAGGCGACGCGGTTCCGCCGGGCGGCCACGAACGACGCCGTGACGACGAGGCTCGCGGCGAGCATCGCCGCGCCGGCGGTCATCGAAGGGACGTCGGTCTCCAGCGACTCGTGCCGGACGAGGTTGTCGCGGAGCGCGAACAGCGCCGCCCCGACCAGCGCGAGGACGATCCCGATGCTCCGCACGTGCTGTGGTCGCTCCGGCTCGAGCGCGAGCGCGATCCCACCCAGGACGACGAGCAGCGCCCCCACGAGCACCGCCGCGCCGGGCCGCTCGCCGAACGCGAGGACCGCGATCGTCACCGCGAAGAGCGGCGCCACTCCGAACGCGACCGAGGCCCTCGAGGAGCCCGCCTCCCGGATCGCGACGGTGATGAAGAGATTCGAGAGCCCGGGTGCGATCGCTCCCGCGAGCAGGAACGGCAGCAGGCCGTGGAGCGTGACCCCGCCCTGGACGGCCGCGGCCACGCACAACAGGAGGAAGGTCGCGATCTGCATCAACAGCGCGCCGACCGCCGCCGGGACGAGCGGCGGCACGAGCGCGAACCGCACGGCGACGGGCATCGCCCCGAAGAGCGCCGCCGACGCGAACGCGAGCGCGACTGCGTCCACTAGTGGTCTCCCCGAGAGACCACTAGAGGCTTGATGTGGGTTGGAGGTGCGCGCGGGGAGGGCATGCGCCAAGCAGCGGCGTCGGCTCGGGCGGCGTGCAGGCTGGACGCCTGCATGCCAACCGAGACGGCGGCGATGCGCCGCGCGCAGGCCCCCATCCGTGCGTGCTTGCAACCGGCATCAAGCCTCTAGGAGCGCGCCGGAACCAGCCGACGCAGGACCGAGGAGGCGGCGGGCTCGGCGAGCAGGATCCCCGAAAGCATCACCGCGCAGCCGAGCCAGCCCGCCCAGCCGAGCCTCTCCGAGAGGAGGAGGACGCCGAACAGTGCGGCGAACGGCGCCTCGAGCGTGAACACGAGCGCCGCGCGGGCTGCGGTCGTCTTCGACTGGACCCACGTGGCCACGAGGTAGCCGAGCGCACCGGCGAACACTCCCGTGACGACGACGGCGTACCAGGTGTGCGCGTCGGGCGGCGCCTCGATCTGGCCGGCCGCGACCGCGACGACGGTGAAGCCGGCGAATGCGACGCTCATCTGGAGGACGGTCAACGCGCGGGCGTCGTACCGAGGCGCGTACCGCTCCATCGCGACGATCTGGAGCGACTGCGCGACGGCGTTCCCGAGGACGAGAAGGTTGCCGGCCCACGAGCCGCCCGGGGCGCCGCTCAGGAGGAGGAGCCCCGAGAGCGAGAGGACGACGCCGACCCAAAGGGGTGCGGGCACGGGCGTCCGGAACGCGGCGAGCGCGATGAGGGGCGTGAAGACGACGTAGAGCCCCGTGATGAAGCCCGTGCTCGTGACGGTCGTGAGCTCGAGCCCCGCCGTCTGGAGCCCGTAGGCGAGGGCGAGGAGCGTCCCCGCACCGAGCCCCGCCGCCCACCCGCGGGGCGGGAGGGCACGGAGCGGTCCCAGGGCGAAGGGCGCCAGCGCGGCCGCCGAGATCGCGAAGCGGACCGCGAGGAACGCGAACAGCGGGTAGACCGCGACCGCCTTCTGGACCGGGACGAACGTGTAGCCCCAGATCGCGGTGACCGCGACCAACGCAAGAATCGGAGCTCCGGCGCGCGGCACCGGGCAACGCTATCCGGCTGGTGCGGCAGGCGGTGTCAGCGGCGCTCGCGGAGGCGCGCCGACCGGGCCAGGACGACCCGATCGACCTCCGGATGCAGGCCCGCCTTGCCCGACCGGTCGCCGACCATGCGGACGAACGTGAACGGCGAGTCCACGAGGTCGCCGTTCCGGTCGAAGCGGATGTCGCCGAGGATGCCGTCGGTCACACGCGTTCGGAAGAGCTCGCGCGTCACCGACGCGCGCGTTCCGTCGGAGCGGGCGAGCGCATCGAAGAAGATCTCCGCCGCCTGCGCTCCGTATGCCGCGCCGTAGTCGGGGCCGACCCCGCTGGGACGCCCGCTCGCAAAGCTCTCGAGGAACTCCCGGCCGCGCGGCGGCAGGCTCTCGTTGGCGAAGCCGTACTGGCTGATGTACATCCCCTTCGCCGCGGGCCCGGCGAGCGTTACGAGACCGTCGTAGAGCCCGGCGAAGCCGTCCGGCGCGAAAATCGCCGGCTTCGGCCCGGCGGCGGCGCGCAGCGCCCGAATGAGCGGCCCCGAATACGAATAGAGGTTGTCCGCGACGATCAAGGCGTCGGGCAGGGCCCGTGCGACCAAGCGGGCGAACGGCGTGAAGTCCTTCGCGGCGGGGTCGTACCGGAGTGACACGACGTCCAGGCCGAGCCGTCGGCCCGCGGTTCGGAAATCGCTCGCGAACCGGGGATAGGGGGTCTCGCCCAGGGGCGAGAGCACCGTGACGCGGCGCGCACCGAGCTGCTTCGCCAGCTCGGCGTGGGCGACCGCCTGGAGATGCTCGTCGCCCGCGATGCGGACGTAGTTCCGGAGGCCGGTCGGGTAGAGCTCCTCGTCCTCGGTCAACCCCTGGTAGGTGTTCGACGGGCTGAGCATCGCGAGCGGGCCCTCGGCAGCCTCGTTGGTCACCGGAATCTGCACGTACGAGCACGGGGACGCGAACGACCCGACGATCCCGATGACACGGAGGTTCCGCGCGTACGCCTTCGCCAGCGACCCGCACCGGAAGAAGTCGGAGCCCCCGGATTGCGCCGTCGAGGAATCGCAGGACTGGAAGCCGACCGTGTAGCCGCCCGCCTCGAAGCCGCGCTGCTGTAGGACGTGACGCACGCCGTCCGCGATCGCCCGCGTGATTGGACGGGACTCGCCCTGGAGCGGGAGGTCCGAGACGAGCAGGAATCGCGGCGGTTCGTCGCTGCGGGAGAAGACCGCGCTGCACGCCGGCGAAGGAAGCGCGGCGTCCCGAGAGGGCGGACTCGCGTTGACGACCCAAGCGCGGCCGTCGCCTGCGGCGACGCCACGGGGGGACGCCGTGCGCACGACGACCCGGGCGGCGTTCGTCCGCGGATCGATGCGGTAGACCTCGTCGGCGATCTCGTTCGTCGCCCACACGCTGCCCGCGCCGAACGCCACGACGTTCACCCACCTCGCCAGGGGGATACGCCGCTTGCCCGCCGGCCGCTCGCGGGGAATCCGCCAGATGCTCCCGTCGAAGGGGTCCGCCGCCCACACGGAGCCGGCCCCCACTGCAAGGCCGCTGGGGGTGTTCTCGCCGAGCGCGATCTGTCGCGACACGACGTTCGTTGCGGTATCGACCTCCGCGATCCCGCCCTCCTGTCCGATCCAGACGTCGCCCTCACCCGCGGCGATCACCTGCGCCTTCGCCTTCACACGTGCGACGACGCGGTTCGTCCGCGGGTCGATCCGCGAGACCGACTGGTCGGGATTGATCACCCAGACGGCTTCCGGCGTCACCGCCAGCTTCTGCCGGCTGAAGCCGCCGATGCCGCTGAGGTTCCCTCCGACCGGGGGCGGGAGGTCGATCGTGTCGCCGACGACACCGGATGCCGGATCGATCCGGGAGACGCTCCGCGGCATGTCGCTGAGGTCGTCGCTCCCGCCGTTGCCGATCCACACCGCCCCGGCGCCGGCGCCGATGTCGGTCGGCCGCGACGAGGTGCCGAGGACGCGAACGACCTCGTTCGTCTCGGGGTCGATCTGCGTCACGGTCTGGTCGTCGCCGTCCAGCACCCAGACGCTCCCCTCGCCGACGGCGACGTTCGAGGGAGCGGTACCGAAGGAGATCGTCTTGCGCAGCGCGCCGCTGTCGGCGTCCAGCGCGATCGCGCCGGCGGTCCCCTGCCCCGCCTCGCCGGCGGCGAGCCGCCACGCCGCGAGCCCGATCGCGACGGCGAGCACCACCGCGCCGGCGACCGCGACGCGCACCGGGTGGCGCCAGGCAGACGCGGGCACGATTGCCGGACGGACCCGTCGTGACGACCCTCCGAGCTCCGGGTCCTGGTCGAGGATCTGACGCTCGAGGCGCGTCAGCGCCCCGCCCGGCTCGAGGCCGAGCTCCGTCGCAAGCCGCTGGCGGCCATCCTCGTACACCTGGAGCGCTTGCGCCTGGCGACCGGCGCGGTAGAGCGCCAGCATCAGCTGTCCGCGCAGCCGTTCGCGGAGCGGATGCCGCTCGACGAGCCTCTCGAGCTCGCCGATCACCTCGTCCTCGCGGCCGAGGGTGAGATCGGCGTCGATCCGCTCCTCGAACGCCGTCAGGCGGAGCTCCTCGAGGCGGGCGACCTCGGGCTGTGCGAACGACTCGTAGGCGAGGTCGGCGAGCGCCGGGCCCCGCCAGAGGTCGAGCGCCGCGCGGAGCAGCTCCGCCGCGTGCTTCGCGTCGTCCCGTGCGAGCGCCTGGCGCCCCTCGGTGAGCAGACGCTCGAAGCCGACCGCATCGAGGGAGTCGGGCGGGATGCGCAGGACGTAGCCGCGCCCCCGGGTCTCGAGCCGTACGGTCGGTCGCTCCCCGTCCGGGTCCGCAAGCGCCTTCCGGAGCCGCGAAACGTACGCCTGGAGCGTCTTGCCTGCGGTCGCAGGCGGCGCCTCGCCCCAGAGGTCGTCGATCAGCCTGTCCTGCGAGACGACCTCGTTCGCCCGCAGGAGCAAGGCGGCGAGCAGCGCCCGCTGCTTGGGCCCGCCGAGATCGAGGCTCCGTCGGTCTTCGACGACGTCGAGGGGGCCGAGGATCCGAAACTCCATGCCGCTCGTGTCTGCCCCTTCCCGGCACCGACTCCGTCGAACGCGCCGCTCGGCGCACGGTGCAACCGACTGTCGCTCGTTTGCAGCCGATTCGCAACCCTCGCGGCCCATCGTGGCCCCACACCGACTGCCGAGGGCAGTCACCGAGCGAAGGAGACGCCATGCTGGATCGGAACCTGAAGAGCGTCGCTATCGTCGCGGCGCTCGTCGTGGCGGCGCTCGTCGTCGCCGGTGTCACGGACGCGGCGACGCGCCCGGACGATCGCACCATGCGCGGGCCCGGGGCCGTCGCGTTGACGAACGACTGGGTGGCCGCGGAAAGCGCAGCGCGACCTGACGATCGCGCCGGTCGCCGGCTGCCGGGCAGCGCTCCGCTCACGCAGCCGACGGCGGGCGACAGCTTCGACTGGATCGACGCCGGAATCGGCTCGGCGGCGACGCTCGGGCTCGTCTTCCTCGTCGCCGGAGCGTCTGTGATGCGCCTCCGTCAGGGCGCCCGTACGGCGTGAGCGACCCGGTGCGGGCCCGCCGGATCGCGGCGGGCCCGTACGCTTGAGGTGTGGCGCCCACCGACACCCTCGGACGCCCCGTCCGCGACCTCCGCATCTCGGTCACCGACCGGTGCAACTTCCGGTGCATGTACTGCATGCCCAAGTCGGTGTTCGGGCACGACTACCGATTCATGGACCGGAAGGAGCTGCTCTCCTTCGAGGAGCTCGAGCGCGTCGCGCGGGTGTTCGCGGAGCTCGGCGTCGAGAAGATCCGGCTCACGGGCGGCGAGCCGCTGCTCCGGAAGGAGATCGAGCAGCTCGTGGCGCGGCTCGACACGATCGAGGGTCTGGACCTGACGCTGACGACGAACGCGTCGCTGCTCGCGCGGAAGGCCGAGGCGCTGCGCGACGCCGGCCTCGACCGCGTGAACGTCAGCCTGGACTCGCTCGACGACGCGACGTTCCGCGCGATGAACGACGTCGACTTCCCGGTCACCCGCGTGCTCGAGGGCATCGACGCCGCCGCCTCGGCCGGACTGCCCGTCAAGGTGAACGCGGTCGTCAAGCGCGGCGTCAACGACGAGGGAGTCGTGGACATGGCGCGCCGCTTCCGGGGAACGGGCCACAGCCTGCGCTTCATCGAGTACATGGACGTCGGCGCGACCAACGGCTGGCGACTCGACGACGTCGTCCCGGCGGCCGAGATCGTCGAACGGATCGACGCGGTCTTCCCGCTCGAGCCCGTCGAGGCTGCGTACCGGGGCGAAGTCGCGCAGCGATTCCGCTATCGGGACGGGGCGGGCGAGATCGGCGTGATCGCGTCGGTCACGCAGCCGTTCTGCGGCGACTGCACCCGAGCACGGATCTCCGCCGAGGGCAAGCTCTACACCTGTCTCTTCGCGGTCCGCGGGACCGACCTGCGGGCGCTCCTGCGCGGCGGGGTGACCGACGACGGGCTCCTCGAGGCGGTCTCGGGCGTCTGGACACACCGCGCCGACCGCTACTCGGAGATCCGCAGCGAGCAGACCGCCGACCTGCCGCGCATCGAGATGTCGTACATCGGCGGCTAACCCGCAGCGCGGATCGGCATCTCCACCGATTCGGGGCGCCGTCCACGGGAGGCACGCTCGAGGCACCGAGACGAAGGAGGAGCGATGTCCGCGGACCTCACCACCACGTATCTCGGGCTGACGCTCGAGAGCCCTCTGGTCGCTTCCTCGTCTCCCCTCACCGGCGACCTCTCGTCGTTGCGGCTGCTCGCCGAGATGGGCGCCGGCGCGGTCGTGCTCCCCTCGCTGTTCGAGGAGGAGATCACGAACGGCGACGCGCGTGCCGCAGACCTCCTGTGGTCGCTCGATGACCATCCGGGGGCGGCAGCCGCGTACATGGAGACGGTCGACCACGAGCACCTGAACGCCTACCTGGACCTCGTCCGCGACGCCACGCGCGAGCTGGAGATTCCCGTGCTCGCGAGCCTGAACGGCAGCACGCCCGGCGGCTGGACGCGGGCGGCCGAGCTCCTGCAGGAGGCCGGGGCCGCAGGGATCGAGCTGAACGTCTACTCGGTCGAGACCGATCCCAACGTCTCGGGCGGAGGCGTCGAGGAGCGAACCCTGCGACTCGTGCACGCGATCCGAAACGTGGTCTCCGTGCCGATCGCGGTCAAGGTCTCGCCGTTCTACACGGCGTTCGCGAACGTCGCGCACCGCTTCGCGGACGCACGGGTCGACGGTCTCGTGCTGTTCAACCGGTTCGTACAGCCCGACGTCGACCTCGCGACGCTCGAGGTGTCGCCCGATCTCGACCTGTCGCGCCGCGAGGAGCTCAAGCTCAGGCTCCGCTGGCTCGCGATTCTCCGTGGCCGTGTCGAAGCGAGCCTCGCGGCGACAGGTGGCGTGCACACGGCAGAGGACGCGGTGAAGGCGATCCTCGCCGGCGCAGACGCCGTGATGATGGCGTCGGCGCTTCTGCTGGAGGGCCCGGGCCGCCTGCTCGAGGCGCGACAGGGCCTCGCCGCGTGGCTCGACGAGCACGAGCTGACGCTCGACGAGGCCCGCGGGCGGCTGAGCCAGATCGCGTGCGGCGACTCGCGCGCCTACGAGCGTGCGCAATACGTCAAGACGATCGTCGCCTCGAACGTCCCCGGTTGAAGAGCGCGGACCCCGGCCGAAGTCGGACGCCGGCGCTCGCTCTCAGGCCCACTCGAGCGGCTCGTAGCCGCTCGAGACGGGCGCGGAGACGATGAGGACCCTCGCGACGGCGTCCGAGTCGTTTCGCACGGTGCGCCGTCGCTCGGGCACGAGCCGGGCGAACGAGCCTTTCCGCAGGGGGTGGTCGACGCCGTCCACGACGAGCGTCGCGCTCCCGTCGAGCACGAGGAACACCTCCTCGTGCATGCGCCCGGTCTCGTCGTGCTCCGGGATCGACTCCCCGGGCGGCAGCTCGACCGCGTTGATGCCGAACGAGTCGATGTCCAGCGACCTCCGCACGAGCACCCACTTCCCGTAGGCGCGCTCGAGCTCGTCGTCGTGCCTGATCGTCACCCCGTCCATCGCCGTCCTCCGGTGTCGCTCGACCGGAGGATCCTGCCACGCGGACAACCCGTCGGACAATCATGTGGCCGCGATAGACTCGGACCTGTGACCGGGTACGCGGAGGCACGCCGGCTGCCGCGTGGTTGGGCGCATCTGCTCGTCCAGATCGCGGTGTGGCTGGGCTTCTACGTGGCGTATCAGGCGGCGCGTGGCGCGGCCGATCGCGGCGTGGGCGAAGCCTTCTGGAACGGCACCCTCGTGATCGAGACCGAGCATCGACTGCGGATGTTCATCGAGCCGACCGTGCAGGACTTCGTGGAGCGCTCGAGCGTGCTCGTCGCCGCCACGAACTACACGTACTGGCTGTCGCAGTTCGCGGTGGTCGGCGCGACCCTGCTCTGGGTCTACTTCCGCCACCACGAGCGATTCGCAGACTTCCGCAACTGGCTGATCCTCGCGAACGTGTTCGGCCTGATCGTGTACGTCGTGATGCCGACGGCCCCCCCGAGGATGTTCCCCGAGTGGGGCTTCTCGGACACCCTCGCGCAGCTCGGCTCGGTCAACCAGCAGAGCGAGCTCGTGACGTTCGCCGCCAACCCGTACGCGGCGATGCCCAGCCTCCACGCGACCGACGCGCTGATCGTCGGCGTGGTGATGGCGTCGGTGTGCCGCTCGCGCGTCGCAAAGTCCCTCTGGCTCCTGTGGCCCGCCTGGGTCACGTTCGCGGTGATGGCGACGGGCAACCACTTCTGGCTCGACTGCGCCGCGGGCTTCACGCTCGCGCTCCTGACGGCGCTCGTCCTCTTCCGCCGCCGGATCCGGCAGTTCGTCCCGAGGCTGTGAGTCGCACCGAGCCCGCGGGGCCACGGGACGACGGTGGCTCCTCGGGCGCCCGGAGCGACGTCCGGAGCGCGCCCAGGCCGTCTTCGCCGCCCGAGAACGGGCCCCGGCGGGGCGCCGGGGTCAACCAGCTCGACCGCGTCAAGCAGGAGTACACGCAGGCGGCGCGCGAGATCCTGCGGCGCTCGATGCGCGGCGTCGCGAAGACGAAGCTCACGCCTGACATGCTCACGCTCGCGGGCGTGGCGCTCTGCCTGGCGGGCGCCGTGCTCGTGGGCTTCGAGGCGCGCAACGAGTTCGTCTTCTTCTGGCTCGGGGGAGCGCTGTTCGTCGTCGGGTCGATCCTCGACATCCTCGACGGCGCGCTCGCGCGGGCGGCGAGCAAGGGAACGGTGTTCGGCGCGTTCCTCGACTCGACGTTCGACCGCGTCGGGGAGGCGGCGATGCTCGCCGTGATCGGGCTCTCGTTCATGCGCGACTCGAACGAGGTGGCCCTGATGGCCGCGTTCGCCGCGGTGATCGGCTCGTTCCTCGTGTCGTACACGCGTGCGCGGGCGGAGGCCCTCGGTCTCCGCGGCGACGTCGGCTTCGGCTCTCGCGTGGAGCGGGTGGTGCTGATCGCGGTGGGCCTGTTCTTCGCGCCGTGGGGCTGGCTCCAGTGGCCGATCTACGTGCTCGCGGCGCTCGCGTGGCTCACGGTCGCGCAGCGCATCCTGTTCGTCCGGCGGCAGCTCCGCGAGCTCGCAGACCCCGCGGCGTAGCCGCGCGGGTTGTCCGCACGGCAGCGGGGTGCTATGACGGGGCCTCAGCGACGCCGGAGGCGCGATGGGACGCCCTGTTGCACGGTTCGGAGCCACGTTCACCGCGTGTGTCGTGATCGTCGTGGCGGCTCTGCCGGCGGTCGGCCTGGCATCCGAGCTGATCGGCCGGAACGCCGCGAACGTCACCCTCCGTGTGGACGCAGCCGGAAAGGCGCTCGTGACGTTTCGCTCGGCGGGGCAGTCGAAAACGGTCGTCGCGTGGGGCGCGGTCGATGCCAGGCCCCCGGACCGCGCGAGACCGCAGGTCGCGTTCACGATCGTGCTCGGCGGCGGGATCGGCCCGAACGTCTGCCGCCCCTATCGCGGCCCTCCGATCGCGTGGCGCGTCGCGGCGTGCACTGCGCCCGACGGAACCCACTGGGCCGTCCAGGCATGGCAGCGCACGCTGCCGAACTACGGTGCGGCCGCGTCCGGCGACCGGGCCGCCTGGGAGCTGCGGCTCGCACACTGGTCGGGCGACCTGCCGAAGCTCGAGCTCTGGACGGACTGGTCCTACCGCCGGTTCGAGCACCTCTACGGCCGTCTGACGTACAAGGGACTACCGGTCTTCGGCTTCCGCTCGAGCCGCTACGGCGTGCCGCTCGACGCGTACGGGCGCAACGTGTACGTGGACGCCCTCGACTCCGACTACGGCGCGGGCTGGAAGCGTGTGAACAGCTTCCTCGCCCACAATCCACGCGGCACGTTCTGTTACGGCTTCTATCCCCACGGCGGTCGGGGCACCGGCGCGGGCCGCCGGTACCGCGCCACCGTGATCGGCCCCGGTGTCGCACCCGACGTCATGTGGGAGGGGCCCGGCGCAGGGTCGTTCGACGCGGAACGCGACGCGGCGGCCAATGCCAGGCAGCACGCCCTCCTGGCCGGCGACCGTCTCTGCAAGATCAACTGACGTCGCCGTCACGCGCTATGCTGCTAGCAGTATGACTGCTAGCAAAACTCCACGGACAGCGATCCTGGTTCGCATGCCGGCCCGGTTGAAGGGAGCGCTCGTGCGCGAGACCGCTCGGAGACGGTCGAACGTCAACGACGTCGCGGTGGGCATCGTCGCGCAGGAGCTGGGCGTTCCATTCACGCCGAGCGGACGGCGACGGAAAGTGCTAGCAGGCTCCAGCCCCGTCCTGCTCCTCCGCGTGCCGCCCGAGCTCAAGGACGAGATCCACGCCGACGCTGCCCGCAGCGGCACGAACGCGAACGACGTCATCCTCGCCGCGCTCGCGAACGGGCTCGGCGTCCCGACGCTCTCCGACCGAAAGGACACCATGGCCGAGACCAACGGCTCCGAGAACGGCGCGCGCCAGAAAGACAAGGTGCGGGTCGCGATCATCGGCGTAGGCAACTGCGCGAACTCGCTCCTTCAGGGAATCGAGTACTACAAGGACGCGTCGCCCGAGGACACCGTGCCGGGCCTCATGCACGTGAACCTCGGCGGCTACCACGTCTCCGACATCGAGTTCACCGCCGCCTTCGACGTGGTCAAGGGCAAGGTCGGCGTCGACCTCGCCGACGCGATGTGGGCGCACCCGAACGACACGATCAAGTTCGCCGACGTCCCGAAGACCGGCGTCAAGGTCTCGCGCGGCATGACGCACGACGGGCTCGGGAAGTACCTCTCGCAGGTCGTCGAGAAGGCCGAGGGACCGACCGACGACGTGGTGGGGATCCTCAAGGAGACCGGCACCGACGTCGTCGTGAACTACCTGCCCGTCGGCTCCGAGATGGCGACGAAGTGGTACGTCGAGCAGATCCTCGAGGCGGGTGTCGCGATGGTGAACTGCATGCCGGTCTTCATTGCGCGCGAGCCGTACTGGCAGCAGCGCTTCGACGACGCCGGCGTCCCGATCATCGGCGACGACATCAAGTCGCAGGTCGGCGCCACGATCACGCATCGCGTGCTCACCACGCTGTTCGGCGACCGAGGCGTCCACCTCGACAAGACGATGCAGCTCAACGTCGGCGGCAACTCCGACTTCCTGAACATGCTCGAGCGCGAGCGCCTCGAGTCGAAGAAGATCTCGAAGACGAACGCGGTCACCTCGATGCTCGACTACGACATCGGCGACACGAACGTGCACGTCGGCCCCTCCGACTACGTGCCGTGGCTGACCGACCGCAAGTGGGCGTACATCCGGATGGAGGGGTCCTCGTTCGGCGACGTGCCGCTCAACGTCGAGCTCAAGCTCGAGGTCTGGGACTCGCCGAACTCGGCCGGCATCGTGATCGACGCCGTCCGGCTCGCGAAGCTCGCGCTCAACAACGGCATTTCCGGGGCCCTCGAGGCGCCGAGCGCCTACCTGATGAAGTCGCCTCCGCAGCAGATCCGCGACGACGAGGCGCACGAGCAGATCGAGCGCTTCATCGTCAAGAACGCGGTGTCGAAGGCGAAGGCGGCTGCGAAGGCCTGAACGAACGGGTCGCCGCGTAGAAGACCCGGACGCCGGCGTAGCCGGGAGCTCCGCTTCAGCGATGTGCCGTTGCGCCGGGCGTGAGCCGGGCGCAACGGCATCTGCTCGCAGGCAAGATGCCCGCGTGGCGCTTCGCATCTGCCTGGTGACGCCCCATGCGTGGTCGGTGCCCCACGAGACGAACGAGCATGTGGGGGGCGTGGCCGCAGCATTGCGCGTGCGCGGTCACGAGGTCGTCGTGCTCGCGCCGACATCCCGCTCGTCCGAGCTCGTCGCCGGACGCCGCGCGCTGCAGGCGGGGACGCTCGAGGGCGTCGTCGCGCTGTCGCTCGCGGCGCGCGTCTCGCCCCGTACGGCGGTCGGCATCCCGGTCGGCGTGCGGGCGAGCGTCGCGACCGCGCTCCGGCTCGGTGACTTCGACGTCGTGCACGGCTTCGACCCGGCGATGCCGGGGCTGTCGTACGCCGCGCTGCTCGAGTCGGACACCACGACCGCGGCGACGTTCGTCGATCCCGAACGGCTCGGCTTCCCTACTCGACGCACGCACCGCGACCGCCTCCTGTCCCGAATCGACGTGCTCGTCGCGACAGCCGAGAGCATCGCGCAGCGTGCCGACCGGCGCTTCCCCGGCACGTACGCGGTCGTCTCGGCAGGAGTCGACCTCGACGTCTTCCGGCCCGCACGGAAGCGGAACCTCGTCGTGGTCGAGACGTCTGCCGCAGGCCTCACGGTCGTCCGCGCAGCGATGCGCGCGCTGCGGTCCCTGCCGGGCTGGGACGCGATCCTGCTCCGCACCGCACGCCTGGCCGCGCGCCCTACGATCCCGGTGCGCCTACGCGATCGCATCCACGTGCGGACCGCCGTGACGGGCGCCGCCCGCGCCGAGCTCCTCCGCTCCGCCGCGATCGTGGTTCCCTCGCCGGAGGGTCTCCGCAGGCTTCGGGACGAAGCCGGCGCGGCAGGATGCGCGCTCGTCGACCCGCCGGGGCTCGCCTCGCAGCCCGAGCTCGCCGCCGCGTCGCTGCTCCGGCTCGCCGAAGATCCCGACGCGCGCGCGCAAGATGCGGCAGCGCGCCGCGCCGCCGTCGACGGCGCGAGCTTCGACGACGTGGCGGAGCGGCTCGAGACGCTGTACGAGGACGCCGCCCGCCGCCGGCGCCCGGCGCGCCGTCACGGCACCGAGCCGCTCGCCGACCGCGAGTGGGTCGTCGCCGACCTGCACATGCACACGAGCCACTCGCACGACTGCTCGATCGAGGCGGCCGCGCTCCTCGACCACGCGCAGGCGGAGGGCCTCGGGGCGATCGCCGTGACCGACCACAACGTGTTCTCGGGGGCGCATGAGGCAGCAGAGCTCGCGCGCGGACGTGATCTGATCGTGATCCCCGGCGAGGAGGTGAAGACCGACCACGACGGGGAGGTGATCGGGCTCTTCCTCGAGCGCGAGATCCCCCGCGGCATGTCGTTCGCCGAGACCGTGGCCGCGATCCGCGACCAGGAGGGCGTCGTGTACGTGCCCCACCCGTTCGACCGGATGCACGCGATCCCGGCGCCAGCGACCTTGCATCGCCATCTCGCGGACATCGACGTGCTCGAGGTCTACAACGCGCGCCTCCTGTTCGACGCCTACAACGACGAGGCGCTCCGGTTCGCGAGCAAGTACGGGCTGCTCGCCGGTGCGGGCTCGGACGCGCACGTGCTCCAGGGCGTAGGGACAGGCGCGCTGCGCATGCGGCGGTTCGACGGGCCCGAGGAGTTCCTCGTCTCGCTGCGCACGGCGACGGTGCTGCGCCGCCCGAAGTCGCTCGCGTACCTCCAGTCGCTCAAGTGGGTCGCCCAGGCGCGCGAACGGCTCGCGCCGTCGCCGCGCTAGAGGAAGCACGTCGGGCGCTCCCGAATGAGAGAGGCGATGGCATCGTCCCCCGGCCGGCCAGATCGTGCTCCTAGCCGTGTTGCCGCGAAGCGGCAGGACGGCAACGAGATCCAGGAGCGGTACCTTCGGCGCGCGACCGAGGAGATCAACGAGCTCTGGAACGAGCTGCTCGCGCTCGCCGACGAGCGTCACGTCCCGGTGCTCGGCAGCGGGCACCCGCTCGGCGACGTCTTCCTCCTCAAGCACTCCCCCACGCAGAGCGAGATCCACGAGGGGGTCGCGTTCTTCGGCCGGTCGGGCCAGGCGCTCCTCAAGTCGCTGCAGCGGTTGGGAGTCGACCCGCTTGCGGTCTACGGCACGAACTGCCTGAAGTTCGGGACGGAGGAGACTGCCGATGCTCGTCGGTGGCTGACCCGCGAGATCCACATCGTGCAGCCGCGCCTGCTCGTCGCGATGGGCGACGACACCGTGGCGTTCCTGGAGATGCTCGACTTCCCGCTCTCCGAGCCGCCCGACGCGGAACGGCTCGGCGAGCTACAGCGATTCACGCCGACGATCGAGGCGCTCGTGACACCCGACATCGACGAGTCGCTCGACGAGCAGCCCGCGAAGACCCGCTTCTGGCAGGCGTTCAAGACGCTCGGCACGTGGTGGGCCGAGCTGCCGCCCTACTGAGCGGCCGCCGCGCCGCGGCGCTCGCGGCGGTCATCGCCGGGCTCGTCGTGTGGGATGCGGTCGCGGAGGAGCTGCCCGCGATCCCGGACCGCCTCGACCTCGCGCTCATCGCGGTCGTCCTGATCCCGGCCGCGTTCGCGCCGGCCTGGCTCATGCTTCCCCTGAGGGACGCGCCGCGACTCCTGGCGGCCGCGCTGGTGCTCGTCACGCTCGCCGCCGTGCTCGATCTCGCCGGTCTCGGCGCCGCGTTCAACGTGACGAAGATCGTCGCGCTGACGCTCCTCGGGTTCTGGTTCCTGCGCCTGTTCGACGCGGTCTCCTGGGTCGTCCTCGTGGCCGCGGTGATCCCGTGGGCGGACATCGTCTCCGTGTATCGCGGCCCGACGCGCGAGGTGGTCGAGGAGCGTCCGGGCATTTTCG
>DASSUT010000179.1:0-8677 GCA_035706725.1 Gaiella sp. | reverse complement strand
GACGGCCTCGTCGGACGAGCGCTCGGCACGGACGACCTCGACGAGCGGCATCAGCGGGGCGGGATTGAAGAAGTGCATGCCCACGACGCGCTCGGGCGAGGACGTCACGGCGGCGATCTCCGTCACGGAGAGCGCGGACGTGTTCGTCGCGAGCACCGCGTCGGGCCGACACGTCCGCTCGAGCTCCGCGAACAGCTCGCGCTTCGCACCGAGCTCCTCGACGATCGCCTCTATCACGAGGTCGCACTCCGCCAGAGCAGCGAGCTCGGTCGTCGTCTCGAGCCGCGCGACCGCCGCGTTCCGCTCCTCCTCGGTGTACTGCCCTTTCTCGACCTTGCGGGTGAGGAAGTGGGCGATCCTGCCCGCGGCCGCCTCGCCGAGCTCGGCCGTGACCTCGCGCCCGACGACCTCGAACCCCGCCTCCGCTGCGACCTGGGCGATGCCTGCGCCCATCGCGCCGAGCCCGACGACGCCGACCCGCTGCACGTCCACGGCGGAGAAACCTACAGGCGCTGGTCGGGTTGGACGAGTCGTGCCTCGATCCGCCGAGCCGCGTCGTCGTCACCCGCCCGGGCCGCAGCGCGGGCGGCCGCTCGGAGGAGCTCGACGCGATGGCTCGCCTCGACGCCCCGTGCACCCGCCGCCTGCTCGAGAAACGCGACCGCCCGGTCGAGCCGCGTGCTGCGAAGGTAGTACTGGGCGATCCGCTCGGCTTCGTCGGGCGCCCGCTCGCCGAGCTGTGCCTCGAGCGCCGCCCCGACCTGGCCGGCGACCTCCCGATGCCGGGCCTGGGTCAGCGTCGAGAGCGCCGCCTCGTGCAGCAGCCCGTGGCGGAACTCGCAGACGAGCTCCGGGTACCGGCGGACCTCGCGGACGACGTCCGCGCGCACGAGCTCGAGCAGCGCGTCGGCGGTCTCCACGCCCGCCACCCGCTCGAGCAGCGGCACCTCGAACGTCCGCCCGATGGTGGCCGCGATCTGGGCGAGACGACGCGCGCCCGGGGGCAGGGAGTCGACGCGGGCCACGAGGAGGTTCTCGAGGCGCGCGGGCAACATGCTCTCCCCCACCGTCAGCGTCCACGTGCGCCGCCGCCGCATCGCGCCGCCCTCGAGCAGCAGCCGCACGAGCTCCTCGACGAACAGCGGATTCCCCTCGCTGCGCTCGACCACCGACGCGACCGTCTCCTCGTCGAGCACGCCGGGGGCGAGTGCACGTGCGAGTGCCGCCGCGTGCTCCTCGGACAGCGGCCCGAGACGCAGCTCGGTCGTCCGGTGCGCGAAGCCCCCGAGCGCGCGCAGCCTGAATCCCGCCGCCTCCGAGGCAGCGTCGGGGCGCATCGTCGCGACGAGCAGCACCGCCGCGCGGTCGGTGAGGTCGAGCAGGCGCTCTGCGAGCTCGCGCGCAGCCGGGGACGCCCACTGGAGGTCCTCGAGCGCGACGACCACCGGCTCGGAGCCCGCGAGCGCCTCGATCCAGGCGACGAACGCCTGCCGGACGCCCTCGGGCGAGTCGTCTGCCGGAGCCTGCTCCGGGTCGAGGCGCATCCGGAGCAGCACGCCCAGACGCCCGAGCACGTCGGGAAGCCTGTCTCCGAGCGCCGCGCCGAGCCTCGCCCGGGCTTTCGTGCGCGTCGCGATCTCGGGCTCCTCGTCCGCGACGCCGAGCCAGCCGCGCAGCATCTCCTCGAAGGCCCACAACGGCAGGCCGCCATACGACCGGCAATGACCCTCGAGCCACACCGCGCCGTCGGCGACGATCCCGCGCAGTTCCTCGAGCAGGCGCGTCTTGCCGATGCCGGCCTCGCCGACGAGCAGCAGGATTTGGCCGCGCCCGGCCGCGAGCTCGCGTGCGGCCTCGTGCAGGCGGGCGACCTCGGCCGCGCGGTCGACGATCGGGAGGCGCGTCCGCTCGTGCCGGTCGACTCTCGGCCGCACGAGCTGGAGGACCTCGACCTCTTTTGCACGTCCGCGGATCGCGAGCTCACCGACCGGCTCGAGGACGAAGCGGTGCGCGAGCCTCCGGGCAGCCTCGCCGCCGACGGCGATCGTCCCCGGTGCCGCGATCGACTGCAGCCTCGCCGCGACGTTCACGGTGTCGCCGAACGCGACCGTCTGCTCGTCCACCGCGCCCACGAGGCCGACCGCAGCCTGCCCCGTGTTGATCCCGACGCGCACGTCGAAGCCCTCGATTCCCCACGCCTGCTCCACGTCCCGCGCGTAGTCGCGCACCACCTCGATGATGCGGAGCGCGGTGCGGGCGGCACGCTCGGGATCGTCCTCTCGCGCGGTCGGCACGCCGTAGTACGCGCAGATGCCGTCTCCCATGTACGCCTGCACGCTGCCCCCGAACTCGTGCACCGCGCGGCTCATCTGGTTGACGCACTCGCCGATCAGCGCCTTGGCCTCGTCGGGCGCGAGCCGCTCGGCGAGCGCCGTCGAGCCGACGACGTCCGCGAACAGCGCCGTGACGGGACGCAGCTCGTCGCCGAGGGAGGTCACGAGGCCGCCCAGTCTAGGGACTGGCGCCATAGGATCGGCGCGGACGGTGTGGAAGACTGGGGGTTGGCCCGCCGTCGGGAAGGTACGTGAGCGTGAGCGAGACAACCCGGATCGGAACGGTCTTCGCGGGCTACCGCGTCGAGTCGCTGCTCGGCCGGGGCGGCATGAGCGTCGTGTATCTGGCGGAGCACGTCCGGCTCGGCCGCAAGGTCGCGCTCAAGGTACTCGCGAGCCCCATCGCGCACGACGAGAGCTACCGGGAGCGCTTCGTCCGCGAGTCGCAGCGGGCAGCAGACCTCGACCACCCGAACGTGATCCCGATCTACGACGCGGGCGAGATCGAGGACGGCGACTCCGAGGGGCTGCTCTACATCGCGATGCGCTATGTCGCCGGGTCCGACCTCCGGGCCCTGCTCAAGCGGGACGGCCAGCTCAGCGTCGGCCGGACGATGTTCATGCTCGAGCAGGTCGCCGCGGCCCTCGACGCAGCCCACGACAAGGACTTGATCCATCGTGACGTGAAGCCGTCGAACATCCTCGTCGCGGAGCCCTCCGAGCACGTCTACCTCACGGACTTCGGCGTGGCGAAGCACACGACCGCGCCCGACCTCACGCAGACCGGCATGTTCATCGGCACGGTCGAGTACTCGGCGCCGGAGCAGATCGAAGGGCTCGGCCTGGACGGCCGCACCGACGTCTACGCGCTTGCGTGCGTGCTGTACGAGTGCCTCGCCGGCCGCCCGCCGTTCGACCGGGACGCGGAGGTGGCGGTCATGCATGCCCACCTCTCGACGCCTCCGCCCCGGCTGACGGACGTGCGGCCGGACCTCCCGAAGGAGCTCGACCGCGTGATCACGCGAGGGATGGCGAAAGCCCGCGACGACCGGTACCAGACGGCGTCCGACCTGTTGAACGCGGCGCACATGGCCGTCCTCCAGCGCCGCGCGCCCGTCACTCAGCCCTTCGAGGAGCCTGTCGAGGAGAGCGTCGCGGAGGAAGGCCCCCCGTCGGCCGCCGCGGCGGTCACCCCGCCGACCGAGCCACCTGCGGCTCCCGAGCCGGCGCCGGTCGCGCCCACGCCTCCCGCAGCCGGCCTCGCCGCCGACGGGCACGTCCCGCCGCCTGCCGGCGTGGATGCGGGGACGGCGCCCGCCGCGCCCGCCGAGCCACCGCGATCCGGGCGTCTCGGCCAGCCGAGCTGGATCGCGACCGCGCTGCTCGTGTCGATCGCCGCAGTGGCAGCCGCCGCGGTCGCGTACTTCGTGGCGCGGGGCGACTCGCCCTCCTCTGCGAGCCCGGCGATCACGTCAGCCGTGAATCCGGACGTCACGCTCGAGAACCTCGTGCCGCAGCAGCTCTGGAAGGACTGCGCGGAGCAGAACCAGGCGGCGGCGGGAGCACTCGAGACGGCGGTCTGCGCCCAGCCGCCCGGCGGTGACGGGAAGACCCCCGACCGCTGGCAGATCTCCACGTATCCCGACGCTCGGTCGCTCTCGGCCGCATACACGGCGGCGCGCACCGCGGCCGGGGTGGCGTCGAGCGGAGGCCGCTGCGACGGGACGCGGTGGGGCGGCGCGGGCCCCTGGGTGCACCCGGGCGACCCGCCCAAGCCGGGTGGCGAGCGGTTCTGCTACTTCGACGGCGACGACGCGGTCATCGTCTGGACGCACGAGCGGCTCGGTCAGCCCGACCACCGCGACATGCTCGCCACCGCACGGGAAGGCGGGACCAACCACGCCGGGCTGTTCGACTGGTGGCGCTTCTGGCACCACCGGATCGGCAAGACGGGTACCTGAGCCGGCGCGCGCGGGCCGGGACGCTCAACTCGCCGTCGCGGCCCGCAGGAGGTTCGCGAACGCCCTTCCGGTGCGCGGACGTTCCGACGGGTCCTTCGCCATCGCCCGCTGCACGACCTCCGCGACCGGCCGGGGAACGTCCGCGCGCAGCGCCGACAGGTCGGGTGGAGGGTCGGCGAGATGCGCGGCCGCGACCTCGAACAGCCGGCGGTCGCCGAACGGCGGCGTCCCGGCAAGGCACTCGTGCACGATGCACCCGAGCGCGTAGAGGTCGGCGGCGGGCCCCGTCTCCTCCCCGCGGATCAGCTCCGGTGCGATGTAGTCGAGCGTCCCCATCACCTGGCCCGGCTTCGTCAGCACGGTGTACGCGGGACCCTTCGCAAGGCCGAAGTCCGTCACCGCCGCGCCGCCCCTTGGATCGAGCATCACGTTCGACGGCTTCACGTCCCGGTGCACGATGCCCGCACGGTGGAGCGCGTCGAGCGCGGCCGCGATCTCGGCGGCGAGCCGGACGGTGTCGTCGACCGACAGCGTGCCGCGCGTCTCGATCACGTCGTCGAGCGACCCGCCCTCCACGTACGCAACCGCGAGGTAGTGGTACCCGGACGCCTCGCCGAGGTCGAGGATCGGCACGAGATGGCGGTGGCGGACCTCCTGCGCCACCCGCGCCTCCCGGACGAAACGCTGCCGATAGACCTCGTTGCCCGAGAGCAGACGCTTCAGCACCTTGAGCGCGACGACCTCGCCGTCGCCGAGTCGCGTGGCGGCGAACACGACTCCCACGGCGCCCTCGCCGAGCACGGATTCGAGCCGGTAGGGGCCGAGGGCGTCGCCGAGCCGGAGGTCGGGCGCGCCCGCGATGCGATCCACGGCGTCCAGCGTACGGGAGCCGGCCAGAGCCGTTTCCGCGGCGCCCGGTCGGAGGCTCAGCCGAGGTAGCGGCGGCGGCGCGCGGCGTCGTCGACGCGGGAGTCGCGCCCGTAGAGGAGCGCCAGCGGCCCGACGACGAGAATGAAGACGAGAACGGCGATGACCATGGGAATCATTGTGCCGAGCAGGTACTATTAGGGCAAGTCGAGGTTTTCATGGCAACGATCACTGTACCTGATCAATGGCTCGGTGTGGAGCTGCGCCACTTCGCCGCGCTCGACGCGGTCGCGCGCGAGGGCTCGTTCGGCCGCGCGGCGCAGCGGCTCGGGTACACGCAGTCCGCGGTGAGCCAGCAGATCGCCACCCTCGAGAAGATCGTCGGCGAGACGCTCGTCGAGCGGCCGGGCGGCCCCCGGGCGGTGTCGCTGACCGACGCCGGCGAGGTGCTCCTTCGTCACGCGGAGGCGATCGTGGCGCGGATGGACGCCGCGCGCGCGGACATCGCAGCGCTGC
This sequence comes from Gaiella sp., assembly GCA_035706725.1. Classification (GTDB taxonomy): domain Bacteria; phylum Actinomycetota; class Thermoleophilia; order Gaiellales; family Gaiellaceae; genus Gaiella. The sequence goes on along the minus strand of DASSUT010000179.1, from coordinate 3,000 downwards.
GCGCCGGCGAGACCGGCGAGCTCCGGGTCGGGACGTATCAGTCGGTCGGTGCGCGGGTCCTCCCGGGCGTGATGCGGCGCTTCCTCGCGGACTGGCCGGGCATCGAGCTCGGGCTCTCGGAGCCGGCGACCGACCCCGAGCTCTACCGCCTGATCGAGTCGGGAGAGCTCGACCTCGCATTCTGCAGCCCGCCGCTCCCCGACGGCCCGTTCGAGGCGCTCGAGCTGATGAGCGACCCCTACGTGCTGCTCGTCCCTGCCGAGAGCGCCCTCGCGAAGCGGACGTCCGCCTCCCTCGACGACCTCGGCGACCAGGCGCTGATCGGCTCGAACACCTGCGCGAGCGGGCTCGTGGTCGAGGGCGCGCTCTCCCAGCGTGGGTACGAGGTCGGCTACGCCTTCCGCTCCGACGACAACGGCACGATCCAGGGCCTCGTCGCCGCCGGCTTCGGTGTGGCGCTGACGCCGCTGCTCGCGGTCGCGCCGGGAGACGAGCGCGTGAAGGCGCTCCGGCTCGTGCCGAAGGTTCCGCGCCGCCGAATCGCGGTCGTCTGGCACACAGACCGGCACCGCTCCCCCGCCGCTCGCGCGTTCGTCGAAATCGCGCAGGAGGTCTCGGCCGACGTCGAGCGCGCGCTCGACGAGCCGTAGCCCGCGGCGCAAGCACGTCTCCTTCTCCGGCCCCGCATTCGAGTTTCGCCCCGAGGGGCGCCGGGTACGCGAGCAGTAGTGAGCACCGAGTTCGCACGCCGGCTGGGGGCGGAGTTCGTGGGGACGGCGTTGCTCGTGCTCTTCGGTGCCGGTGCGCTCGTGGCGGCCCTGAAAGTCGGGCAGGGTGAGCTCACGTACGCGGGCCTCGGGATCGTGGGCCTCTCGTTCGCCTTGGTGATCGCGGCCGCGGTGTACATGTTCGGCACCACGTCCGGCGCGCACATCAACCCGGCCGTGACGGTGTCGCTCGCGGCGGTCCGCCGCTTCCCGTGGCAGCAGGTGCCGGCGTACCTGCTCGTGCAGCTGGCCGGCGGATTTGCCGGCGCGCTCCTGATCATCGCGATCTTCGGCTCGAGTGCCAGCGACCTGAACGCGACGGGTGGGACGATCGTCGGCGCGGGCTACACGGACGCCCAGGCGGTGGTGGCCGAGGGGCTCGGCACGTTCCTGCTGACCGCGACGATCATGGCGCTGGCGATCGACCGCCGGGCCCCGGGCGGCTTCGCCGGGCTGATGATCGGCCTCGCGGTGGCATGCGAGATCATGGTGATCGGCCCGATCAGCGGCGGCTCGGTCAACCCGGCCCGCACGCTGGGGCCGTACGCGGTGACCGACCTGTTCGGGGGGGCGGTGCCCTGGAGCGAGCTGTGGATCTACTGGGTCGGGCCGCTCGTGGGCGGCGCGATCGGCGCGATCCTCTACGACGTCATCGCGAGACCCGAGCAGGAGCCGCCGGCGGGTGCCGACGAGCAGGGGGCGCAGGGCGAGATCGAAGGACGGCGGGTATTGCCCGACAACGAGCGTGGCAGCCCGAGCACGGGCTGAACGCGGAAGGAGGAGGTTCTCATGGCCGGCAACAAAGCGGTTGCGTACATCGAGCCGGGCAAGGTCGAGGTGCAGAGCATCGACTACCCCAAGCTCGAGGTGCAGGACGGGCCGGGCGTGCACCCGGACAACGTGGGACGCAAGACCCCGCACGGGGCGATCCTCAAGATCGTGGCGACGAACATCTGCGGCTCCGACCAGCACATGGTGCGCGGGCGCACCACCGCGCCGCCGGGGCTGATCCTGGGTCACGAGATCACCGGCGAGGTGATCGAGACCGGGCCCGGCGTGGAGTTCATCAAGAAGGGCGACCTCGTCTCGGTCCCGTTCAACATCGCCTGCGGACGCTGTCGCATGTGCAAGGAGGGCAACACCGGCGTCTGCCTCAACGTCAACCCCGACGGCTACGGCTCGGCGTACGGCTACGTCGACATGGGCGGCTGGGTCGGTGGCCAGGCCGAGTACGTGATGACGCCCTACGCGGACTGGAACCTGCTGAAGTTCCCCGACAAGGAGCAGGCGCTGGAGAAGATCCTCGACCTGACCATGCTGTCGGACATCTTCCCCACCGGCTACCACGGCTGCGTCTCGGCCGGCGTCACCACCGGCTCGACCGTGTACATCGCGGGCGCCGGCCCCGTCGGCCTTGCGGCGGCGCACGCAGCGCAGCTACTCGGCGCGGCGGTCGTCATCGTCGGCGACATGAATGCCGAGCGGCTCACGCAGGCCCGGAGCTTCGGCTGTGAGACGGTCGACCTCACCAAGGAGGACCCGCTCCCCGACCAGATCGAGCAGATCGTCGGCGAGCGGATGGTCGACGCGGCGGTCGACGCCGTCGGCTTCGAGGCCAAGGGACACGGCAAGGACGCCGAGGAAGCGCCGGCGACGGTCCTGAACTCGATCATGACCGTCACCCGCGAAGCGGGCAGGCTCGGCATTCCCGGCCTGTACGTCACCGGCGACCCGGGCGCCAAGGACGACGCCGCGAAGGAAGGGAGCCTGTCGATCCGCATCGGGCTCGGCTGGGCGAAGTCGCACTCGTTCACGACCGGCCAGTGCCCGGTCATGCGCTACCACCGCAAGCTGATGAATGCGATCCTCAACGAGCGCTGCCAGATCGCGAAGGCCGTCAATGCCACCGTGATCACGCTCGACGAGGCCCCTCAGGGCTACCAGGACTTCGACAAGGGAGCTTCGAAGAAGTTCGTGCTCGACCCGCACGGCATGCTCTCCGGCAAGCAGCGCATCGCCGCATAGAACCGGCGCGCCGGGCCCAGAGGCGGGCGGAGAGCGGCCACCCGGCCGCTCTCCGGTGCCTGGCCGGATATGGAGGTTCCATCCGGGGCCGCTGGCAGGATTGCCCGCGCGGGCGGATGACGAGATCAGCGAAACCGGAATCTCTCGACGCGGTCGCGATGGACGCGCGGATGGACGCGATCAGGCTCAAGCAGATCCTCGGCCATCC
>DASSUT010000178.1:0-4031 GCA_035706725.1 Gaiella sp. | reverse complement strand
GCTCGCCCTCTCGGGCCGGCCGGGGCCCGTCGTGCTGTCCTTGCCCGAGGACGTGCTTGCCGAGGAGGCCGACGTACCCGATGCTCCACCGCCCGTGATCGAGCACGCTGCGCCGCGACCCGACGATCTCGCACGGCTCGCGGAGCTGCTCGCGGTGGCCGAGCGCCCGCTCGTCGTCGTCGGAGAGGGAGGCTGGACCGAGGAGACGGGCGTAGACGTCCTCGCGTTCTGCGAGGCCAACGACCTGCCGGTCGCGTCCGCGTTCCGCTGCCAGGATTTCGTCGACAACCGTTCCCGCTGCTACGTGGGCGTGCTCGGCGTGGCAATGGACGAGCGACTGGCCGCGCACCTGAAGGACGCCGACCTCGTGCTGGCGATCGGCGGTCGGCTGGGAGAGGTGCCCACGCGGCGGTACACGCTCGTCGAGCCGCCCCGTCCGAGGCAGACCCTGATCCGCGTCCACCCCGACCCCGACGAGCTCGAGCTCGTCTACGAGCCCGACCTCGCGATCGCCTCCTCGCTCCCGCGCTTCGCCGCCGCGCTCCGCGACATCGACCCGCTCGCGCCACGTTGGACGGACTGGGCTCGCGCTGCCCGCGCCGACTACGAGGCGAACCTCGTCCACGAGCCGATGGAGGGCCCGGTCGACCTCGGCGAGATCATGGCGTTCCTCCGCAGGCGACTTCCTCCCGACGCGATCCAGACGTCGGGTGCCGGCAACTTCACGGTCTGGGCCCACCGCTTCGCCGAGTTCACGCGGTACGGAACCCAGCTCTGCCCGCGGAGCGGTTCCATGGGGTACGGCGTTGCGGCGGCCGTGGCGGCCAAGCTGGTGCATCCCGACCGGGTCGTGCTCTGCTTCACCGGCGACGGCGACTTCGTGATGAGCTCGCCGGAGCTTGCGACCGCCGTGCAGCACGAGCTCCCGATCGTCATTCTCCTCGTCAACAACGGCATGTACGCCACCATCCGCATGCACCAGGAACGCGCCTTCCCGGGCCGCGTCGTCGGCACCGACCTCGTGAACCCGGACTTCCCGACCCTCGCGCGGGCGTACGGCGCCCACGGCGAGCGCGTGGCACGGACTGAAGACTTCGAGGCGGCCTTCGAGCGGGCGCTCGCCTCCGGCACGCCGGCCGTCCTCGAGCTGCCCGTCGACCCCGAGCGGATCACTCCGCGGGTCAGGCTCAGCGAGCTGCAGGCGGCGGCCGGGTGAAGCGCGAGGAGATCCGGGTCGCACGCCTCGCGGAGCCGATCTCCCATTACACGGACGCGGTCCGCGCGGGCGAGCTGCTCTTCGTCTCCGGCGTCGTCCCCGTAGACGGCGAGGGAAACCTCGTGGGCGGAGACGACGTCGTCGCCCAGGCGCGCCACGTGTTCGAGAGCATGGCCATGGTGCTCGAGGCGGCGGGATGCACGTTCGCCGACGTCGTGAAGGTGGCGATCTTCCTCACCGACGTGGACGACCGGCCGCTCGTCAACCCGGTGCGCCAGGAGGTCTTCGGCTCCACCAGGCCCGCCTCGACGCTCGTCGAGGTGCCGCGATTGGCCGTCGAGGGCGCGAAGATCGAGGTCGAGTGCGTCGCGCTCATGCCGTCGTGAGCGCGCGGCAGGAGGTACGCGTGCCGGGGCGCCCGGAGCTGTCGCACGCGGCGGACGCCGTGCGGGCCCGCGGCTACGTCTTCGTCGCCGGGATCCTGCCCGTCGACGCAGCCGGCGAGCTCGTCGGGGACGGCGACACCGTCGCGCAGGCGCGCTTCGTGCTCGGCGAGCTCGAGAGGATCCTCGCGGCGTCCGGATGCTCGGCCGCCGACGTCGTGAAGGTGACGATCTTCCTCACCGACGTCAACGACCGGCCGCTCGTCAACCCGGTGCGCCGGGAGGTCTTCGGCTCCACGCGACCCGCCTCGACGCTCGTCGAGGTGAGCGGTCTGGCGGTCCCCGGTGCGAAGATCGAGGTCGACGCGATCGCGGCGGTCACGACATGAGCGACGACTGGAACGCTTTCATCACCGAGGTCGAGCCCGTGAGCAGGGCGGAGGGGCCGCTGGCCGGTCGGAAGCTCGGCGTCAAGGACCTCCTCGACACGGCCGGGATCCGCACGACGTACGGCTCGCGCCTCTACGCCGACCACGTCCCCGACCGGAACGCGACGGCCGTTCAGCGGCTCGTCGACGCGGGTGCCGTGGTCGTCGGGAAGACGCACCTCCCCGAGTTCGCATGGAGCGTCCTCGGCCAGAGCCCCTGGTACGGGACGTGCCACAACCCGACGCGCCCCGGAAAGACGACCGGCGGCTCCTCGAGCGGGTCCGCGGCCGCCCTCGCCGCCGGGCTCTGCGACCTCGCGCTCGGCACCGACACGGGCTGCTCGATCCGTCTCCCGGCCGCCGCCTGCGAGATCGTCGGGCTCAAATCGCAGTGGGGGCTGATCCCGACCGAGGGCGTGTTCCCGCTCGTGCCGACGATCGACACGGTGGGGCCGATGGCGCGGAGCGTCGAGGACGTCGCGCTCGCGTGGTCGGTGCTGACCGAGCGGCCGCTCCCGGCCCCGCGGCTCGCCGGGCTCACCGTCGGCCTTCTGCGCGGCGCTCCCGCCGTCGGCGGGCCGTTCGTCCCGGAGCGGAGCGACCTCGCCGAGCAGTGGGTCGCCGACCTGGAGCGACTCGGTGCGCGCGTCGTCGAGCGCGAGATCCCCGAGCCCGCGGCGAACACGTGGCCGCTCTTCGACCACGAGGCGGCGATTGCGCACCGGGAGACCTTCCCGTCACGCGCGGACGAGTACGGCGACGTCATCCGCGAGAAGCTCGAGCGGGCGCAGCAGGTCGACCCGGCCGACGTCGAGGGCGCCTATCAAGCCGTACGCGAGTGGCGGCTCTACGAGCCCGACGTCGACCTCTACGTGAGCCCCTGCGTGACGGTCGACCTGCCCGGCGAGGACGTGCCGGAGCCGGAGGTGCGCTTCCCGATCTCCGCCTATCTGCGGTGGGTGAACATGATCGGCTGGGCGGGGCTCGCGATCGGCAACCTGCAGCTGCTCGCGCCGCGCGACGAAGTCGTGCTCGCCGCAGGCCTCGCGTGGGAGCGCGGTTAGGGGCCTACCGCCCTTCGAACTCCGGCTTCCGCTTCTCGACGAACGCCTCGACGCCCTCCCGGAAGTCGTGCGTCTGCTGGAGGAGGCCGTACGCGAGCCCCTCGAGCTCGAGGCCGAGCGGGAGCGGGCCCGAGTACGCGTGGTTGAGCACCCGCTTCGACATGGCGAGTGCGAGCGGAGAGTGCCGCGAGAGCTCGTCGACGAGCCGCGCCACGGCCCTCTGGAGCCCGTCCGTCGGCACGACCTCGGCCACGAGCCCGAGTGCGAGCGCCTCCTCTGCACCGACGCGGCGGCCCCGCATCACGATGTCCTTCGCGCGCCCCAGCCCGACGAGGCGTGCGAGCCGCTGCGTCCCGCCGCTCCCCGGAATCATCCCGATCGTCACCTCCGGGAAGCCCAGCTGGACGTCGTCGGCCGCGATCCGGAAGTCGCAAGCGAGCGCGAGCTCGAGGCCGACGCCGAACGTATAGCCGCGGAGCGCCGCGACGACCGGCTTCGTACAGCGCTCGGGGGCGGCGACGTTGTCGGCGAGGCGGGAGACGTGCCACGCGGACCGCTCGAGAAAGCCTGGGATGTCTCCTCCGGCCGTGAACGCGCCGCCGGCGCCCGTCAGGACGACGAACCGGATCGCGTCGTCGCGGTCGAGCTCCTCGAACGTCGCACGGAGCTCGTCGCGGGCGGGCATCGAGACGCGGTTGAACTTCCCGGTCACGTCGAGCGTCACGGTCGCGGTCGCGCGGTCGGTGTCCCGCTCGACCGTGAAGCCGTCGTGCTCCGTCACACCCGCTCCTCCTTCGCGTCGCGCAGCATCCGCCGGAGGATCTTCCCAGACGCGCTCTTCGGCAGCTCGTCGACGAAGCGGTACTCGCGCGGGCGCTTGAAGCGGGCGAGCCGGTCGGAGGCGAGGCAGAACGCGTCCAGCGACTCGGCGGACGCGTCT
>DASSUT010000177.1:0-4285 GCA_035706725.1 Gaiella sp. | reverse complement strand
CGGCTGGGGGTGGCCCCTCACGTTGGTGCGCTGGGCCGGCGCGATAGCGCTCCTCGTGGTCGCGTTCTCGATGATCGTCCGGTGGGCGCCTTCCGAGAACCGCGCGCGCCGGTGGGCGACGTTCGGAGCGCTGCTCGTGGTAGCAGGCTGGATCGGCGAGGCGCTGGTCGTGCGCTGGTACGTGGCCACGTATGCGAACTTCCGCAGCCCGACCGGCAGCCTCGAGCTCTTCATCTTCGCCGCCGGATTCCTCTACGCCGGAGCGATCATCCTGCTCGTCGGGATGGAACTCGACGAGCTCGTGCGCGAGGACCTGAAGGCGACCGATCGCAAGCGGCGTCTGCTGCCGCTTCTTCGAGGAGTCATGCGCGGCGACGTGACCGCACGGCAGTGATCGTGCTCCGCGCGCCGACGGCACCCCGACCGGGCTGAGCGCCCGCGCAGCCCGCCGGTCGCTTCCGTGCACAAGTCGGCGTACGAGGCGCCCTACGGCTTTCCCGCACACGACCTCCGTACGGAAACCGATTCCTGAGACGGGCCGAGGCGCGATGCTGACCGCGTCCTCTGGAAGACACGAGGCGCGTCGCGCCGAGGATCGAGGCGGGTTCCTGGCGCGCCGCGGCAGAAGGGAGGGGCAGATGACCACCGCCCCGGAATCGATTCAGCCTCGGCGAGAGCATCACCGCGCGCGGTGGGCGCTCGTCGTGTTCCTCGCGGCGCTGGCGGGTGGGCTCGCGGTTGCGCTGCTCTACCAGCTCGACGTGCTCGGTGAGTCGTCCGGCACCGGGGTGCACGGGTCGGGTGTCGCGGCGAGCGAGCCTCGCGCCGTGGCGCCGTTCACGAGCGTCGACCTCGCCGGCAGCAACAACGTCGTGATCCGGGCCGGCGAGAAGCAGTCGGTCGTCGTCCACGCCGACGCGAACCTGCTCGACCACGTGACGACCGCGGTCGAGTCGCGCACGCTCGTCGTCGCGAACACGCCCGGCAGCTTCACGACCGAGAGCCCGATGCGCGTCGAGGTCACGGTCCCGGCGCTGACCGGGTTGACGCTCTCCGGCAGCGGCAACGTCGTCGTCGACGGCATCGCGGCGAAGAGCCTCACCGTGAGCCTGCCCGGCAGCGGAACCCTCACCGGCAGCGGCACCGCAGACCGGCTGGACGTCACCGTGAGCGGCTCCGGAGAGGTGCAGTTCCTGCGGCTCGTCGGACGCGACGTGCGGGCCGTGGTCAGCGGCTCCGGAGCCGTCTTCGTCACGGCGACCCAACGTCTCGACGCGTCGGTGACGGGCTCCGGTGCGATCCTCTATGCAGGCAGTCCCGCGAGCCTGACCAAGGACGTCACCGGGACGGGGGCGATCATCCGGACCGGGTGAGATGAACGTGGATGTGGCGGGCGCATTCGAGGTCGCTCGATGAGCTGACCGCTCCTCTTCATCTACCGTGCCAGCGGGCCGAACGTGCCTGCTTTGTAGACCTGACCTTCGAGCTCTCGGCCGAGCTGGCTCTCTAACCAGCGCGCAATCTCGATGACGCCCTCGAGGTCGATTCCGGTCTCGACCCCCTGACCATGGAAGAGGTATACGAGGTCCTCCGTCGCGATATTCCCGGTCGCGCGGGGCGCGAACGGACATCCGCCGATTCCTCCGATCGACGCGTCGAACACGGTCGCGCCCGCCTCGAGCGCCGCGCAGGCATTGACGTAGCCGGTGTTTCGCGTGTTGTGGAAGTGGACGCCGACCGGCAGCCCGAGTGGCAGCAGGCGTCCAACGAGGTCCCGGACCTGTGCGGGAACCCCGACGCCCACCGTATCGGCGACTGCGACCTCCGCCGCCCCTGCGCGTGCGAGACGCCCAGCGAGCTCCTCGACGTAGCCGGAGTCGACGGCACCCGCGAACGGGCACCCGAAAGCGACGCCGATCGTGCATGCCGCGCGGATCCCGTCGTTGGCCGCCCGCGCGAGAATCCGCTCGGCCGTGCGGACGCCCTCCTCCACCGACATACCCGCGTTGCGCTGGTTGAACTCGTCGGTTGCCGCAAACGAGACATGGACCTCGCCGAGGCCGCTCTCGACCAGGCGGTCGTACCCGCGCTCGTTGAGGACGAGGCCGGCGTAGCTCACACCGTCCCGACGGTCGATCCCCGCCACGACCTCCGCGGCGCCTGCCATCTGCGGGACGTGCCGCTCGCTGACGAAGCTCGTCGCCTCGATGCGCGGGACGCCGGCGGCGGCGAGCATGTTCACGAGCTCTGCGCGAACGCTCGGCGCCAGCGTCACCGGCTGGTTCTGGAGCCCGTCACGCGGGCCGACATCGCAGATCGTCACGGTCATACGATCCCCGCCTTCCTCAGCTGGTCGAGCTCCGCCTGCGAGTCCGCGCAGTCAAAGTACACCTCCTCGTCCCGGCGATCCGTGGTTCCCCGGATGCGACCTGTGGACGCCGGTGGTTGCATCGGGAGCGATGACCGGGTGCCGCAGGCAGCGAACGTCACCGCTTCTCATCGCGACAGGCGCCACAGTCGCCCTCGCGGGCATCGGATTCGTGGGTACGGGCGTCTGGGCGCGCCGAGAGGTCGCGCGGGCGCTGACCCGCGAACACGTCGCCGGCGCCAGCTCGCCGTCGGGGGTCGTCACGAGCGCCGGCGCAGCGCGGGAGATGGCGGAGCGGATTCGGCAGAACACGCTGAAGGCCACGGGGGGGACGGACGTACGCCGAGTTAGACGCGTACGTCGGCCCGCACGGGATACCCACGGCTGACGCCGAGGACGCTGCGCGCGACACGCTGACCGGAGAGCCGGCCGAGAATCCGGAGCACGCGCTCTGGATCCAGTCGACGACCCTCCAGACCGCGCTCATGCATGCCTATACCGCGTTCCGGGTGTCCGAGCTGACGATCGGCCTCGGAGCGACGTTCGTTGCAGGCGGCGTCGGGCTCGCCGCCGCCGGACGCCGCGCAGAGGGCTGAGGCGGGTCGAGATGGTTGCGGCCGCCGACGACATCGCACACGTCGCCGCGCACGGGGACGCGCACGGGCACACGGTGGCCTCGTACTTCGGCGCGTTCGCTCCGGCGCCCGGGTGGGACGACCTCGTCTCGTGGCCGCCGGACGTCTTCACGCTCGCCAACCTCGTGCTCGACAACACCGAGGCGTACCGCTTCGCGGTCGCCCCTCCTCCGAGACGGAGGTGGCCGCCGGCACCCGATTGGAACAGCGACGTCCTCGCCTCCGCCCGCGCGTGGCGCGACGCCGGCGTGACCGGCGGCTGCGATCCGCCGCCGCTCGTCCGCCGCGCCTGGAGCACCGTCACGCGTGACCGTGATGTTCCGCTCGCGCGCGTCAGGGCCGGCGACGCCTGGGAGCTGACCGCCGCACTTCTGACCCTGCACGCGGTCGCGGACGAGGCGTGCAGCGAGATCGCCTCGTGCGGCCGGCGCGCGTCCTCCCCGTCGTTCGACGGCCGCGCCTGGTCGCTGCTCCAGGAGCGAGGCTCGCTGTCCCGGCTCTCTCCGGCGCGCGTCCGAATCGTGCCGAAGGCCCGCTTCTCCCAGCGCGGCATCACGATCCGCTCGCTGTCCCGCTACCTGGCGCTGTCCTACGAGTCGGTCGAGATCAGATGGAGGAGCGTGGAGCCGGGCCCGTCCGCGGAGCGCGGCGACTACACGATGCTCCTCGTCCCCTGGCCGCTCGCTGTCACCGGGCGCGACTTCCGGCCGGCGCCCGCGACGCTGCTCGAGAACATGGATCTCGAGCGCTTCGGGTTCTTCGAGTTCGCGCCCGAGACCGAGCTCGATCGCTCGCTCGTTCGCTCGCTCCTCGATGCCGCCGTCTCGGCCGGCGGGCGGGTCGACGCCGTGATCCTCCCCGAGGCCGCCGTCACGCCCGAGGCGATCCCGGTGCTCGAGGATGTCCTCGCGCAGCACGGTGCGACGTTTCTCATCGCGGGCGTCCGCGAGCCGCCGACTCGCTCCACGTTCGGCCGCAACTACCTCCACTTCGGCGTCCGCACCGAAACCGGCTGGAGGCGGCACGAGCAGGACAAGCACCACCGCTGGTGCCTCGACGGGACGCAGATCCGCCAGTATCACCTCACGCGCTCGCTCGAGCCGAGCAGGCTGTGGTGGGAGGCGATCGACGTTCGCGAACGGGCGCTCCACGTCGTCGACGTCGGCGCGGGCGTGACCGCAAGCCCGCTCGTCTGCGAGGACCTCGCCCGCCTCGACGAGGTGGCCGAGCTCGTTCGCCGCATAGGGCCGACGCTCGTCGTCGCGCTGCTGCTCGACGGCCC
>DASSUT010000176.1:0-9916 GCA_035706725.1 Gaiella sp. | reverse complement strand
CGCGAGAAGCATCGCGCGAGTGTAGATCGCCCCGCCGCGTCCACCTGCCGTCGTGCGTGCGTTCCCCTCGTGCGGACGTGTCCGACTCGAAGTCGGACGCGTGGTCGGGGCCGACTGCAGCCGGGTGCCGCGCGCCCGGTGTCCCCTGCTTCGGTCGGACACCTGCCGTCGTGCGAGAACGGCTGCGGGCGAATCCGCGAGTGCTGCCCGTTCGACCTTGTGACACTGTGTTGCATGGCCGTCGCGCGTTGGGCGAGCTCGCGCGGCCGTCCCTGTCGAGGTCGGGATGGCGGTAGCGACCGGGCGGTTGCGGCCCGACGAGGGTCAGGCTGCGCCCTGAAGGAAAAGCGGCTCCGTGGCCACGGACGGACAGCGACCGCGGAGAGCCGGCCCGGTTCGCCCTTGCAACACCGTGTTACATTGCCGTCGCGCGCGCGACGAGCTCGCGGAGCGGCTCCAGCCAGCCTGGGTCGACCATGTGCGGGACGGGGCTCTCGAGCCGCAGGACGTCTGCGCCGGCGGCCGCGAGCGTCTCCGCCGCCTCGGCGCCGAAGTGCGCGGGAATCACCGGGTCGAGCGTCCCGTGCGCGACCGCGACCGGGAGACCGGCGAGCCGCGCGGGGTCGAGCGGGTAGCTCTCGACGCGCGGGAGGAAGCCCGACATCGCGACGACCGCGGCTGGGCGGGGCCGGTCGGGCCCTAGGCTCATCGCGAAGCTCATCACGGCGCCCTGCGAGAAGCCGCCGAGGACGACCCGATCCGCCGACACTGGCAGCGAGTCGAGAAAGGCCTCCAGACGCGGGACCGTGCTCGAGAACGTCTCGGAGTCGGGGGTCGGGATGCCGCCGAGGGCGTACCAGTGCCGTCCGCCGGGAGGAAGGTGGAGCGGCGCGCCCGGTGTCACGCCGAGCAGGCGGCGCTCCGGGTCGAGGAGATCGAGCAGCGGGTAGAGGTCGTTCTCGTCCGCGCCGCGGCCGTGGAGCAGCACGATCGCGCCGGCCGGCGTGCCGGCCGCCTCGCGGCGGCGCGCGACGAGCTGCCCGGGCTCGGTCGCGCTCACCGCGTCCACGCGACGCGCGGGGCGGGCAGCGGCGTGAGCACCTTCTCGACCCGGTCGCGGAGGTGCTCGAACGCGGGTGGGAGGATCAAAGCCTCACCGAGATGCGCAGGGTCCTCGTCGATCCCGAACCCGGGCCCGAGGGTCGCGAGCTCGAAGAGCACACCACTCGGCTCGCGGAAGTAGACCGACAGGAACCAGAAGCGGTCGATGACGGGTGTCGGCCGCAGGCCTGCCTCTGCGACGCGCCGCTGCCAGGCCTCGTGATCCTCCATCGTCGACGCCCACGCCACGTGGTGCACGGTTCCGGCGCCGGGGAGGCCCGCCCCTGCCGGCGGCGCGTCGTAGCCGTAGAGCCCTCCGCGCGACTGTCCTCGCAGCTCCCAGGTCGCGTCCCCGTCCGAGCGGAACCCGAGGACCTCCTCCAGCAGCGAGCGGCTCCGGCCGGGATCGGCGGCGAACGCGCGCACGCTGTCGAAGCCCTGGAGGGCGACCTCGGCCGGGATCTCGGGATGGCGGGCCACGAGCGGCGCGTCGGGCGCATCCGAGACGACGAGCTCGAGGCCGAGACCCTCGGGGTCCTCGAACCGGAGCCTGTCGGCCGTCCGCGTAGACGCGACGTTCGCGGCGCCCAGCCGGTTCGCCCAGAAATCGAGCGCGTCGCCCGAGGCGACCCGGAACGTGACCGTGTGGATCATCCCGGCGCCCGCTCGGCCGCGTCGTGCGCCGGGATACTCGAAGAACGTGATGTCCGATCCGGCGCTGCCGTCCTCGTCCGCGTAGAAGAGGTGGTAGACGGTCGGATCGTCCTGGTTGACGGACTTCTTCACGAGCCGCAGCCCAAGGACGTCCGTGTAGAAGCGGAGGTTGCCCGGCGCGTCGCCGGTGATGCACGTCACGTGGTGGATGCCCTCGAGCTGCACGGCCGCCTCGCTTCCCTGTCCTCTGTACAACGGTCGAGAAGTCAGTACCATATTTGCAGATGCAAGAAACTGCGGCGAAGCGGCTGTCGCGGCGTGAGCTCGGGGTCTGGCGGGGATTCCTTCGCGTGCACGCTTCGCTCGTTCGGGACCTCAACGCGGAGCTCGAGACCACGCACGGGCTCCCGCTGACGCACTACGAGGTGCTCGTGTACCTCGACGCCGCGCCGTCGAAGCGGCTCACCATGGGCGAGCTCGCCCAGACGCTGCTCCTCAGCCAGAGCGGCATCACGCGGCTCGTCGACCGGCTCCAGCAGGCCGGTCTGGTCGAGCGCGAGGGCTGCACCGAGGATCGGCGCGTGCTGTACGCGCACCTGACGGACGAAGGCGCTCGCGCGCTGGAAGAAGCCAGGCCTACGCTCCTCGCGGGCGTGCGGCAGCGCTTTCTCGGACGCTTCGACGACGACGAGCTCGACGCGCTCGCCGAGGCCTGGGAGCGCGTCCGCCCCGGCGCGACCTCCTGACGCTCTGGGAGGCGCGGCGCCGCCACGGCGTTAGGCTCCCAGAGTGAAGATCGGCATCGTCGTGCCGTTCTCGTGGTCGTTCTGGGGGGCGGTCGTCGAGCACGCGGAGCTGCAGGCGGCTGCGCTCGAGGCGCGCGGGCACGAGGTGCGGCTCGTGATGGGAAACGACCCGCCGGGACAGTTCACGCGAGCGCTCCACCCCCGCGTCGGGCGCCACGGGAATCCCCCGCCGAACGTGATCCCGGTCGGTCGCTCGGTGATCGTGCCCGCGAACGGCTCGCTGCCGAACATCGTGCTGAGCCCACGCTCGTTCTTCAGGGTCCGGCGGGTGCTCGAGCGGGAGCGGTTCGACGTGCTCCACCTCCACGAGCCGATGGCTCCAGCCATCTGCGTGTCGGTGCTCGCGCTCGCGAAGACGCCGATGGTCGCGACGTACCACGCCTCGGGCTCTTCGCGCTGGATGGAGGCAGGATGGCCGATGTGGGGGTTCCTGATGAGCCGGATCGACCAGCGGATCGCGGTGTCGGAGCGGGCCCGCGCGTCCGTCGAGCGATGGCTTCCCGGCGGGTGGGAGGTGATCCCGAACGGCGTGCTGATCCCCGACGACGTCGACCCTTCCCGCCGCGAGCACACCGTGGTGTTCGCGGGCCGGCACGAGCCGCGAAAGGGACTTCAGGTGCTCCTGCGGGCGTGGCCGGAGATCCGGAGGCGCACCGCCGCGCGCCTCGCCGTGGCGGGCGCCGACCCGCTCGCGGTGCGGCTGCTGCTCACGCGGCTCGGCGTGCCCGACGACGGCATCGACATCGTCGGCTTCCTGACGCAGGAGTCGCTCACCGACCTCCTGCGCTCCACGAAGGCGCTCGTGGCGCCGTCGCTCGGAGGCGAGAGCTTCGGAATGGTCTTGACCCGCGCATTCGCGTGCGCGACGCCGGTCGTCGCGTCGGACATCGACGGGTATAGGGAGGTCGTGACGCCCGAAACGTCGGTGCCCGTTCCGGCCGGCGACGTGCCCGCGCTCGTCGACGCCGTCGAGCGCCTGCTCGCAGACGAGCCGCGACGCGCCGCGATGGGGACCGCGGCCCGCCGGCTCGCCCAGGAGCGGTACTCGTGGGTCGACATCGCCCGGCGGCTCGAGGCCGTCTACGAGCGCGTCACCGCGGCGGAGCGCGCGGAGGTTGCGGCGGCGTGAAGCGGCTCGTCGCGCTCTACACGAACCCGTGGGCACGCGGCGTGCTCGTGCTCGCCTCGCTCGTCATCGCGGTCGTCGCGATCTGGTGGCGTGGGCCGGAGTGGAACACGGTCTACCACGCGTTCGACTTCGTGAAGTGGCGCTGGGTGGTCGTCGGCGTCCTGCTGAACCTGCTCTCGGTGCTCGCGCGCGTCTTCTCGTGGAACCTCACGATCCGGCAGGCGTTGCCCGAGCCGCACCCGCGGTTCGGCCAGGTGTTCTCCGCGTTCGGGATCGGCCTGCTCGGTAACGCGGTGCTGCCTGCGCGTGCAGGGGAGCTCGCCCGCGTGGCCGTGCTCCGCCGCCACGTCGAACACGGCCCCGGGACGAGCGCGACGCTGCTCGGCACGGTGTTCGCGCACCGGCTGTTCGACCTCTTCCCGATCGGCCTGCTCGTCCTGTACGTGCTCCTCACCGCGAAGATCCCGCACTGGGCGATCACTGCGATCGCGCTCGTCTGTCTCGTCGGGCTCGCGCTGTTCGCGATCGCGATCATCACGGCCCGCCGGGAGAACACGAGGGTCCATGTCGACGGGCTCGGCACGGTCCGGCGCCTCCTCGCGATGGCGCGTCAGGGGCTGGCGGTCCTGCGCACGCCGGTGCCCGCGATGGGCGCCGCGCTCTTCCAGGTCGCGGGCTGGCTCCTCCAGCTGCTCGCGGTCTGGGCGGTGACCGCCGCCTTCTCGATGGGCGTCCCGCTGCCCGCGGCGGCGCTCGTGCTGCTCCTGATGAACGTCGCCACGATCTTCCCACTGTGGCCCGGGAACGTCGGGCTCCTGCAGGCGGCAGTCGCCCTGCCGCTCGTGCCGTACGGGGTCGCCTACGGCACCGGGTTCGCCTACGGGCTCGTCCTCCAGGCCGTCGAGATGTCGGTCGGAGTGGGCGTCGGCCTCGTGATGCTCGCGCGCGAGGGACTGTCGTTCGCCTCGCTCCGGCGCATGGAGGAGCAGGAGGCGGTCGAGGCCGAGGAGATCGTCGAGGAGCTCGAGGAGGACGCGGCGGAAGGCGAGCGGGAGGGGCGGCTCGTCACACCGTCGCCGAGCCGCGACCGCTGAGCGACCCGAGGCGTGCGGCGATCAGCGCGTCGGCCTCGGCGGCGCTCGGAGCGTGTCCCGTCACGGCGGCGACGAACGGCGCTCGCTCGAGCGTGACGACCGACACGTCCGTCCGCGCGGTCGCGGTGGCAGTGCGCGGCACGTCCCGGAGCAGCGCGATCTCGCCGAAGGAGTCCCCGGCCCCGAACGGCCGGCCGAGGATCTCGACGGTGCCGCTCTCCACGACGTAGAAGCGGTCGCCGGGCTCGCCCTCCCGGATGATCGTCGCGCCGGCCGGGAACGAGGCGGGCGCGGACTCGCGGGCGAGCCGCTCGAGCACGGGCTCGGGGAGCGACGCGAGCAGCCGGACGCCGCGGAGGAGCTCCGTCGACTCGGGCGCGGTCGCGCGCCGGTCGATCGCGCGGAGCCTCGGCCGCGTGAGGAGGGCGAGCACCGGGAGCAGCACGCCCGTGATCACGAGCGCCGCCTCGGGGCTCGTGAGGTTCACGAGCACGGGGGCGAGAGCCGAGCCGAGCCCGAGCGTTGCGAGCAGGAGCCCGTCGAGCGCGCCGAGCGCACGGCCGAGCACGGCGTCGGGGACGGCGCGCTGCATGATCGTGAGCGCGTTCACGTCCACGATCGAGTTCCCGATCCCGACGACGGTGAGCGCGACCACCGCGACCACCGCGACGGGCACGCCCCCGATCAGCGCGAGCGGCAGGCCGAAGAGCGCGAGCCCGAACGAGAAGTCACGCGCGAGCCGGCCGTGCGCGGCGAGGACGAGCGCGACGAACCCGCCGAAGAGGCCGCCGACCCCGACCGCCGCGTACAGGAGGCCGACGCCGCCGTCGCCGACGTCGAGGATCTCGAAGGCTGTCACGACGACGAGGACGTTCACCGCCCCGGCCACGAGCGTCTGCGCGCCGTACAGGCCGACGAGCGTCCGTAGCTCCGGCTCGCGCGCGATCGTGACGATGCCTGCGAGGAAGACCGACGACTTCCGGGTTGTGCCGTCCGCCGGCGGCCCAGGTGGGCGCTCGCGCGCCGGCTCGTAGCGGCGCAAGCCCACCACGAGCACAGCCGACCAGAGGAACGTGAGCCCGTTGACCGCGAACACGACGGACGGGCTCGAGACCGCGAGGAGCGCCCCGCCGATCGCAGGCCCGAGGAACATGCCGACGCTCTCGAGCGTGCTCGACGCGACGTTCGCCGCCGTCAGCTCGCCCGGTGACGAGACGAGGGCGGGAAGGAGCGCGGACTTCGCGGGCCGGAACAGCGTCCCGGCCACGGCCGACACGGTGACGAGCGCGTAGACGACCGGCGCGGGGCCGTTCCCCGCGATCGTCGCGGCGGCGCCGGCCATCAGCGCGAAGCGTGCGACGTCGCTCGCGATCATCACGCTCGTGCGGGGGTAGCGGTCGACGAGCGACGAGATGAACGGAGCGAGCACGGCGGCGGGAACGAGTCGGATCAGTCCCACGAGCCCGACCGCCGCCGCGCCACCCTCGTCGTACGCGTACACGCCGAGGGCGACGATGTACGCCCAGCCGCCCAGGATCGAGCCGATCCAGGCGAGCTGGATGCGCCGGAGGGCCGGGCTCGCGAACACGTCCCGCAGCGCACGCAGCGACGAGCGCACCCTTCCCTCGTGCTCCGCGGGGGCGGGGGCCGGCTCGGTTTGGGACGCAACAGTCATCGAGGTTTGCGAACCACACCAGAAATGCGGGAAGATTTCACGGCACTCGTGCGTCGGGTGGAGTGAACGGCCATCCGAAGCATCCACCGGACAAGGAGGCACACAGTGTCGGACGAGCGCGATAAGTTCGGCGACGGGACGGACGTCGAGCGCGCCGACGAGGCGGGCGACGAGGACTTCGAAGGACATTCGTTCGGTACGGGTGACGAGCCCGGGAACTTCGGCGGTGGCGACGAGCCGTCGAACTTCGGCGGCGGCGACTGAGAACGACGTGCCGCCCGGCCCTCCCGCGGGGGGCCGGTACGTGTTCGGAAGCGGCGCCTCCGGGCGCCGCTTCGCTTGGGGGTTCTAGCGCCGGCGGGACAGCAGCCGCTCGAGCGCCTCGAGGAACTGCACGGCCGTCTCGTCGTCCTCCTCGTCGAGGAGCGCGGCCACGCGACCGACGAGCGCGGCGCTCCCCTCGCCCGCGAGCGCCGAGCGCGCCCGCCGCGCGCGCAGCAGGAGATCGAGGCCTATCGCCGCCTGGATCGAGAAGCGCGAGAGCAGCTCGAGCTGTGCGACCCCGAACGTCCTGTCGTCGGCCCGGTCGAGCACCGAGAGCACGCCGAGCACCCGCTCGTCGTGGAGCAGCGGCGAGGCGACGATGCTGTTCGGGACGTAGCCGGTCGACTCGGCGCGCTCGCGCGAGAACCGCGGGTCGTTCGAGAGGTCGTCGACCACGAGCGGCTGCCGGGTGACGAGAGCGAATCCCGCGATCCCGGTGCTCGAGGGGAAGCGCGTGCCGACGAGCGTGTCGCCGCCCTCGCCGGAGACCGCCTCGAACACGAGCTCGTCCGCGTCCTCGTCGTAGAGGAAGATCGACGACGCCTGTGCGCCGTAGATCGCCCGCGCGACGTCGACGATCGACTGGAGGAGCGCCCGGAACGTCTCTTCGTCGCCGCCGAGGACGCCCGCGGCCGCCGCGGCATCGCTGCGTCCGTCGTTCATGCGGTTCCCTCCGTGTTCGTCGCGGTGAGGTGGAGCACGCTCTTCACCTGGAACGGCGTCAGCTCCGGATGCTTGGCGAGGATCAGCGCAGCGATGCCCGCCACGTGCGGCGCGGCGAAGCTGTTACCCGTGCAGCGGAGCGTCGCGCCGCCGAGCCAGGCGACCTCGACGTCGACGCCGCGCGCGAACAGCTCGACCGGCGGGTCGGGGTTCGCGTACCAGGCGAACGGATCACGTTGCTCGTGGCTTCCGACGGAGACCACGGACGAGAACCGCCACGGGTAGCTGTCCACGGGGAGGTTGTGCGCCGAGGCGACGATCACCGTGCCGTTGAAGTACGCCTCGTCGGCGAGCTCGTGGAGCTCCTCGGCGAAGCGCCGCTTCGTGGTCGAGAGACTGAGGTTGATCACCCGGTGGCCCGCCCCGATCGCGTGACGCAGGCCCGCGAGGATGAGGTCGCCGGCGCCGGTGTTCCCGGCCCCGAGGACGCGCACGGAGTGAAGACGGGCGTCCGGCGCGACCGCCCGGACGATGCCCGCGCACGCAGTGCCGTGGCCGACGACGTCACCGACGTCGTCGTCGACGACCGCTGTCTCGCCGTTCTCGTCGCGGACGACCGCGCGCGCGCTCGCGACAGGCCCGACGAGCGGATGGCCGCGCTCGATGCCGCTGTCCACGATGCACACGTCGACCGCGCCGCGCGAGCCGCCGATCGCCCACTCCCGCGTGACGGTCTGGCGCCACGTCGCCGGCGCCTCGACCGCCGGCGCCTCTCCTGGCGGCAGGCTCCACGCGGGAAGCGCGCGGGCCTGGCCGGGAGCCGCTCCCGCCGGGCGGAGCCCGGCTCCGCGGCTGCCTGACGCCGCTCGCGGCACGGTGCTCTCCGGGCCCGTATCACCCATACTGTGCCCTCCGGCCCCGCACCGCGAGCGGCGCCCCAGGGGCGCGCGGTGGCTCCCAGATCGAGTCAGCGGTGCTCACGCCGCCGTGAGCGCCGTCTCGCGGGCGCTCGCCGCCGCCTCGGCGGCCTCGCCCGCCCGGGTGCTGAGCTCGTCGTCCGGCCGTGTCGCGAGGTTCACGTGGACGAGCCGGGCGGCGGCGGCCGAGGCCGCCTCCGCGAGCGTCGCCGCCGTCCATGCGTCGGCCCGGACGGTGACGCTGCCCTCGTGCGCCGCGAGCGACGCGAGCACCGCGACGTCGGCGGCGGTCTCCGCGATCTGCAGCGGCACCTCGGCGGCGTGCCGGAGCGCGGCCCCGAGGGTCGCGTCGCGCCGAGGCGCCGCGAGCTCCGCCATGGCGCGGGCGTACGCACGGTGGTCCTGGTCGGCCAGCGCGAGGGAGCGGTCGCCGAGCGCCGAAGCTTGCGCGGCGACGCCCGGCGCGTCCTCCCAGTCGCCCGAGACGCGCGCGACCAGACGCACGAGCCCCGCCGCCATGGTCGCGGCGAGCGCGGCCGCCGAGCCGCCCGCCGGGCCGGGCCCCGCCTCGGCGAGCACGTCCTGCAGCCTGCCCGCCGGGAGCGTGGCCAGCACGACCTCGGCTCGCGTGGCGCTCACCCTGCGAGGCGTCGGCGGAGAAGGGCGACGACGGCTGGGGTCGGCTCGACCCCCTCGACCCTGAGGGCGCGTTCGAGATCGGCGTGCACGAGCGCCCGGAAGCGCTCGTCGCGCTCGATCCGCTCGACGATCGTGTCGAGCTCGCGCCGCGCGGCCGGGAGCTCCTTCGCAGCCTCCACCAGCCCACGAGGCGGGGCGTGGAGGGCGCGGAGCAGCTCGGCGATCCGTTCCTCGGGGGTCGTCATCGGCGTCTTCTCACCTTCTCACCCGACGCGCGGGCGCGCGGCTTTCTTCCCGAGGACGGAGCAATTTCGGGCTCGAGCACGTCCCGAAGTCGCGCGAGGCAGCGCGCGATGCGGCTCGCGATCGTCCCCGCCGGCAACTCGAGCTCGGCGCCGATCGTGCGGTAGCTCTCGTCGCGCGTGAAGAACCGGTCGAGAATCTCCCGGCAGTCGCCCGAGAGGCCTCCGAGCGCGGCGTGCACGGTCATGGCCTCGTCGAGCTGCGCCAGGCCCTCGTCGATTCCCTCGGGAAGCTCCTCGACGCTCGTCTCGCGCCCCGAGCGCCGCAGCACGTCGACCGAGCACCGCCGGGTCGTCTGCGCGATCCAGGGGCGCAGCGCGTCGACGTCCCGCAGCGTGTCGAGGCGCTCGAAGACGCGCGCGAACACCTCCTGGAACACGTCTTCGGCGTCGGCGGGGTCGAGCCGGTAGACGCGTGCGGCGATCGCGTACACGTAGCGGGCGTAGCGGTCGACGAGCTCGTCCCAGGCAGCCTGCTCGTTCGCGAGGCAGCGGGCGACGAGCTCGGCGTCGGACGCGGCGTTCACCGCTCCGGGGCGCTACCTCGACTCGGCGGCGCGGAGACGGTCGGCGAGCAGCTCGAGCAGCTTCCAGAGCACGACCGGCCGCGCC
>DASSUT010000175.1:0-6393 GCA_035706725.1 Gaiella sp. | reverse complement strand
GGTGCCCGCGCAGGCGGCATCCCCGACGTCGTGCAGGACCGCGAGACCGGGTTGCTCGTCGATCCCGATCGGCCGGAGGAGATGGCGGAGGCGCTCGTGGAGATCCTCTCCGACCGCGCGCTCGCCGAGCGGCTCGGCGCCGGCGGCCATGCCCGGTCGAGCGACTGGACGTACACCGCCGACGAGTACGCCGAGCGCGTGGTCGAGCTCGTCGGCCGTGCGGTGGCGAGGAGAGCCGCGTGAAGCTCGTCGTCGTCACCCAGCAGGTCGACCCGACCGACTCGGTCCTCGGCGCGACCGTGCCCAAGCTGCAGGCACTCGCCGAACGCGTGGACGAGCTGGTCGTGCTGACCGACTCGGCCGCCGAGGACGTCCTCCCCGGCAACGTGCGTGTGCGGACGTTCAACTCCGGACGGCGAACGGGACGCGGCCTCCGCTTCGAGAGCGCGTTGACGCGCGAGCTCGCGGGCCGCCCGCGGCCGTCCGCCGTGCTGGCCCACATGTGCCCGATCTACGCGGTGCTCGCGGCACCGCTCGCGCGGCCGACGGGAGTCAAGGTCCTGCTCTGGTTCAACCACTGGAAGCGGAGCAGGCTGCTCTCGACCGCCACGCGTCTCTCGAGCGGCGTCCTCAGCGTCGACAAGCGGACGTTCCCGATCCGCACGCGCAAGCTCGTCGCGATCGGCCACGGCATCGACGTTTCGGAGCTGCCCTGCGTCAGGCGGCCCGACCGCGAGCCGCTCACGCTGCTCGCGCTCGGGCGCACGTCGCCTGCGAAGGGGCTCGTCAACGTCCTCCGCGCCGTCGCGCTCGTTCCCGACGTGCGGCTCAAGATCGTCGGCCCGTCGCTCACCGACGAGGAGCGCATGCACCGCATGGCGCTCGAGCGCCTCGTGATCGAGCTCGGACTGCTCGACCAGGTCGACATCACGGGCCCCGTCCCGCGGCGGAGCGTGCCGTCGCTGTACGCGGACGTCGACGCGCTCGTGAACGACATGCGCGAGGGCGCGGCGGACAAGGTCGTGTACGAGGCCGCCGCGACGTGCCTCCCGGTGCTCGCCTCCAACGCCGCGTTCGACACGCTGCTGCCCGAGCAGCTTCGGTTCGAGCACGGCAACCCCGAGAGCCTCGCCGAGGGCATCCGCTGGCTGCTGGAGGCCGACCGGCAGGCGATCGGGCGGTCTTTGCGCGGCACGGTCGTGCGCGAGCACTCGGTCGACGTCTGGGCCGACCGGGTCGTCGAGCTCGCCGGGTGACGTTGCGCATCGTCCACGCGGCGAAGGTCGCGGGGATCTCGGGCTCCGAGAACCACCTCCTGCTCCTCCTCCCGGCGCTCCGGGCGCGCGGGCACGACGTGCGTCTCGTCATGCTCCACGAAGAAGAGCCCGGCGCCGAGGAGCTCGCCGTGCGCCTCGCGCGGGCCGGCGTCCCGGTCGAGCGGCTGCGGATGCGCGCCGCCGTCGACCCGATCCTGCTCGGGCAGCTCGTGCGGAGCCTCCGGCGTGACCGTCCGGACATCGTCCACACGCATCTCGTGCACGCGGACTTCCACGGCCTCCCCGCCGGCAGGCTGGCGCGGGTGCCGGTGCTCGTGTCGACCAAGCACGGGTTCAACCCGTTCCGCGGTGGACGCACGTTCGCGGCGGCCGACCGGGGCGTCGCGCGCCTCGCGGACGTGCACATCGCGATCTCCGCGGGTCTCGCGCGCTACCTCGCGGAGCGCGAGGGGTTCGACGAGACGGTGTTCGAGGTCGTCCACTACGGCATCGAAGCCGCCCCGCCCGCGCCGCCCCCACCGAGCGAGCCACGGCTCGCGGTCGTGGGACGTCTGATCCCGATCAAGGGCCACGCGGTGCTGCTCGAGGCGTTCGCGCGCGCGCGAGAGAAGGTCGCGGGTCTCAGCCTCTCCGTCGCGGGCGAGGGCCCGCTCGACCAGGAGCTGCGGGCGACGGCCCGCCGGCTCGAGCTCGGCGACGCGGTCTCGTTCCTCGGACGCGTCTCCCCGGTCGCACCGGCCCTCGAGGAGGCCGCGATCGTGGTCGTTCCGTCGCTCGGCGAGGGCTTCGGGATGGTCGCGCTCGAGGCCATGGAGCGCGGCCGGGCCGTAATCGCGAGCGACGTCGGCGGCCTCCCGGAGATCGTGGAGGAAGGCACGACGGGGCTTCTCGTCCCGCCCGCCGACCCCGTCGCGCTCGCCCAGGCGATCGCGGAGCTCGCAGCCGACCCTGCGCGCGCCGCCGAGCTGGGCTCCGCGGGGAGGAGGCGAGCGCTCGCCTCGTTCTCGCAGGACCGGTGCACGGACCGGATCGAGGAGCTCTACCGAACGGCGCTCGAGACCGGCGTCCGCCGCCGCTCGAGGACGAGCTCCCAGGCCCGCTGGAGCGAGAATGCCGCGAGCAGCGCGAGCAGGAAGTCCCATGGCACGCGGTAGCGCGTCGTCCCGGCGAAGAGCATCGCGGCGAGCGTGTTGTAGGCGAGCAGGAGCGCGGTGAGCGCGACGAAGCGGCGCGGGGCGAGGAACGCGCCCCAGAGCGCGAGTGCGTAGAGCACGATCGTGTACGCCGGCTCGACCGTTCGCTGGAGGAGGTCGGAGAGCCCCTTCTGGCCGGGGTCGTCGGCGTTGACGGTCAGGAACGGCGACCAGAGCATGCCCACGGCCTGGAGGGCGAGGCGTCCCTTCTCGCCCGGGTGGTCGCGCCAGAAGTCGAAGACCTTGTCCCGGTAGAAGCGCGACTGCGCGCACTCGTCGACGGCCTTCGCCGCCGCGACGCCCTCGCCTGCGGCCTTCTCGGGCCACGGCGGGACGTTCGGCAGGTCGGGCACGTCGTCGATCCACCCGCCGCGCGCCAGGACGTCGTGCGTCGCCGGATTGTTCGCCTTCCAGAGCGCACGCGTGTCCGTGGTGACCGTCGCGCAGCCGATCACGGCCTGGTTCCGGACGACCCACGGCGCGACGGCCGCGGCGGCGCCCACCAGCACCAGCAACGTGAGCGCCGCACGGCGGCCGGGCAGCGGCTGCCAGGCGACGAAGGCCGCGATCACGAGCGGGAGCACCAGGAGCCGCGCGTTCGAGAGGATCGCGATCCCTGCCACCACGCCCGTGGCGGCAGCGAGGCCGAAGGACGCGCGATCGTGCGCCGCGAGCGCGAGCAGCACGAGGAGCGCGAGCAGGAAGCCGTCGAGGATCTCCCGGTTCACGTGCACGTCGTGCCAGACGAGATACGGGTGGAGCGTGGTGACGAGTGCGGCGATCACGCCGGTCGTGACGGAGGAGAGACGGCGTCCGATCAGCAGCACGACGAGCGCGGTCGCGACCGCGACGACGGTCTGCGCGAGGCCGACCACGAGCCAGGTTCGCTCGAGCGGCCAGTAGAGACCGGCGAGGAACCAGGCGTAGAGCGGCTGGGTATATGCCGACGGAACGCCGGGCAGAAAGCCGAACGTCCCGCTTCGCACGAGCGTCTGGGCGAACGTGTCGCTCTTCTCGACGTACGCGGTGAGGATGTCGCCCCTCTCGAGCGCGAGCACGGCGAGCCGCGGGAGCGCGGCGGCGGCGATCACGAGCGCCAACGCGGAACGTGGTATGCGTTGCGCGATGCCGCCCACCGACCGCGAACGGTACGCAGTCGTCTCGTGCCACGTCGAGCGACCGCTCGACGACCGCGTCTGGGCCGCGTTCGCGGCGCTGCAGGCCCGCAAGCCCGGCGGGCTCGCGATCGCCGCGCTGATCCGTCCCCCCGACGCGGCCGCAGGCGAGCTCGACGTCGACCGCTGGCTCGAGCGCGCGCGTGAAGCGTCGTCCCGCGGCCCGCTCGGCCATCACACGCATTTCGCGAGCCCGACGCACGCGCGACCAACAGGCGGCCCGACCGGCGAGCGCGTGCGCCGTGAAGGCGCCTGGCTCCGAGAGCACGACCTCGCTCCCAAGCTCTACTGCGGCGGCGGGTGGTACACGGACGCGTCCGTGGCAGAGGCGTGCACCGAGCTCGGGTACCTGGACGTGACTCCGCGCACCGCCCGTCCGGCGTACCTCACGGAGACGGCAGCGTGGGCGGAGCTACGCGAGCCTGCCAGGATCGAGCTTGCCAACGGCACCCTGCGGGCGGTGCCGACGACGCACGGCGCCGGCGACCTGCTGCGTGCGCTCGTCCGGCCCCGGGGCCTGCCCGAGCGAGTGCACGCGTACTTCCACGACACCGATGTCGTCGACGCCCGCCGGCGGCGGCTGATCGTCGCCGGTCTCACGCTGCTCGGCGCACGACGTCCGCGCACCGACCTCGACGCGCTCGGACGCTCGCTCGACGACGCCCCGCTCGTGCCCTGGGGCGACGTGGCCCGCGGCGATCAGGACGGCTTGTGTTGAGTCGACGCAGAGTCGCCGCCGCTGCCGCCGGGGGCAGTGCGGTCGCGGGCCGAACGTAGAATCCCCTCGTGCCGACTCCAACGAGGACGGTCGGGGACGCCGGCCCGTCCGGCGCAGAGGGCGTCGGTCCGCCGGACGGCGCGTCCACGCGCGTCCCGGCCGCCGCGGGCAGCCCACCGGGGGGCGAAGGAGACGTCCGCCGCACCCGCCTCTACGTCGTCTCGCGGGGCCCGCTGCTCGGGCTCGTGCGTCGCGGGCTCAGCATCGCCGCGCTCGTGGCCGCGGACGTCGCGGGGCTCGCGCTCGGCGTCTACAGCGCGCTCGTCCTGCGGTCGTTCCTGTACGGGGACACCGTCTACTGGTCGCTGCTCTGGCAGACCGGGCCGGCGGAGTGGCTCCCCTTCCTCGCACCGGTGACCGTGCTCGTGTTCCTCCAGACCGGGCTGTACGCGCCACGCGAGCGTCGCGGCGGCGCCGGCCGGATCCTCGGGGGACTCGTGCTCGTGGCGCTGATCGTGCTCGCGTTCGGGCTCGGGCTCGACTACCGCTTCTCGACGACCGGGCTGATCCCGACCGCGGTCGTGACCAGCGCACTCGCGATCGGTGCCCTGCGTGCCGCGTACGGATCCATCGCGCTCGAGCTGATGCGCCTGGCCGGGGTCCGGCGACGCCTCGTGCTCGTGGGCGAGGAGACGACCGTGCGCCACCTCGAGGAGCAGCTCCGCGCCGTACAGGGCGGGATCGGGGTCGACGTGGTCGGGACGCTCTCCGGACCACCGTCCTCCCCGCCTCTCGACCGGCTCGCCGACGTCCTCGAGCGGGAGCGGCCCGACGAGCTCGTGCTCGCGGAGGCCGACTTCGACGAGCAGACCGTGCTCGACGTCGTCCAGCTCGCACACCGGCACGCGGTGAAGGTCAAGCTCGCGCCGACCACCACCGACCTCCTCGTCCACGAGGGCGAGTACGTCCCCGGCCAGGGCATCCCGCTGTTCGAGCTCCGCCCGCCGATCCTCGGCGGCCTCGCCTGGGTCTCGAAGCGTGCCTTCGACCTCGTGGTCGCCGGGGTGCTCGTCCTGCTCGGGATACCGCTCTGGCTGCTGATCGCCGCGGCGATCAAGCTCGACTCGCGCGGGCCCGTGCTCTACGTCGACCGCCGGGTGGGGGTCGGGGAGCGCGAGTTCGGAATGCTCAAGTTCCGCACGATGGTGCCCGACGCGGCCGAGCGGCAGGCCGAGCTCGAGGACGAGAACGAGGCCTCCGGCGCGCTGTTCAAGATCCGTGACGACCCACGCGTGACACGCGTCGGGAGGTGGCTGCGCCGCTTCTCGCTCGACGAGCTGCCGCAGCTCGTGAACGTCCTCGGCGGCCAGATGAGCCTCGTCGGGCCGCGGCCGCTGCCGCTCCGCGACCACGCGATGCTCGCCGAGTGGCACCGCGCGCGGTATCACGTGCTCCCGGGGATGACCGGGCTCTGGCAGATTTCCGGCCGCTCCGGGCTCGCCTTCGACGACCTCGTCCGGCTCGACTTCACGTACATCGAGAACTGGTCGATCTGGTCGGACGTGACGATCATCGCTCGGACGATCCCGGCCGTCCTCTCGGGGCGCGGCGCGTACTGAGCGCGCACGGGAGATCGCGGGCGGTCACCGGGACGTGACGCGGATCGCGCTCGTCGGAAACCTCTCGGTCGACCGGGTTGCGGGCGGGGCGCCCCGCCCTGGCGGCGGCGTGTTCTGGGCGGCCCGTGCAGCGGTGCGCGTCGGAGCCGACGTCACGATCGCCACACGCTGCGCAGCCGAGGACCGCGTTGTTGCGCTCGAGCCGCTGCTCGGGCTCGGGCTGCCGGTCGTCTGGGGCGAGGGCCGGAGCACGACCGCGTTCAGCTTCGAGTACGACGGCGACCATCGGGTGATGACCGTGGACGCGGTCGGGGACCCGTGGACGCCGGCCGACGTCGCAGGCTGGGCGGCAGACGCGGTCGAGGACGCCGAGTGGGTGATGGTCGCGGGCCTGCTCCGCACGGACTTTCC
>DASSUT010000174.1:0-21176 GCA_035706725.1 Gaiella sp. | reverse complement strand
CAGATCAACCCGATCTGGCTGTGGGGTCCGTACCACGTCGCGAGCTCGACGAACGGCGCGCAGCCGGACTGGTACCTCGGCTGGCTGATCGGCGCGATGCGGCTCGTGCCGAGCTTCGATCTCACGATCGGCGGCGCGACGGTCATCCCGAACCCGTTCTGGGGCGGCGTCGCGTTTCCGGCGCTCGTGTTCGGCGTGATCGCGCTGTGGCCGTGGCTCGAGCGGGCGGTGACCCGGGACCCGCGGCCGCACAACCTCCTCGACCGGCCGAGCGAGGCGCCCGTGCGCACCGCGTTCGGATGCGGCCTCCTGACGTTCGTGCTCGTCCCGTTCCTCGCAGGCTCCGCCGACCGGGTGGACGTCTTCCTCGGGCTCGACTACCAGCGGCAGATCTACGTGTACCGCGTGCTCGTGTTCGTCGCCCCGATCGTCGTCGCGATCCTCGTCTACCGGCTGCTGGTGGGCTTGCGCCGGGCCGACGAGATCGAGGCCGACCGGGAGCGGGCGCTTGCCGAGCCGCGATCGGGCTCCTAAAGCCGGCCACGGTCCTGCGCGACCGCGCACTCGAGCAGCTCGGCGTGCACGAACGCCTGCGGGAGGTTCCCGCGGAGCTGTCGCTGACGCACGTCGAACTCCTCGGACAGGAGACCGGGGGGCCCGCACGCGGCACGCGTGCGCTCGAACCAGCGCGCCGCCTGCGTGACGTCGCCCTGCTGGAGAAGGGCGAGCGAGAGCAGGAAGCCGCAGAGGAGGAAGGCGCCCTCGGCGGCGCCGAGCGGTCGCGAGTCCTGTCGGAAGCGGTACACGTAGCCGTCCTCGGCGAGCTCGTTCACGACCGCGTCGAGCGTCGCGATCGACCGCGGGTCGTCGGCCGGGACAGCCCCCCGCAACGCCGGCAGGAGAAGCGAGGCGTCGACCCTCGGGTCGCTCGGCGAGCGCTGCCACCGCCCCGAGCCGTGCACCCCGCGGCTCGCGGCGTCGGCGACGATCGTGTCCGCGAGCGCGAGCCAGCGCGCCCCTTCCTCGCCCCGCGGGGCAGCGCCTGCGACCGCGCGAAGCCCTGCGGCGCAGAGGAGCCGGCTCAGCGTCCACTCGGCGGGCTCGAGCTCCCAGATCCCCGAGTCGGCCTCGCGCCAGCGTCGCTCCACCGCGGCGGCTGCGATCTCGACCGCCCGCCACGTCTCCGCCTCGAGGCGCTCGTACGCCGCCGCCTCGGCGAAGAGCAGGAGCGCCTCGCCGAACACGTCGAGCTGGAACTGGGTGCGGACGCGGTTGCCGACGAGGTTCACGCCGCCCGGATACCCGGGCAGGTCGAGCTCGCGCTCGTCGGGGATGGGCCCGCCCGAGGTCGTATAGGCGGGGGAGAGGTGGTCACGGTCCTCGACGAGCCGATCGCGGGCGAAGCGCACGGCGGCGTCGAGCAGGGAAAGCTGCCCGGCGCGTGCCGCCGCCCGCCCCGCGTAGGCCTGGTCGCGGATCCAGACGTACCGGTAGTCGTAGCTCCGCCCCTCGTTCGCCCGCTCCGGCAGCGCCATCGTCGCCGCCGCGACCATCCCGCCTCCTTCGGAGGTGAGGCCGGAAAGGACCGCGAGCGCGTGCCGCGCGTCGCGGTCGGCCATCTGCAGCCCGATCTCCGGGACACGCGCCCGCCACGCGTTCTCGGTGCTCGGCCAGCAGACGTCGGGGTCGGGAGGCTCGTCCTCCTCGCCGCGGGACAGCACGAGCACGAGATCGTGCTGGGTCCCTTCCGCGATCTCCAGACGGTGCCTGAGGATCGTGCGGCCGTCCCCGGTGTCGACGCGCGCATCCTCCGCTCCCCACCAGGCGACGTGCACGGGGCCCGTCCTTCCCCGCCACACCCCGGCCGGCCCTCGGTCGATGTCGCGCAGCGGCTCGGCGCCGAACCCCGCACGCGGCTCGAGCACGACGTCGATCGCCATCGAGCCGCTGAGGCCGATCAGCCTCCGCAGGACGACCGCGCGCCCGCCGGAGGCAGGCAGGGCGAGCGCATCGCGACACTCGACGATCGCACCACCCTGGCCGACGAACCGGCCCCGCCAGATCAGCGTTCCCGGCTCGTACCACCCGCCCCACACGAACGCGTCGGACGGCCGGACCGCGTACGTGCCCGGCGCGCCGAGCAGCGCCGCGAAGAGCGCGTCGTCCGCCCAGCCGGGGAAGCACATCCACGCGATCTCGCCCGCCGGGCCGACGAGGCACCCGCGCTCGCCGTCGGCCAGCAGCGCGTACTCGCGCAGGACGTGGAGCTCGGCAGGATCCCGGTCACGCCCGGGCCGCGGGCCTCGAGCCATGTCGGGAGCTGTCGCGTCGGTCATCGCATCGGCGGCCGCACTCCTCGGCGCGGCCTTCGACATCGGTCTCTCCACGAACGGGCCCGCGCAAACCCGGTCCTCCGAAACGGTCAGCGTCGGTCGTGGAACACCGCCTCGACGTTGTTGCCGTCGGGATCCGAGAGGAACGCGCCGTAGTACCCCGGGTGGTACCGGGGCCGCTCGCCCGGCTCGCCGAGCGAGGCTGCGCCGGCGTCGAGGCCGGCCCGGTGGAACGCGTCGACCGTGGCCGTGTCCGGCGCCGTGAACGCCAGGTGGAGGTTCCCGGTCGGCGGTCCCTCCACGAGCGTGAAGCTGGGGGGCCCCTCGCCCCGGCGGACGGTGGCCCGGTCGGGGCGCCGCCGCAGGAGCTCACAGCCGACGACGGGCGCCACGGCGGCGTAGAAGCGCATCGAGGCCTCGAGGTCGCGAACGCGAAGCCAGAGGTGGTCGACGATGCAGCCGTCGGTCCGCGGACGGTCGTGGTGGACGGCCTCGACGCTGTTCCCGGCCGGGTCCGCGACGAACGCGCCGTAGTAGCTCGGGCTGTACTCGGGTCGTGGGCCCGGCGGCCCAAGGTCGAGGTGGCCGGCGTCCCGCATCGTCTGCCACCAGGCATCCACCCGGTCGCGGTCGGCCGCGGTGAAGGCAACGTGGAGCCGCACCGTGACCGGGCGGTCCTCGGTCGCCGGGGTGATCGAGAAGTCCTCCCACTCGACGCCATCGTCGCTCTCCGTCGCCTCGGGCCCGTCGAGCAGCCGCAGGGCGAGCCCGTAGAACGCGCCTGCCTCGTCGAGGTCCGCGACGCGGAGCGTGACGTGGTCGAGCACACGTCGAGGCTACTCCGTGCCGACGCGTCCGGGCCCCCGACCTGGCTTCGCGCTGGTTTCGGATCGACGAGAACCGGCTATCCCGAGCGCATGACTCGGCTCGCTGCCCGCGAGGACGACCTTCCCTCTCGATCACCGGCGCGTCTTCGCCCGATCCGGCAGCCCAAGGGTCACACCGAGAAGCGGTTCTCGATCGCACGACCGTTGTTTCTCCGCTGGGCCCTCGTGAACGCGCTCGCGGCGGTCGCGTTCGTCGCCGCCGCCGTCGCCTATGCGGGTCAGGTCCACTCGGTCGGGAAGCTCGCTGCCGGGGTCGTGCTCGTCGTGTTCGTCGCGGCGTCCGCGAACTGCGGCGTGCTCGCGTGGCGCGCGGACTCGCAACACGCACGAGGGGTCGACGCACGAGGGCTCGAGCACGTCGCGTTCGCGATCCGCGTCTGCCCGATGATCGCGATGCTCGGCACCGCCTCGGGGTTCCTGATCGCGTTCGCCGGGAGCACGGACGACGTGCAGCAGCGCGTCGCCGGCGCCTCGACGGGCATCGTCGCAACAGTAGTCGGGGTCGCCTGCACGATCGTGCTGATGCTCGAGCGGCACCTCCTCGATGAACGTTGACGGAAGCCCTGTCGGCTGGGTCGCGATCGACTTTCTGAGCTGCCTCCTCCTCGTCGTCTACACGCTCGTCGCGCCCCCGCCGATGCCGGCCAGCATCGACACGTCCGGTCAGTACGCCGTCGAGGTGACCTGGCCCGCGTCACGCGACGACGACGTGGACACCTACGTCCAGGACCCCGCCGGCAACGTCGTCTCGTTCTCGAACAGCGATGTCGGGCTCATGCACCTCGAGCACGACGACCTCGGACGCTCCTCCGACGTCGAGCGCCACGGAGGCGACGTCGCGGTCGTGCGTCAGAACCTCGAGCGCGTCGTCCTGCGCGGCGTGCTCCCCGGCGAGGTGACGGTGAACGTCCATGCCTACAGGAAGACGACGCCGGGCCCCTGCCCGGTCAAGGTCGTCCTCTGGCGCCTGCGCGGGAACGACAAGCGGCTCCTGGAGCGTCGCCTCGAGCTCCGCGAGACGGGGCAGGAGCTGACCGCCTTCCGCTTCACGCTCGACAGGCGCGGCGAGCTGCGCGACCACAACGAGCTCCCGAAGCGGTTCGTCGGACGCTCGGCGTGATGATCCCCGCGGTCGCGATCGCGTTCCTGCTCGTCGGCGGGCTCCTGCTGTGGTTCGTGATCGGCAGCAGGGGCCGCTGGCCCTTGAAGCTCCTCGCGATCGTGATCACCACGTCGTTCACGTTCGTGCTCTGGGACGCGCTCGGCTCCTTCTCCGGGTGGCCGACCGACTCGAAGCCGCCGGATCGCGCGATGCTCGTCGCGAGCTCCGTCGACGAGCCGAAGGCGATCTACGTCTGGGTGATCGCGCCCACCGGCCACGGGCCGTTCGCGTACCGCCCCGGCACGGGCGAGCCCCGCGCGTACCGGCTTCCGTACACACGGCAGCTCCACGAGGAGATCGAGAAGGCGGCGCAGATGACCGCCAAGGGACAGCAGGTCGAGCTCCGGCAGACGGCACGTCGGGGCCAGTCGGGCTCGGGACGCAGGATGTCACGCGCCTTCCGCGTGTATCGCCTGCCGCCGCCGGCTCCGCCGAGGAAGAACACCCTCAGCGCCGCGGGCGCTTCGACGACGGGGTCGGGCTGAGCGTCGCACGCTCTTTGCGCGCCGCCCGAGCCGGCTTCGGCTTCGGACCGTCCTTCCCGCGGAAGGCGACGAGCATGCCGTTGAGCGAGAAGTAGTACGCCCGCTCGGTCGCGATCCCCGGCGAGTACTTCCCGAGCCCGTAATGCCACACGATCTTCCCGTCGGACGTGCGGGCGGCGTACGTCTCGGTCTCGAGCGTCGAGAAGAACACGAGGTCGCCGACCACGACGGGCGGCCCGAGGATGCGGCCGCCGACGTGGGCTCGCCAGAGAAGGCGTCCGTCCGTCTTGCGGTACGCGCGCAGGCCGCCGTTGAAGTCGCCGACGAAGATCCGGCTGCCCGCCACGGCAGGAGTCGAATACCCGAGCGAGTTGACGCTGTCCGTCCAGATGACGTGGCCCGTGGCCGCGTTCAGCGCGACGATCTTGCCGGAGCGCGCGATGGTGTAGAGACGCTCGCCGTCCGTCGAGGCGCTCGCGTAGAAGCTCTCGTAGCGGAACGCGTCGCGCTTCACGTACGTGCTCCAGAGCTTGTGGCCGTCGCGCTGGCGCAAACAGAAGATCGAGCCCGCGTACGTCGTGATGCACACTCTTCCGTCGGCGAGCGAGGGGCTCGCGTTGATGCGGCCGCCGGTGTCGAACGCCCACCGGACGTGGCCCGTGTCGACGTCGACCGCAAACAGCCGTCCGTCCGTGGCCCCGAAGTACGCGATGCCGCCGGCGATCGCCGGCGAGGACTCGACCTTGGCGTTCGTGCGGAGCTGCCACACCTCCTTGCCGCTCTTTCGCGTCAGCGCGGTCACCGTGCCGTCCTTCGAGGAGACGATGAGCTTGTCGCCCGCGATCGCGGGTGTCGACGGCTTCGGCGCGTCGCTGATCTTGCGCCAGAGAACGTTTCCGGTGGCGGCCTCGACCGCCCACGTGTCGCCCCGGAACGTGTTCACGTAGAGAACCCCGTCGCAGTAGCTCGCCGGGTACTCGATGTACCCCTTGAGACCGCGTGCCCACATCGGCTTCGCAGCAGGCACGCCGAGGTCGATGGCGGGGCGGGCGAGCGTGCGCCGTGGCCCGCCGCCGAACATCGTCCAGCAGCGCCGGTCGACCGGCTCGGCTGCCGGGGGCTTGGGCTTCGGCTTCGGTGGCGGTGCGGGCTTCGGGGCGGTCGTCGTCGACGGCGTCACGACCGTGACGTCCGTGACGTTCGTCTCGAGGGTGCCGCCGGGAGGCGATCGGGTGAGGAACACCGCCACGCCGATCCCGACCAGGAAGACGACGGCGACAGGGACGATGAGCAGGAGTCGTCGGCGCATGCTGGTCGGCTCCCCCCGGTGCCGACCCCAGTGTGCCTGCGCGCCCGGAACGCGGATCGCGGCCCTTACAATCGCCTCGAGTGGCCGACGGCTCTTCTAGCAATGCCCGGCGAGGCCGCGCTGGAGGGGCGACCCGGCTTGCCCCCGCCGCGCTCGTTGCGGCGCTGCTCGTCGCGACCACGACCGCGTTCGTCGTCACGGAGAAGCTGAAGCTCACGCGGAACCCGATCGTCGGGCCGCGGGTCGACAAGCTGTTCTCCCCCCTCTGCGACTGCCCCACGAGCACCGCGTCGATCACGTTCCGGCTCCGTCGGGCGGACCGCGTCACGCTCGACGTGATCGACTCGCACGGGGACGTCGTGCGGGAGCTCGCCCGCCGCAGGCCGCAGGGACGCGCGGCGGTCTCGTACGTGTGGGACGGCCGCGACGCAGACGGACAGGTGGTGCCCGAGGGCTCGTACCGTCCGCGCGTCCATCTCGACCGCGCCCGGCGCACGATCGTGATGCCGAACCCGATCCGCGTCGACGTCACCCCGCCGCACGTCGTGAGCTTCACCGCGCGGCCGCTCGTGATCTCGCCGGACGGCGACGGCCGCTTCGACACGGCGCTGATCCGCTACCGCGTCGACGAGCGCGCAGTCGTCGAGCTCTTCGTGGACGGCACGCGCGCCGTGCGCAAGCTCGGGACCCGGCCGCGAGGCTCGATCCGTTGGAACGGCGTTGTCGCAGGGGAGTCGCTTCCGGACGGCATGTACACGCTGCACCTGGTGGCGCGGGACGTCGCGGGGAACCTCGGGCCGAGGTCGGGCTCGCGCATGGTGCGCATCCGCTTCCTCGAACTCGGGCGCGACCGCGTGGTCGCGGCACCCGGCGCTCGGTTCGCGATCCTCGCGCTCTCGCAGGCCCGACGGCTCGAGTGGCGGCTCGGCGGCCGCAGCGGCACCGCAAGCCCCGGGACGCTGAAGCTGCGCGCGCCGGACAGGCTTGGCCGCTACACGCTACGCGTCGAGGCGAACGGCCACGTGCGACGCGCCGCGGTGATCGTGCGCGGGGCGACGCCGTGAGACGTCCTCCATCGACCCCTGATCTCCGCGCGTCGGGCGGGCGCGGAGCCCGGCTCCGCCGGGCGGGAGCGTCCGGCGGCCAGGGGCGCGCGTGAGCGTTGCAGCTCAGGTTGCGGGGGTCTTGGGGGCGGCCGGCCTCGCGGGACTCCTGCTCGCGCGGGACCGCTGGCATCGTCTCGCGGCGCTCGGCGTATGGGCGGCGTCGTGCGGCGTGCTCGCGCTGTACCTGCTGCCCGATCTGAGCGCCGTGCGGCTCGCCGCAGCGGGCGTCGCCGGTTTCGTCGCCGCGGTCGCGATCGCGTGGGCGCTCGACCGCTGGCCGTACCTCCTCGCGTTCGGGACGCTCGCCTGCATCCCGCTGCGGCTGCCGGTCGACATCGGAAGCGACACCGTGAACCTCCTGCTGCCGCTCTACGCGGTGGTGGGCGGGCTGGCGCTCTCGCTCGCCTGGTCGCTCGTGAAGGGCGACGACCGCTCCCGCGAGCTCGGGCCGGTCGCCCTGCCGCTCGCCGCGTTCGTCGCGTGGACCGGCCTCTCGCTCGCGTGGACGGGCGACGTCCGGCGCGGCGCGATCTTCCTCGGCGCGTTCGTCCTGCCCTTCGGGCTCCTCGCGGTCGGGTTCGCCCGGCTCCCGTGGCGGGGCCGCTGGCTCACGTGGCTCTGGGGAGCGCTCGTGGCGACCGCGCTCGCGTACGCGGGAGTGGGCGGGTACCAGTGGCTGACCCGCGACGTGTTCTGGAACCCGAGCGTGAAGGTCTTCAACGCCTACGCGCCGTTCTTTCGCGTGAACTCCGTGTTCTGGGATCCCTCTGTGTACGGGCGCTACCTGACCGTGGCGGTCCTCGCCTCGCTCGCGGGGATCCTGCTCGGCGGCGCGCGGGGCTGGAAGATCGCGGGCCTCTACGCGGTCGTCGTCGCCACCTGGCTCGGTCTCCTGATCTCGTTCTCCCAGTCGAGCTTCGTCGCGCTCGCGGCGGGGATCGTGGTCGCCGCGGCGGTCGTGTGGGGGCGCCGTGCGACGCTCGCGCTCGTCGCGCTCGGCGCGGTCACGTGCGCGGTCGTGCTCGTGGTGCCGCAGGTGCGCCACGACCTCGTCGGGAAGTCGCGCTCGGGTGTCAACCGGATCACCTCCGGGCGCGCGAACCTCGTCGGCCAGGGGATCCGGATCGCGCTCGACCATCCCGTCGCCGGAGTGGGCGCGGGCGGATTCTCGCGTGAGTACGCGCACCGGCGGGGCATCAGGGGGAAGAACCCGAAGCGGGTGGCCTCCCATACGACCCCCGTCACCGTCGCCGCCGAGGAGGGGCTCGTCGGGCTCGCGCTGCTCTGCTGGCTCGTCGCGGCGGCGTTGCTCGCAACGCTCAGGGGCCTCGGCGACGGCTTCACGTCGCGTGTCGCCCTCGCGACCGGGATCGTGCTGCTCGCGATCGGCGTGCACAGCCTGTTCTACGCGGACTTCTTCGAGGACCCGATGACGTGGGCCCTGCTCGGCCTCGTCGGGCTGAGCGCCCGGGTGCCGAAGAAGCGTCCCCCGGCCCGCGCGGAGGCCGTCCCGGCGCCTCCCGCGCCCACGGCGCCCGAGCCTGCCCCGACGAGTCCGTAGACTCGCGCCGTGCTCGCAGGGATCGAACGCGCGCTCGTGCTCGCCCCCCACACGGACGACGGCGAGTTCGGGTGCG
The DNA here is from genome assembly GCA_035706725.1 of Gaiella sp. Taxonomy (GTDB): domain Bacteria; phylum Actinomycetota; class Thermoleophilia; order Gaiellales; family Gaiellaceae; genus Gaiella. Next base: position 12,257 of record DASSUT010000174.1, on the reverse strand, counting down.
GCGGCACGATGGCACGGCTCGTCGAGGCGGGCTGCGACGTGCGCTACGTCGCGTTCTCGATCGCGACCCGCTCGCTCCCGCCGGGATTCGCGCCCGACACGCTCGCACGCGAGGTGCGCGAGGCGACGTCGGAGCTCGGTATCCCCGAGGAGAACCTCACCGTGCACGACTTCGACGTGCGCACCTTCCCCGCCCGGCGGCAGGAGATCCTCGAGCTGCTCGTCGCGCTCTGGGACGAGTGGCGCCCCGACGTCGTCTTCCAGCCTTCGCACCACGACGTCCACCAGGACCACCAGACGATCGCCCAGGAGGGGCTCCGCGCGTTCAAGCGCACGACGATCCTCGGCTACGAGATCCCCTGGAACAACTTCGACTTCTCGTACGGCGCGTACCTGGCGCTCGAACGACCGCACGTCGAGCGCAAGGTCGCAGCGGTGCGCCGCTACGCCTCCCAGCAGCACCGCCGCTACGCCGACGAGGAGTACATCTGGAATCTCGCCCGCGTTCACGGGACCAACGTCAACCGGGACTACGCCGAGGTCTTCCAGGTCTACCGCATCGTCGCGTGACAGCCCGGCGTTAGTGGACGCGTCCGCAAGTACGGTTGTGTGCCCGGCGGCCCACAGGCGCTTCGCATCCCCGCGTCCTCGGTCGCCCCGATACCTTCTGGTATCGGGGCTCCCTGCGTCCTTGGGCTGCTCGGCCTGAGACCCGCCAATCACGAACGAACTTACGGACGCGTCCACTAGCCTGGGGCCGATGTGGACCGGGGCGATCGGCGCGGCGCTGTGCGTGCTCGCGGGCGTGTGCATGGTCGCGGGGCTCGCCGTCGACCTCGACTCGACCGCCGCGAAAGTCTTCATCGCCGTGGCCGCGTGCCTCTTCGTCCCCGGTGCGCTTCTGACCTACGCCTGGATGCGCTCCCGCGTCCCGCCGCGGTGAGCAGTCGGCCGACAGGCCCTTGCAACACGGTGTTACTTGGACTTCTGGCGACGCGGTGGTGGCTGGTGTTCGCGTCCGTCGTCGTGCTCGTCTCCTTCGGCGCGCTGCCCGTGACGGCGTGCGCTGCCGGCCCGGTCGTGGTCGTCGACCCGGGGCACGACCGGCTTGCGAACCTCCGCACGGAGCCCATCGGGCCGGGGTCCTCGACCCGGAAGATCTTCGACGGCGGCGGGACGCACGGCGTCGTGACCGGGATCCGCGAGCCGGACCTGACGCTCGCGGTCTCCCTCCGCCTCCGAGCGCTTCTGCGCCGCGCCGGCGTGAGCGTCGTGATGACGCGCACACGGACGGCGGGCCTGAGCATGGGCAACGTCGCTCGGGCCCGGATCGCGAACCGGGCGCACGCAGCCCTCTTCCTGCGCGTGCACGCCGACGGCGCCGCCTCGAGCGACGCACGCGGCACGCACACGTTGACGCCGGCGCTCCGGCGAGGCTGGACGGACGACGTCTACGGCGAGAGTCGGCGCGCGGCTCGTCTCGTCCAGGCCGAGCTCGTCCGGGCACTCGGCTTCCCCGACCGCGGCGTCCAGGAGCGGTCGGACTACACCGGCTTCAACTGGGCGGACGTGCCGGTGATCCTCGTCGAGCTCGGCTTCATGACGAACCCCGCCGAGGACCGTGCGCTCGCGACGGCCACGGTGCGGCAACGCGCGGCCCTCGGACTCTGCCGGGGCACGCTTCGGTTCCTCGGGCTCGGGCCCGCCCGCTGCGGCTCCTGAGCCTCAGAGGAGGATCGCGGCGAGCACGTAGACCACCACGGCGATCGCGAGGATGAAGAGCGCCGCGCCGACGACGATCGCGTAGGGCGTGGCGCGGCTGCGGCCGCTCATGATCCCGCGCCCTTCCTCCCGCAGGGCGGCGACGGTCGAGCTGTCGCGGGTCGTGCCGCCGACGCGCTCCACGGGGAGCCCGAAACGCCGAAGCGCGTCCTCGAGCGCCGAATCGGCCGTACCGAGCACGACGATCCGGTCGGCCGGCGACTCGTTCAGGGCGTCTTCGACCGCGAGCACCGGGTCGAGCTCGCCGGCCTCGGTGGCCTCGACGTCGGCCACGGGCTCGAGCGTACGGCCGCTCTTCGCCGCACGCTCCTCGGCGGCGTCGTGGTCGTCCGCCTCGTCGGTCGCGAACCAACCGAGCGGCCCGACGTGCCTCGGCGCGACGAGACGGACGTACGCGTCGGGGACGCCGTCGAGCGCGTGCCGGAGCGCGGACCTGGCGGGCTCCTCGTCGAGAACCAGCACGAGCACGTGCTCGCCGTGCGCTTCGGGCCGGGCGCTCATGTCCGGTCCGCCACCCCGCGGACGCCTGTCGACTCCGCGCAGTGGGCGCAGCAGAAGACGGAGTCTCCCGCCTCGATGCCGTGCCCGATCACGCGGCACCCGCAGTGCCCGCACACGGGTGCGAGTGCGTGGATCGCGCACTCGAAGCTGTCGAACGCGTACGTCCCGCCGAGGTACGAGATCTCGAGCGGCTTGTCGTAGTCGTTTCCGCAAACGGCGCAGACCATGGGAGCACCTCTTTTCCTGTCGCGTCGTCGATCCTCAGTCGGGCTATGGCCCCCTCCCGCCCAGGCTAAACCGGCCGTAGTCACGCTTTGGCAAGACGTCGCGGCAAGGTAGGGTTTAGGCATGGCTAAACTTGACGACCGGGACGTGGGCGCGCAGGGCCCGGACGGCGCGCCGCGCCCTCGTGTCGTCGACGGACAGCGCCCGGTGGCCGCGTCTCGCGCGACGAGCGGCCACGACCGCGCCGCACCGGTCCACCCGCTCGACGACGTCCTCCCGGGGGAGGCGCGCGTCTTCGAGGCGGCGCAGGAGTCGCTCGACGGCAGACGCCGTGGCGCTCGCGGCCTGTGGCCGTTCCTCGGGCCGGCCTTCGTCGCCTCGGTCGCATACGTCGACCCGGGCAACTTCGCGACGAACATGGCCGGCGGGGCGAAGTTCGGCTACCTGCTGCTCTGGGTGATCCTCATGGCGAACCTCATGGGGATGGTGATCCAGTCGCTCTCTGCGAAGCTCGGGATCGCCACGGGGATGAACCTGCCCGAGGTCTGCCGCGAGCGCTTTCCCCGCACGGTCAGCTTTCTGCTCTGGATCCAGGCGGAGATCATCGCGATGGCGACCGACCTCGCGGAGTTCATCGGCGCCGCGATCGGGCTCAACATCCTGTTCGGGATCCCGCTCTTTCCCGCTGCCCTGATCACGAGCGCAGCGGCGTTCGCGATCCTCGCCCTCCAGGCGTACGGGTTCCGGCGCCTCGAGGCCGTGATCGCGGTGTTCATCGGCGTGATCGTGGTCGCGTTCGCCGCGCAGGTCTTTCTCGCCGAGCCCGACCGGGCGGACGTCCTCCAGGGGTTCGTCCCCGGGTTCGAGGGCTCCGAGAGCGTGTTGCTCGCCGTCGGGATCCTGGGCGCGACCGTGATGCCGCACGTGATCTACCTGCATTCGGCGCTCACGCAGCACCGGGTGGTCGGCGAGTCCGACGAGGAGAAGCGTCGCATCTTCCACTTCGAGCTCGTGGACGTCGTGATCGCGATGGGGATCGCGGGGATCGTGAACATGAGCATGCTGATCATCGCCGCCGCGGTGTTCCACGCCGAGGGGCTCTACGACGTGGGCGACGACCTCGTCGAGGTGGCGGACCAGCTCGGGACGCAGCTCGGCGGGCACGCGAACCTGCTCTTCGGCATCGCGCTGCTCGCGTCGGGCCTCTCGTCGTCGAGCGTCGGGACGCTCGCGGGCCAGGTCGTCATGCAGGGCTTCATCCGGCGGCGGATCCCCCTGTTCCTCCGCCGTGCGATCACGATGGCGCCGGCGCTGATCATCATCGCGGCGGGCGTCGACGCGTCGCGTGCGCTCGTGTTGAGCCAGGTCGCGCTCTCGTTCGGGATCCCGTTCGCGCTGATCCCGCTCCTCTGGTTCTGCCGCGACCGCGAGCTGATGGGCGTGCTCGTCAACCGCCGCGCGACCACGCTCCTCACAGCGGCGATCGCGACGCTGATCGTGGGGCTCAACGTCTTCCTGCTCGAGCAGACGCTGCTGTGAAAGAGCGCGCCCGTCTGCGCTTGTGGTGAATCACCACAAGCGTTGTCCGCCTAGCGCGCGGCGACGCGACGGAGGCGGGCGAGTCGGGCGAGCCGGCGACGTTCTTCGGCGCTCGTGAACCCGAGCAGCCCGAGCGCGAGCGGGTAGGCGGCGGAGAGCACGACCGCGGCGGGGAGGCCGGCGTGGAGCCCCTTCCCGGCCGCCGCGATCGCGACCGCGGCGAGCGCCGCCGTCGCGACCCGCCGCCACTGGTACGGCACCGGGTACACACGCTGCGACCACCACGCCATCCCGAGCGCCATCGTCACGTAGGCCGCCACGGTCGCGAGCGCCGCGCCCATCATTCCGTACGGCGGGATCAGCGCGAGGTTCAGCCCGATGTTCACGACCGCCGCCGCGCCCGTGATCACCCAGTTGAACTGCGTGCGGCGCATGCGTCCGATCCCGATCGCGATCACGATGTAGGCCCCGAACGCGACCGACGCGAACGCCAGCGGCCCGACGACGCGGGAGGCCTCCGCGAAGCGCGGCGCCGCGAGGAGCCGGACGAGCCACGGGGCGAGCAGCGTGAGCGCGAGCGCCACCCAGGACGTGACGACGGTCATGTACGTGAGCACGTACGCGTAGGTTCGTTTCGCGTCCTCGTCATCGCGGATCGAGTACGCGAATGCCGGCCACGCCATCCTGAACGCCGTCAGCAGCAGCACCATCGCGGAGGCGACCCGCACGCCGACCGAGTACAGGCCGGCCTCGCCCACGTTGGCGAGCTTCACGAGGAAGAAGCGGTCGCTGAAGTTCGTGATCCAGAGGAAGAGCGCCGTGGGGACCAGCGGGATCCCGAAGCGGTTCATCTCGCGCAGGAGGTCGCGGTCGAACGCGAGCCCGAGCTGCTCTCTGCGGAAGCCGAGCAAGGCGAGATAGACGAGCAACGTGCCGCTGAAGTTGCCGACGATCACGCCGATCGCGCCCTTCTCGAGCCAGACGACGAGGATCAGCGTGATGCCGATCGTGAGCAGGACGTTCGCGAGGCTCGCGCCGACGAACGCGAGCGACCGCTCCTCGACCCGGAAGAGCGACGTCAGCTGCTCGTAGTTGACGCCGGCCCAGAGCGCGACGCCCGCGGCGCGGACGAGGTTCGCCGCGCTCGTCGTGTCGAACAGGACCTCCGAGATCGGGTCGGCGAGCGCGAGCAGCAGGACGAGCCCGAGCGTCCCGCCGCCCATCGTGAACCAGAACGAGGTGCGGAGGACCGCGAGGCGGCCGGGCTCGTCTTCGGCGTCGAAGTAGAAGCGGAAGAACGCGCTCGAGATGCCGGCCCGCAGCACGATCCCGAGCAGGGTCGTGAGCGCGACGAGCGTCTCAATCTTCCCGTAGTCGGCCGGCGTGAGGAAGTGCGTGTAGAGCGGGAGAAGGAGGACGGCCAGGATCCTCGAGACGAGGCCGCCCAGGCCGTAGATCAGCGAGTGCCGGCCGAGCCGGCGGAGCTGGCCGCCGAGGCGAAACGCCGGAGCCTGCTCGGTCACGGCCACAGTCCGTCGTACACCTCGACGAGCGTGTCCGTCACCCGCTCGACGTCGTGCACGAGCTCTGCGTACGCGCGGGATGCCTCGCCGATGCGGCGTCGCTCGGCGGGCCCTTGCTCGACGAGCTCGGCGAGCCGGTCGCGTAGCGTCTCGGCGTTCGCGTCGACGAGCGGCACGTCGATTCCGTAGGCGTCCTCGGTGAGCCGCTTCGCCTCGTCGTGGAGGAACGTCACCACGGGCTTTCCGAGCGCGAGGCATTCGATCGCGAGGACCCCGTACCAGCCCGCGTTGAGCTGGTCGACGACGATGTCGGCCTCGCGGTAGAGCGCGAACGCCTCGTCGTGGGGCAGCCCCTCGACGACGCGGAGCTCGACGTCGAGCGTCTCGCAGGCCGCGACCACGTGCTCGGTTCCCTTGCGTCGCCGCGAGGAGGGCGCGTGGACGACCAGCGGCCGCTTCCGGTCGCTCGGCGGCACCGGCGTGATCGCGGCGAGGTCGACGCCGGGTGGGACGACCGTCGCGTCGGGCACCCACCGGAGCGCGTCGTAGCTTCCGACGATGCGGGCTCCCGCCTTCCTTCCCGGGGCGAGCTCGTCCGGCGTCTTGCCACGAATGTCCGAGCCGAGGTAGTGCATCACCGAGCGCCGACCGGAGAGCCGCAGGATCGGGTACTGGAGCGCCTGCGGCACGAGCGTCAAGCCGAACACGAAGTGGAACACGTCGGTGCGCGGCAGCAGCTCTGCGAGCGCCGTCCACTGCGCGACCTGCCGGCGGAGGAACCCGGAGCCGAGCTCGAGCGAGCGGTCCGCCTCGGGGTGCAGGGCATAGCGGTTGAACACGACGAGCCTGGCGTCGATCCCGCGGCGTCGGAGCGCCTGGACGTTCGTCCACGGCACCCCGGCAGTGTTGACCGGGCAGTGGACGACGCGGAGCTGGCGATCTCGGCGCACGACCGGCGAGGATACGGCCACCTGCCGCCAGAGCGGTGTCAGACACCGTTCGCCGTCAAGGGGAAACGGTGCCGAGTTTGTGCCAATCCGTCCGCAGGCGCATGGACAAAGGGGTTCCGATGGCGCCGCGAGACGTTCCACGCCATGGGAACGCCGCCAAGACCGTGGCGTCCGCCTGCGATGCACCGCCCGGAAAGGACGTCTTGACGAGAAACGGTGTCAGACACTATTTCTCGTCAAGGGCATCGCTGCGCCGATTCTGTATCGGTTGCTCCACAGGAGCCGGCTCAGTCCCACTCGACCTGGTCGAAGTATCGGAGGGCCTTGCGGCCGGGCCGGATCCGGGTCGCGAGCGCGGCGAGCTCCTCGTCGGAGATCTCGCCTAGGGCGCGCTTGACGCCGAGGTAGCGGAGGTTGAGATCCTCCTGGCCGACGACCGTCGAGATGCGGGGATTGATCTCGATGACCAGCTCACCGACGAGCTGGATGTTGAAGAACCACTCGATGCCGAGCTCCGCGACGATCCGGTCGGCGATCGCCATCAGCGCCGGGTCGTCGAGCGTGACGAAGTACATCGCGAGACCCGCCCGCATCGCCTCGCGCGTCTTGGGGTGCCCGAGCACGACGCGCCGCCCGTCCGCGATGCCGTCGATCGTCCGCTCGTCGCCTGTCGCGAGCTCCATCACGAGCAGCTCGGCGCCCCCCTCGGGAGGCAGGAGCTCGACCGCCTCCTCGAGGCGCAGGGCGACGGAGCCGGGCCGTTCGTGGAGGAGCTGGTGGGCGCGGTCGACCGTGGGGTCGAGCACCCGGAATCCGCGCGAGCCGGACGAGAACACGGGCTTGAAGCACACGGGGCGGTCGGGGTAGCCGAGCTCCCGGGCGGCCACGTCGACCGCCGCCGCGCCGCGCACTCGACGGAACGCCGGCGCCGGCACCCCGAGCCGGTGCAGCAGCGCATAGGACTCCGCCTTGTCGTTGGAGCGGTGGATCGCGTCCGGCGGCGAGACGAGCACCGGGACGTCGAACCGGTCGCGGTGATCCGCAAGCCCTTGCAGGTCGAACGACGACTGGGGGAGGACGACGTCGACGGACTCGCGCGCGACGACGTCGAGCATCGCGTCGACGAACCCGGGATCCGTGCCCGCCGGCACGAGGTGGAACGCGTCGCAGAGATGCCGTCCGACCGACCGGTCCGAGAGGTCGGTGCCTACCAGCCGCACCTCGCGCTCGCCGTTCTCGCGGAGCGCACGCAGGAGCGCGGCGGTCCCGGGCGCGCCCGAGGCGGAGACGAGCACGGTGACCGGCCGGAGGCTCAACGGAGGAATGCAAGCAGGTTGTCCCGCTCGGCCCCGAACCAGGCGATGCGAGCCTGGATCTCGTCGCCGCTCCCCGCATCCCACATCTCCGCCCAGCCGGGTCGCCGCTCCAGCCCGCCGAGCCTGCGGTGGGCCTCGTAGCCCAGCCCGTTCAGCCGATCGACGACGTCGAGCAGCCCCTCGCGGCCGCTGCCATCGAGGCCGTATGCGTCGCAGAGGAGGCGCAGGCGGGAGCCTCGGTTGGCGGTCGGCAGTCCCCACGCTGCGGCCTGGTCGTCTGGACGGAGCGGCACCCAGAAGTTCGCGGCCGAGGCGACGTCGTACAGTGGCGGCGCCGGGGCGGCGAGGTCCCAGTCGATCAGCGCGACGGGCCGCCCATCACGGAAGATCACGTTCGGCCAGAAGAGGTCGTTGTGGCAGACGACCGAGTGGGCAGTCGCCCGTACCGGTAGGTCGGCGGGCCAGGCCGCGTCGGCGGGGAGCGAGAACCCGGTCTGTGCGTCGTGCATCCGCCGCAGAAGTCGAGCGAGTTCGGTGACGACGTCGTCGTACGGAGCAACCGGAGCGAGTGCCGGCGTGCCTTCGACGAACGAGAGCACCTCCCGCCCGCGATCGTCGACGCCGAGAAAGCGAGGGGCGCCGTCGAACCCGACCGACTCGAAATGGAGCAAGAGCGCGTGGACGGCGTCCACACGGTCGCTCAGCGGGCGACGGACGGTGTCGCCCACGCGAACCACGACGTTCTCGCCCACATTGATGTCGCCGCCGGCGAGCGGGATCTCGCTCACGTCAGGTCGATCCGGTCATCGGCGAGAAGCGCGAAGCGTCGGTCGCGCTGCGCGTCGAGCATCGCCTGCATGGTCGCGCCCATCGTCTCTCCGGGGTACACCCAGATCTCCGGGTGGATCAGGAGCTGGAGCCACCCGAACGCTCCCGTCCGCAGCTCCCCGTGCGGGCAACCCGAACGCCAACGCTGGTTCGAGTCGGAGCGGTACATGGTCGAGTCGAAATGGACGTCTCCCATCGCGTTCACGGCCCCCTCGATCGGGGCGGTCATGTAGTCGGGATCGGGGTTGTGCCATGCGACCACGGGGTCGAAGCGTTCGTCGAGCGACGCGTCCGGATACACGGCGTGCAGCCCGACCTGGTGGCCGAGCTCGCGAAGTCGTGCGATGGCCTCGTCTCCCTCGCGCGAGGCCAGGTTGTAGAACACCGATCGCGTCATCAGGAGGTAGGTCGCGACCGCGCCCTCCTCGGCCTCGAGCTCCGCCATCTCGATCGCCGCCTCGAGCGAGAGGTCGACGTCGTGGCGCACGAAGAGATCACCGCCCCCGGGCGGCCGATCGAAGGTGGCGAAGCGATATCCGCCGGTGTGCGCCGCCCGCAGGATCTCGCGGTAGTGGTCGAGCGAGAAGGAGCAGGTCACTGCGTCGGGCCGCGCTCGGCGTGTGGGGCGGGCGGCGCGCCGCCGCGAAGCGCCGCCGACGAGTGGGACGCGAGCACGGCGCGATGCTAGTCGACGAGCGTGGGCGTCTTCGTGCGTGGGAAGGCCCCGCAACCGCCGAGGCTGCCGACGGCTGAGGGACAGGGCCGACAGCCACTGCCCCTCTCGGGACGTGACCCGAACTCGACAGGATCACGTCACCCATGCGTCGGAGTTTCGGCGGTACGCTCGAGGCGTGGGGAGGAGGCCGGTGGCCCAGGAACGCCGACCGCCCGGACAGGTCCAGGAAGGACGGGTCCAGGCGAGCAGGTCGTAGCGGACAGGCACCCATCGCCAGGTTGTCCGGCGGACGCGGATCGCGGCGGGCCCTGCGTGGCAGGCGTTCGCTCGCACGGGTCACGCGCCGGCGCTCGTCTACGATCCCGGCGTGGCGCTGACCGGCAAGCGCATCGTGATCACGGGCGGAGCGGGGTTCATCGGGACGACGCTCGCCCGCCGTCTCGTCGACGAGAACGAAGTGATCGCCGTCGACAACCTCCACCGCGACGCGCTGTCGGGCACCGAGCTCGAGACGCATCCGAACTTCCGGTTCGCCGAGGGCGACGTCCTCGACCCGGCCCGCCTCGCAGAGCTCTTCGCCGGGTGTACCCACGTCGTGCACGCGGCCGGGATCGCCGGTGTCGACACCGTTCTCGAGAGCCCCGTCCGGACGATGCGCGTCAACGTGATCGGCACGTACAACGCGCTCGAGGCCGCGCTCACCAGCCGTGAGACGGTCGAGCGGATCGTCGAGTTCTCGACGAGCGAGGTGTTCGGACAGTACGCGTTCAACGTGCAGGAAGCGCACGTGACCACCATTGGCCGGGTCGGCGAGGCCCGTTGGACGTATGCGGTCTCGAAGCTCGCCGGCGAGCACATGGCGCACGCCTACCACTCGGAGCTGGGCCTTCCCGCGGTCTCGGTGCGTCCGTTCAACATCTACGGCCCCGGCCAGATCGGCGGCGGTGCGATCCGCGCGTTCATCGAGGCGGCGCTCGCCGAGCGCGACCTCGAGATCCACGGCGACGGCTCGCAGATTCGCGCGTGGTGCTACGTCGACGACATGGTCGACGCGGTCCTGCTCGCGCTCGAGCATCCCGCCGCGGTTGGCGAGAGCTTCAACGTCGGCAACCCGCGGTCGGCGGTCACGATCTACGACCTCGCGACGCGCATCAAGCGGCTCACCGGCTGCCCCGGTGAGATCCGCTTCGTGCCCTTGCGCCATACCGACGTCGAGCTGCGGATCCCGAACGTCGAGAAGGCGCGGACGCTCCTGGGGTTCGAGGCCGAGGTCGAGCTCGACGAGGGCCTCGAGCGGACGATCGCCTGGTACCGCGCACGCCTCGGCGCCGCCGCGTGACCCGCGAGTCGATCCGCCTCGCCCGTCCCGACGTGGGCGAGGCGGAGCTCGCGGCGATCGCGCAGGTGCTCGAGAGCGGCCAGCTGACGATGGGACCCTGGGTCGAGACGTTCGAGGAGGCGCTCGCGCGCGCCGTCGGCACGGCGCACGCGGTCGCGGTGTCCTCGGGAACCGCGGCGCTCCATCTCGCGATGCTCGCGCTCGGGATCGGGAAGGGCGACGAGGTGATCGTGCCGGCCTACACCTTCCCCGCCACCGCGAACGCCGTCGAGCTCTGCGGCGGCCGAGCGGTGCTCGTCGACGTCGATCCGGAGACGTTCCTCGTCCGCCCCGAGCTCGTCGGGGAGGCCGTCACCTCGCGGACCCGGGCCGTGCTCGCCGTGCACCTGTTCGGCCGTCCGGTCGAGTGGCAGGAGCTCCAGACGGCGGTGCCGCAGGACGTTCCGGTCGTCGAGGACGCGGCCGGCGCGCTCGGCGCGAGGTACCGCGACACGCCGTGCGGCGCGCTCGGCGTGCTGGCGTGCCTCTCGTTCCATCCGCGCAAGATCGTGACGACCGGCGAGGGAGGCGCCGTGACGACCGACGAGGCGGAGCTCGCGTCGGCGGTCCGTCGCCTCCGACACCACGGAATCGCAGACGGGTCGAGAACGGACATCCGGGTACCCGGCCTCAACTACCGGCTCTCCGACGTGCTCTGCGCGCTCGGCGTCCCGCAACTCGAGCGTCTCGAGGCGCTGCTCGCCGCGCGCGAGCGCGTCGCAGGCTGGTACGACGAGCGTCTGGCTCACGTCATGCACGTCCCCCGGGCGAGCGACGGCGACCGGCACGGCTGGCAGGCCTACGTGGTCGCGCTCGACCGTCGGGACGAGGCGCTCGCCGGCCTACGCGCCGACGGCATCGAAGCGCAGATCGGCACGTACGCTGTCAATGCGCTGGCGGCGTACCGCGACCGCGGTTCGTTCCCGGGGGCCGACGCTGCCTTCGCGCGCGCGCTCGCGCTTCCGTTCGCGGCGACGATGACGGAAGACGAGGTCGACCGGGTCGTGACCGGGCTTCTGCGGTACACCTGAGCGCTCGCGGGCGGTGGATCGATCGGCACAGATTCGGCACGCGCTCACCCTTGACGAAAAACGGTGTCTGACACCGCTTCCTGTCAAGACGTCGTTTTCGGACGCTCTCGCGTAGTCGAACGGGCGCGCCGCCGGCCCTCGATTTCGATGCCGCCGATGGTGCCTTCGGGGCGCAAGCCGTTTGTCTATGCGGCTGTGGAGCGATCGGCACTGAATCGGCACGCCCGGCCCTTGACGGCGAACGGTGTCTGACACCGTCGTCCGTGCCGTCGCGCCGCGCTGCGGCCTAGAGGCAGATGTCGTCGGGCCGGACGGGCACGCGGGTGAGCGGCCGGCCGGTCGCGTCGCGCAGGGCGGAGACGATCGCAGCCGTCGAGACGACGGTCGGCGGCTCGCCGACGCCCTTCGCGCCGTAGGGCGCGTCGGGCTCCGGGGCCTCGACGAGGTCGACGTCGACCGGCGGCATGTCGAGCGCGGTCGGGATCAGGTAGTCGGTGAAGCTCGCGTTG
>DASSUT010000173.1:0-9179 GCA_035706725.1 Gaiella sp. | reverse complement strand
GCGAGCCCGATCACGACGAACCCTCCGGCCCCGACGACCTCGAGCGGGTCGAGGAGCGTCTCCCTCGTCGCGCGCGCGAACGGGCGGTAGCCCCACGCCAGGTAGAGGAGGAGGATCGCCGCGGCGAAGACCACGCCGGCCTGGAAGCCCCCGCCCGGAGTGATGTAGCCGAACGCCGCGAGCCACGCCGCCACGACGAGCACCGGGGCGAGCATCAGGAGGCCGAACAGGCGGACTGCGTCGCTCGAGACGGCATCGTCCGCGTCTTCGTCCTTCTCCGTCTGCCCGCGGAGCAGCAGGACGACGCCCACCACGGCGCCGAACAGGATGAACTCCTCTCCGAGCGTGTCGAAGCCGCGGTAGTCGAAGACGGTCGCGGCCACGACGTTGGTCGTGTGCCGCTCGGGAACCGCGACCCGGTTCAACACGTTGCCGTAGGGACCTGCGTAATGGCCGAAGTCGGGGAGGCCGTGCATCCCGACGACGAGCGCTCCGCCGAGGACGGCCAGCGCCGGCAGGAGGAGGAGCCGGCGGCGCCGGACGTTCAACCTTCCTCCTTCGACTCGCCGCACCCGCGCCGCACCCTCGCGATCGCAACGAGCACGATCATCGGGTAGGCGACGCTGCCGACGACGAGCATCGAGAGCGCCACGTCGGGTGCCTGGAAGACCAGGAAGAGGATCGCGAGCACCAGGCCGTAGAGGCCGTTGACCACGAGCTGGCGCAGCGGGTCGCGGGTCAGGACGACCGCCCCCGCGCCGAGCGCCACGAGCACGAGCGCCGTCGCCTGGAGCGGGATCACGGTCTCTCCCCCCGTTCTTCGGCGCTCGCCGACACGTGTCCGAAGGTCATGCGCCGAGCGGCGCGCGCGGTCGCGTGGACGACGATCGGGCTCGCGACGAAGAGGATTCCCACCGCGGCGATCGTCTGCAGCCCCGGCGTGGTCAGGCCGTGTGCGAGGAGGATCGAGGCGAGGATGAAGAGCGGGCCGAGCGTCGAGCCGGCGCCCGCGTAGTGGAGGCGATCGAATACGTCGTGGGCCACCAGCACGCCGACGCAGCAGAGGAGCTGGCAGAGGACGCCCGCGGCGAGAAGCGCGTCGATCGCCACGTCCTGCGGCGCCATCAAACCCACCGGCCGAGGACGCGCGCGAAGATCATCCCGTTCAGCCAGACGAGCACCGCACAAACGACGGGCACGTTGAAGTACGACGAGCGGTGAAAGCCCTCGGCGAGGCAGATCAGCGCCGTCACCGTCACGGAGCCGGCGAGCTCGAGCGCGACGACTGCGTCGATCGGGCGGCCGCGGACACAGACGACTCCGCACGGCACGAGACCGGCCAGCAGAGCCGTCGCCGCGATCTCGAACGCGTTCAGGCAGGCTCCTCGGAGAAGCTCGACGGCACGAGGTCGTGGAGCAGCACGACCCCGTGCTCCTCGTCGACGTCGACGACGAACGCGTTCGGGCTGTAGCCCGCGGAGAGCACGAGCCAGGCGCGCGCTCCGAGCCGGGCGGCCCCGGCTTCGGTCGCCTCGAGCGGCTTGACGCGAAAGCTGCCGTGGACGCGTTCTCGGCGCAGGAGGCTGCGCACGAGCAGCCACATCACGATCCCGAAGTCGACGACGACCGCGACCGGCACGCTCTTCGCGCGCCGGACCCACTCGAGAGGCACACGCGCGCGCAACCCCGCGCTGGTGATCGCGGCCTCCGCCAACGTAGCCGCGACGACCGAAACGCAGACCGCGGCGACGAGCTCGATCCGGTTCCACTCACCGACGAGGAGGAACCAGAACGCCCAGAGGACCAGCACCCAGACGAGCCAGCGAAGCGCGTGCCGTACGACGGCGCGCCACGGCGCGGCGCCGTCGCCTGCCGCGCGGTGCGCCTTCTTCACGGTGATCGTGGTGCCACCGCGCCCGCCACGGCAAACCTCCCCGCGGTGGGAGCGGCGGCGGCCGGACACGCGGCCCGGACGATTACGCGTGGGCGGAACGGGTATCTCGTGGTCGACGCCCCGTCGAGGGCGAGAGACCGAGCGAAGGAGCCGACGTGGACACGCAGCGCGCAACCGAGATCCAGGCCGTCCTCGAGGGCGTTCCGCTCCCCGCGACGCGAAGCTCGCTGATCGAGTACGCCCGGGCGCAGGACGGGACGGTCGCCGACGACCTGGCTCGGCTTCCCGACGGGACGTACGATCGTCTCGACCTCGTCGGCGACCGGTTGCTGGGTCGTGCACCGGTACCCCAGGCGCCCATGCCGCGCCCCCGGGCCGGGAGCGGCAAGCCGCCGGGTGGAGCGGACTACGTCAACCCGGAGCCGCGTGACACCGGTTCCGTCCGCGACGATGCTCCGCCGGACAACCCGCCGCAGAAGGCGCTCGAGAAGCAGACGAAGACGCAGGCCCGCCAGAAGAAGGTCCAGCAGAAGGCCTGACGGCCGGTGGCCCTGGCTACGCAACCTTGCGCTGCGCGAGGCGCTCTTTCTGGGGCAACACCGTGTAGCGGGGATCCCGCGCGGACTGGAACCCTGCCTTGAACACCGACCACCGCAGCGCGAGCTCACCTGCGAGCACGAGCGCGGAGCCGGACATCAACGCGGCCCGGCTGCGGCGCCCTTTCCACGCGAGGAGACCGGCGCCGGCGGCGGTGCACGCCTTCGCGATCCTCCCGAAGCGCCCGGCCTCGCCCTGGCGGTAGACCTCGCCCACGAGCCCCAGCCTGCGCTCCATCGCGACGTTCAGCGCCAGCTCCACCGCGGCGCCCGCGATCGCGGCGCGACGGGCCGGCCCCGCCGCCTGCGGCGGCGTCACGAGCGCCGCCGCAGCGCCCCCGGTCGCGGCGGCGCTCGCCCCGAAGAGCCACGGGAGCATGCGCCGCGCGTCGTGCCAGACCGGGATCGCGGTGTTCGCGAACAGCGCGCCGGTGTACGTCGCGAGCGGCGGGCCGCTCACGAAGGACACGAGCTCCGCGGCCCAGCCCACGGGCCGCAGGAAATCGGTGAGCTCGAGGAGCGCCGCGGTCGTCGACGCGCCGCCCGAGACGAGGAGGATCCAGCTGCCGACGCTCATCGGAGACGTGACCTTGAAGACGCGCAGCATGTTCACAAAGCGCTCCGGCCGGCCCAGGTCGGAGATCAGGAACACGGGTGACGCGATGTCCGCCGCGGCTCTGAGGTACAGCGACCGGCGGGCCAGCATGTCGTTTCCGGTCAGGCGCGCGACGCCGTGGACGACCGACAGCGCACCCGCGGCGCCGCCCGTGAAGAGGTACATCGGGATCTCGGGCGTCCAGACCGGCTCCTTCACGATGCCGCGCCCGTAGTAGGAGTCCATGGTCGTCCCGCGCTCGGTGATCGAGCCCGTCCACTCGATCGTCCCGGCGGGACGGCCGTTCGAGGCGGCACGCTGCTCTTGGAACGGCCGCCGGTCGGTCACGAGCGCCCTCCGAGGAAGGAGGCGACGAGCCCGGCCGTGAGCGCGAGCGCGGCGAACGCCGTCGCGCGCCACGTCTCGGGCAGGTCCCTCGTCGGGACGACCGGGTCCGGCGGCAGGCCGTAGACCTCGGGCTCGTCGAGCAGGAGGAAGAACGCGCCGAAGCCGCCGACCCCGTCGTTCGGATCGTGGCCGTAGAGCTGCGCGCCGTTCCAGCCGTCCGTCTCGAGCTTCGCGAGCCGCTGCTCTGCCCGCGCCCGGAGCTCGTCGAGCTCGCCGAACTGGATCGAGTCGGTGGGGCATGCCTTCGCGCATGCCGGCTCGTGACCGCCCTTGAGCCGGTCGTAGCAGAGCGTGCACTTCCACACGCGGCCGTCTTCTTTCTTGCCCATGAGCGGCAGGCCGATCGGCGCGTCGTCGGGGCTGCGCGGGAGCTTCCGCTGGTCGAGCACGCCGAACGGGCACGCGGGCACGCAGTAGCCGCAGCCGTTGCAGATGTCTTCCTGGACGACGACCGTGCCGAACTCCGTGCGGAACAGCGAGCCGGTCGGGCAGACGTCCAGGCAGCCGGCGTGCGTGCAGTGCTTGCAGACGTCGGACTCCATCAGCCACCGGAGCGGCTCCGGCGCCGGGGCAGCCTGGCCGACGATCGACGCCGTCTCGCCGTCGAGCCGGAGCGGCTTGCGCTGCTCGACGAACGCGACGTGACGCCAGGTGTTCGCGTTGAGCTCCGAGGTGTTGTCGTAGCTCTCGCCGGTCCAGACGAGCCCGTCCTCGGGGATGAGATTCCACTCCTTGCAGGCCACCTCGCACGCCTTGCACCCGATGCACACCGACGTGTCGGTGAAGAACCCCATCCGGGGCTTCGCCTCGGGCCCGTACGTGTCCGGCCACGCGGCCGGCGTGCCCGTGGGCTCCGCGAGAGCGGTCATGCGGTGCTCCGCGTGTGCTCGGGGTCGGTCTTGGTCGCCCGCTCGCTCGCCTCGCCTGCGAGCTCGCGGAGCTCCGCGACGATGTCCCGGAGGCCGCCGCCGTGCGGTCGGCGGCCGGGCCTGATGTCGCACGTGAGGGCCTTGACCTCTTGGATGTGCACGTTCGGGTCGAGCGCCATGTGCGTGAGGTCGTTCGCGGCGGCGCCGGTCGTGAGGCCCCGCGAGCCCCAGTGCCAGGGGAGGCCGACCTGGTGGTGCTCGACGCCGCCGATCCGGACGGGCCGCATCCGGTCGGTGACCATCACGCGTGCCTCGATCGCCGAGCGGGCGGTCGCGATCGTCGCCCAGCCCCCGTGCTCGAGCCCACGCAGCCGGGCGAGCTCGGGATGCACCTCGACGAACATCTGCGGCTGGAGCTCCGAGAGGTACGGCGTGAAGCGCGTCATGCCCCCCGCCGTGTGGTGCTCCGTCAGCCGGTACGTCGTGAGGATGAACGGGAAGTCGTCCGCGCCCGGCTGTCCGCCCGGCGGGTTGTAGGGATCCTCGGCGAGGTCGGTGTGGCGCTGCCGTCGAGGGTTGGCGCGCTGGAGGTAGAGCGGGCTCTCGAACGGCGACTCGTGCGGCTCGTAGTGCGTCGGCAGCGGCCCGTCGACCAGCCCCTGCGGCACGTAGATCCAGCCGAAGCCGTCCGCCTGCATGACGAACGGCCGGTCGCCGCGGATCGCGTCGGGCCCCTTCGCGCCGTTCGCGGGCACGTAGTCCGGGGGCTTCGTCTCGTCGAAGTCGGGCGTGTCGTTCCCCGTCCACGTGCCCTGTTCGGCATCCCACCAGACGAGCTTCTTGCGCTCGGACCACGGGTTGCCCTCCGGATCCGCGGAGGCCCGGTTGTAGAGCAGCCGCCGGTTCGCGGGCCACGCCCAGGCCCACTCGAGCGCGGTGTAGCTCTGCTCCCAGTGCGGCTTCTTGCGCGCGGCCTTGTTCTCGTCGTCGGCGAACACGCCGCAGTAGATCCAGCAGCCACATGCAGTCGTGCCGTCTGCTTTCAGCAGCTTGTAGCTCGAGAGCGCCTGGCCCGTCGCGTCGCGGCCGTTGATCTCCGAGAGCACCGCCTCCGCGCTCGGCTCCTCGATCTCGCCGCTCGTGGGGTACGCCCACGTGAGGTGCTGGAGCGGGAGGTTCTTCGGGTCGTCGGAGCCCTTCAGGCGCTCGCGGAGCTTCTTGCCGAGGTGGTAGTAGAACCAGAGCTCGGAGCGGCAGTCCTCCTTCGGCTCCACGGCCTTGTAGTGCCACTGCAGCAGCCGCTGGGTGTTCGTGAACGAGCCGTCCTTCTCGAGGTGCGTCGCCGCGGGGAGGAAGAACACCTCCGTGCCGATCTCCTCGGTGCGCAGCTCGCCCGACTCGACCTCCGGGCTGTCGTACCAGAACGCCGCCGTCTCGATCTCGACGAAGTCGCGCACCACGAGCCAGTCGAGGTTCGCGAGCGCGAGACGGTTCGCGCGCGAGTTCGCCGAGCCGACGGCAGGGTTCTCGCCGACGACCATGTACCCCTTCACCTTCCCCTTCAGCATCTGCTCGATCGTCCAGTAGTTCGAGTTGTCGCTGTCGATCCGAGGCAGGTAGTCGAAGCAGAAGTCGTTCTCGGGCGCCGCCGACGCGCCCCACCATGCCTTCAGGAGCGAGACGATGAACGTGTCGGCGTTGCCCCACCAGCCGCCGGGCGCGGTCGTCTGGTCGATGTAGCCCTGCAGGCCGCCGTAGCTCTCGGTGTGCGGCATCGTCAGGTAGCCGGGCAGGATGTTGTAGAGCGTCGGGATGTCGGTCGAGCCCTGGATCGACGCGTGGCCGCGGAGCGCGATGATCCCGCCGCCCGGGCGCCCGATGTTTCCGAGCAGGAGCTGGATGATGGCCGCCGTGCGGATGTACTGGACGCCGACCGTGTGCTGCGTCCACCCGACCGCGTACGCGAACGCCCCGGTCTTTTCGGGGCCGGAGCAGTCGCACAGCGACTTCGCGACGTGGAGGAACTCGTCGACGGTGCAACCGCATGCGTCCGAGACGAACTCCGGCGTGTAGCGGGCGAAGTGGCGCTTCAGGATCTGGAAGACGCAGCGCGGGTCCTGGAGCGTCTCGTCCATCTCCGGCGGGTTGCCGTGGGACATCCCGCCGCCGTGCCCACCGTGGCCGGCCTGCTCGCCCTTCGTCTGGGAGCCTTTGAAGCCCTGCTCACGCTGCCCCGCCGCGCCGTGCACCTGCGTCCCCGCGTACTGCCAGCTCGTGACGTCGTACTCGCCCTGCTCCGGGTCCCAGCCCGAGAACAGGCCCTCGTTGTCCTCGGTGTCCGAGAACTTCTCGTCGACGATCACGGACGCGTTCGTGTAGCGCTTGACGTACTCGTCGAACCAGCGCTCGTTCTCGAGGATGTAGTTGACGATCCCGCCGAGGAACGCGATGTCGGAGCCTGCGCGGATGCCGACGTGCCTCGTCGCCATCGCGCTCGTCCGGGTGAACCGCGGGTCGACGTGGAACACCTCCGCGCCCCGCTCCCGCGCCTCCAGCACCCACTGGAAGCCGACCGGATGGTTCTCGGCCATGTTCGACCCCATGATCACGATGCAGTCGGAGTTCTGGAGGTCCTGCTGGTGGTCGGTGGCCCCGCCTCTCCCGAACGAGGTGCCCAGACTGGGCACCGTGGAGCTGTGTCATATGCGGGCCTGGTTCTCGACCTGCACGACCCCGAGCGCGGAGAGGAGCTTCTTGATGAGGTAGTTCTCCTCGTTGTCGAGCGTCGCGCCGCCGAGGTTGGCGATGCCGAGTGTCCGGCGCGCGGGCGTGCCCCCGGGCGTCTCCTGCTGCCAGGTCTCGTCGCGCGTCTGCAGGACGCGGTCGACGATCATCTCCATCGCCTGCTCGAGCGGGAGCTCCTCCCACTCTGTGCCGTAGGGCCGGCGGTACTTGACCTTGTACTCCCGCAGCGGCCCCGAGTGCATGTTCTTGGTCGCGGCGCCCTTCGGACAGAGCCGGCCGCGCGAGATCGGGCTGGCAGGGTCGCCCTCGACCTGGATGACCTCGCCGTCCTTGACGTACGCGAGCTGCGCGCAGCCGACGGCGCAGAACGGGCAGATCGACTGCGCGATCCGGTCCGCCTGCTCGATCCGCGGCCGCAGGGTCTTCGATCTCGAGGAACGGACCGAGGCGCCGAGACCCAGCGGGTCACCCTGCGTGAGCTGCCGCACGAGTGGCCACGACCCGAGGAGCTCACCGACGCCCATCGTGTCCGCGGGTACCCGTCGCGTCGTACCCCGAAACATCTCTGGAGGGCGCCCCTCGACGACGTTTTGGCATTCCCGCCACGGGTAGCCCCAGCCCATGCGCGTCGTCGTCGTCGGGGCCACGGGAAACGTGGGAACGAGCCTCGTGCGGGTGCTCTCGGAGGACAGCCGGATCCAGTCCGTGCTCGGCGTCGCACGGAGGCGCCCGGGGCTCGAGCTCCCGAAGGTCGAGTGGGCGACGGCGGACGTCGTCCAGGACGACCTCGCCGGGCTGTTCTCGGGGGCAAACGCCGTCGTCCACCTCGCCTGGGCAATCCAGCCCTCCCGCGACGAGGCCGCCCTCCGGCACGCGAACATCGGCGGCAGCGCGCGCGTCGCGGCCGCCACGATCGAGGCGGGGGTGCCCGCGCTCGTCTACGCGTCCTCGGTCGGCACGTATTCGCCGGGCCCGCAGGACCGCCTCGTCGACGAGAGCTGGCCGACCGACGGGATCTCGTCGAGCTTCTACTCGCGCCACAAGGCCGCGGTCGAGCGTCACCTCGACGTCGTCGAGCGGGGGCACCCCGGATTGAGGATCGTGAGGCTACGGCCGGCACTGACCTTCCGCCGCAGCGCCGCCGAGGGCATCCGGCGGCTGTTCCTGGGCCCGTTTCTCCCGCCGTTCGTCTTCCGCCGAGGGCTCATCCCGCTGGCGCCCTGGCTCGACGACCTCCGCTTCCAGGCCGTGCACTCGGACGACGTCGCGGACGCCTACCGGCGGGCCGTGGTCTCGGACGTGCGCGGCGCCTTCAACGTCGCGGCCGAGCCCGTCGTCGACCGCGGGACCATGAGCCGTCTTCTCGGCGCGCGCATTGTCGCGCTGCCACGGTGGCTCGGGCACCCCGCACTGTCCGCCCTCTGGCGACTCCGGTTGCAGCCGAGCCCGCCGGGCTGGATCGACATGGGCCTCTCGGTGCCGATGCTCGACACCACGCGTGCGCGGGAGGAGCTCGACTGGTCGCCGCGGCACACCGCCGTCGAGGCCGTCACCGAGCTCCTCGAAGGGCTTTCGGAGACGGCTGGCGACGCGACGCCGCCGCTTGCGCGCTCCACGAGCGGCCGCGCGCGGGTCCGAGAGGTGGCGACCGGCGTCGGCGCACGGGACGGCGTCGCCCGCACCGAGGAAAGGAGCAGCACGTGAAGGCGGTCACCTGGCAGGGCAGGCGCGACGTCCGCGTCGAGGACGTTCCCGACCCGAGGATCGAGGACCCGACCGACGTGGTCGTCCGGGTCACCTCGACCGCGATCTGCGGCTCCGACCTCCATCTCTACGAGGTCCTCGGCCCGTTCCTCGACGCCGGCGACGTCCTCGGCCACGAGGCGATGGGGATCGTCGAGGAGATCGGCCCCGAGGTGAGCCGAGTCGATGTCGGCGACCGGGTTGTGGTGCCCTTCAACATCGCGTGCGGAAGCTGCTTCATGTGCGGCCAGGGCCTCCACTCGCAGTGCGAGACGACCCAGGTGCACGAGTACGGCACCGGCGCGTCGCTGTTCGGCTACACGAAGCTG
>DASSUT010000172.1:0-3311 GCA_035706725.1 Gaiella sp. | reverse complement strand
GCGACGATCCGCTGCGCGAGGCCCTCCGCGATCGCGGTCTTCCCGACGCCGGGCTCGCCGATCAGCACCGGGTTGTTCTTCGTGCGGCGCGAGAGGACCTGGATCGTGCGGCGGATCTCCTCGTCGCGGCCGATCACCGGGTCGAGCTTCCCCGACTCGGCGAGCGCGGTGAGGTCGCGGCCGTACTTCTCGAGCGCCTGGTAGGAGCCCTCCGGGTCCTGCGACGTGACTCGCTGGCCGCCGCGCACCTGCTGGAGCGCCCCGAGGAGCGCGTCGCGCGGGACGAGCTCGAGCGCGAGCAGCAGGTGCTCGACCGACACGAACTCGTCGGACAGCGCTTGCGCTTCGTCGAATGCCTTGTCCAGCACCCGGCTGAACGCGGCAGACGCGTGGGGCTGCGCCGTCCCGCCCGACACGGACGGCTGCTGCGCGAGCCGTGCCTCGGCTTCGGCTCTCAGCGCGGCGGCACTCGCGCCCGAGCGCTCGACGAGCGTCCGCGGCAGCTCCTGGTCGAGCAGCGCGAGCGCCAGGTGGTCGGGGGTGACCTCGGGGTTGCCGGCGCGGCGCGCGAGCTCCTGCGCTGCCGCCACCGCCTCCCCGCTCTTGATCGTCAGCTTGTTGAAGTCCATCTCTCTCCTCAGGATCTCGTGGCCGGCGGCTGCGGTCTCTCGTAGACCACGATGTCCCGCCGGTACTGCTTGTGGGTGAGTCGGATCTCGTCGCGCAGCTCTCGCTCGAGTTGCTCCATGCGGGCGCGGACGCGCCGCAGCTCGTCCTCGAGCCGGAGCACGTGCGTGACGCCGGCGAGGTTGAGCCCGAGCTCGGTCGTGAGCCGCTGCACGAGGCGCAGCCGCTCGACGTCCGCCTCGGAGTACAGGCGCGTGCCGCCCGGCGTGCGCGCGGGCCGGACGAGCCCGCGAGCCTCGTACATCCGCAACGTCTGCGGGTGGAGCCCGGCCAGGTCGGCCGCGACGGAGATCATGTAGCGCGGACGGTCGGGCACTAGACGCTCCTCGCCAGGTGCTCGCGCGGCTGCTCGCGCAGCACGTCCCCGTACGCCTCGAGCGCCTGCTTCTCGGCCTTCGTGAGCTTCTTCGGCACCGTCACGCGGAGACGCGCCAGCAGGTCGCCCTTGCCGCCGCCGTTCAGCTTCGGTGCGCCGCGCCCCTTGACGCGGAGCAGCTTGCCGTTCTCCGAGCCCGCCGGCACCTTGAGCGCGACGGGCCCGTCCGGGGTTGGGATCTGCACGGTCGCGCCGAGCGCCGCCTCCGGATACGTGATCGGGACCTCGAGCACGAGGTCGGCGCCGCGGCGCTCGTACAGCGGCGACGGCGTCACCTCCACACGGACGTAGAGGTCACCCGCCGGACCGCCGCCGACGCCGGGCTCGCCCTTGCCCTTGAGGCGGATCCGCGTTCCGTCCTTGGCCCCCGCGGGCACCTTGACCTGGTAGCGGCGGCTGACGCGTTCCCGGCCGGTGCCGTGGCAGTTCTTGCAGGGCGTGTCCACGATCACGCCGTTTCCGCGGCAGCGTGGGCACGGGTGCGAGAGCGCGAACAGCCCCTGGCTGTCGGCGATCACCCCGCTGCCGTGGCAGTCGGGACACGTGCGCGGCGCGGTGCCCGGCTCCGCACCGGAGCCGCCGCAGACGTGACACGCGGTCTGGACCTCGACAGGGACCCGGATCTGGACGCCAGCGAGCGCGTCGTCGAACGAGATCCGGACGCGCGACTCGAGGTCCGCCCCACGCTCGGCGCGCGGCCGGGCCGTGCGCCCGCCGCCGCGTCCGAAGAAGGAGCCGAAGTTCCCGAGCAGATCGGAGAGGTCGCCGAGATCGACGTTCTCGAACCGGACGCCGCCCGGGCCGAACCCCTGCGGCCCCGGGCCTGCGTCGCCGAAGCGGTCGTACGCCTCGCGCTTCTCCTTGTCGGAGAGGATGTCGTAGGCGGCCTGGACGTCCTTGAACCGCTCCTCCGCCGACGCATCATCGGGATTCCGGTCCGGGTGCAGCTCGCGGGCGAGCTTGCGGTAGGCCTTCTTGATCTCCTCGTCGGATGCGTTCTTCGCGACGCCGAGGACGTCGTAGGGGTTCCGCGGGGCCACGCTCAGCCTTCCGCCACGACGACGCGGGCCGGCCTCAGCACCATGTCTCCGAGCCGGTACCCGCGCTGGATCACGTGCACGACGTGGCCGGGCTCGACCCCCTCTGCCGGCTGCGTCATCAGCGCCTCGTGGACGTGCGGGTCGAACGCGCCGTCGGTCGAGATCTCCTCGACGCCCTCCGACGCGAGCACGCCCGCGAGCGCGTCCTTCGTCATCCGCACGCCCTCGAGCACCTTCGCCTCCTCGTGGTGCTCCGCGGCGTCGAGCGCCCGCACGAGGTCGTCGAGCACCGGAAGGAGCTTCGCGACCACGCGCTCGGCCGCGCGGGCGTAGACCTGCGCCTGCTCGCGCGAGACACGCTTGCGGTAGTTGTCGAAGTCCGCGGCGACGCGCCGCAGCTGGTCGAGGACCTCTTCCCGCTCGCGCTCCGCGTCCTGCAGGCGCGCGAGCAGGTCCTCGGCGGACGGCGAGCCCTGCTCGCCGTCCGCCGACTCCTGCTCGATCGTCTCGGGGCGATCGTCGGTCACGACGTCTTCGCCTCTTCCTCGTCGATCACCTCGTAGTCGGCGTCCTCGACGACCTCGTCGGTGTCATCGCCGCCGTCGGAGGACGGCTGTCCGGCCGAGGCCGCCTGCTGGCTCGCCTCCGCGTAGACGGCCTGGGCGAGCGGCTGGGCCGCCTGCTCGAGCGCCTGCGTCTTCTGCCGGATCTCGGCCACGTCGTTCGACTCCAGCGACTGGCGCAGCTCCATGATCCGGCCCTCGACCGTGCCCGCGTCGCTCGAGTCGAGCTTGTCCCGATGCTCCGCGAGCGCCTTCTCGGTCTGGTAGGCGAGCTGCTCGGCGACGTTCTTCGCGTCCGCCAGCTCGCGCAGGCGATGGGCCTCGTCGGCGTGGGACTCCGCGTCGCGGACCATCCGCGAGACCTCGTCCTCCGACAGCCCGCTGCCGCCCTCGATCCGGATCTGCTGCTCGTTCCCGGTGCCGAGGTCCTTCGCGTTCACGTGGATGATCCCGTTCGCGTCGATGTCGAAGGAGACCTCGATCTGCGGCATCCCCCGCGGGGCGGGCGGGATCCCGACGAGCTGGAACTTCCCGAGCGTCTTGTTGAACGTCGCCATCTCCGACTCGCCCTGCAGGACGTGGATCTCGACCGACGGCTGGTTGTCCTCCGCCGTCGAGAACGTCTCCGCCTTGCGGGTCGGGATC
>DASSUT010000171.1:0-24983 GCA_035706725.1 Gaiella sp. | reverse complement strand
CGCGACTCCCTGAGCATCTCGCGGGCGATCACGAGACGCTGGATCTCCTGCGTGCCCTCGTAGATCTGGGTGATCTTCGCGTCGCGCATGAACCGCTCGACCGGGTACTCCTTCACGTACCCGTAGCCGCCGAGGATCTGCACCGCCTCGGTCGCGACCTCCATCGCGACGTCGCCGCAGAGGAGCTTCGCCATCGCGGACGCCTTCGTGAGCTCTCCTTCGGGGACACCGACGTCGGCCATCTGCCCGAAGCGGTAGAGCAGGCCGCGCGCAGCCTCCGTCTTCGTCTCCATGTCGGCGAGCTTCCCCGCGATCAACTGGTGCTCGGCGATCGGCTTGCCCATCGTCTCCCGCGAGCGCGCGTACTCGAGCGCGTAGTCGGTCGCGCCCTGCGCGATTCCCAGCGCCTGGGCGGCGACACCCGGGCGGGAACGGTCGAGGATCCGCATCGCGAGCTTGAAGCCGTCTCCCTCGGAGCCGAGCCGGTTCGCCTCCGGCACGCGGCAGCCGTCGAACACGAGCTCGCCGGTCGTCGAGCCCGCGATCCCCATCTTCTCCTCGAGCCGGGCGACCTCGAAGCCGGGCGTCTCGGACTCGACGAGGAACGCGCTGATCCCGGCGTGGCCGGCGTCCGGGTCGGTCTTCGCGAACACCGTGTAGAGGCCGGCCACGCCCGCGTTCGTGATGAACCGCTTCGACCCGTCGAGCACGTACTCGCCGTCGTCCGACCGCGCGGTCGTGCGCATCGCGGCGGAGTCCGAGCCCGAGCCGGCCTCCGTCAGCGCGTACGCCGCAAGCACCTCGCCGGACGCGAGCCGCGGCAGCCAGGCCGCCTGCTGTTCCGGCGAGCCCTCGAGCTTGAGGCCGAGCGACCCGAGCTCCTGCACCGCGAGGATCAGGCCGCTCGTGGCGCAGACCTTCGAGACCTCCTCGATCGCGACGAGCGTCAGCAGCGTGCCGGTCCCAGTGCCGCCCCACTCCTCGTCGTAGAGCAGGCCGAAGACGCCCTGCTCACGGAAGAGCTCGACGACGTCCCACGGAAACTCGTGGGTCGCGTCGATTTCCGCGGCGCGCGGCGCGATCCGCTCCCGCGCCAACGTGCGTACGAGCTCGCGGAGCTCGCGCTGCTCGTCGGTGAGGACGTCCCAGGGCACGGCCGCAGTGTACGACCGGTGCTCGCGGATCAGGCGCCGAGCAGCTCCGCGGGCACGAACTTGCTGACCTCGACGACCTTGTCGGCCGGGACGTTCGCGCGGCGTGCGGCCTCGAGGATCGCGTCGGGGGACGGCGCCTCGTAGAGGCAGTACGTGTGCAGCTTGTCGGCGGAGATGAACGAGAACAGCCAGCTCACGCCCTCGTCCGCGTTCGCGCCCTCGATGAGCCTGACGTCGTCCGCGGTCAGGTCGAGCTGGTCCGCGAACTCCCGCTCGATCACGAAGAGGGGCATCGGCCGATGGTAGCGCGCGTCAGTCGCGAACGAGCCCGCGCCGGTGTGCGTATGCGGCGGCTTCGGTTCTGTTTGCACACCCCGTCTTACGCAGGATCGCGCGCACATGGTTCGCGGCGGTGTGCTCGCTGATGTGAAGCACGCTGCCGATCTCGCGGTTCGAGCGTCCTCGCGCGAGCTGGGCGAGCACCTCGACCTCCCGCACGCTGAGCCCGTCCGGCTGCGACGGCGTCGGCCGCACGCCCTCGCCGAGCTCGGTCGCACGCCGGATCAGCGTCGGCAGACCGACCTCTTCCGCGAGCCCGAGCGCGACCCCGAGCTGCGCCCGCGCGTGGCTCCTGTCGTCTTTCGCCCCGCGGGCGATGAGCATCCGCCCGTACCCGTACGCCGTGTGCGCGAGCCAGGTCCGCGCCCCGAGACGCGTGTTGAGAGCGAGCGCCGACTGGAACCAGGCCTCGGCGGCATCCCAGTCGCCCAGGACGGTCGCGGTCGTCCCGAGGTACCGGTCCATCGCTCCGTAGCAGGAGACCAGGTGCCCGACCATGACGTTCGACCCGGCGTACGCAAGGAGCTCCGGGTAGATCACGCTGGCGGCGTCCGCGTCGCCGAGCGCCACGCAGGTGTCCGCGAGGTACACGAGCGACGCGAGCCAGAGCGAGGAGCGCAGCGCGCCGAGGCCGTCGGCGAGGATCGTCCGCAGCTCGCGCCGCGCCTCGTCCTCCATGCCCATCTCCGCGAGCACGACCGCGAGGCCCGGCCGCCACGACGTCGCGCGCACGCCCTCGTCCAGGAGGCGGATCACCGGCGCGAGCTCCGCGAGCCGTGCCTGCTCGCGCCGGATGCCGAACATCTGGATCGCGAAGACGCCCGAGGCGTCGCGTCCGGTGAGCAGGCGCCCCCACTCCTGCGAGCGGGCCGCCGAGCCCTCCGCCTCCCTGAGGTCACCGGTGCAGAGCGCGAGCGCGCTCGCGTAGTGCTCCGCGACGTGCTGGAAGAACGGCTGGCTCAGGCGGCGGGCAACCACGAACAGGTCCGCGAGGGAGTCGCGCGCCGCGTGGTGGTCGCAGAGGACGACGTAGGAGGGCACGAGCCAGGCGAGCGCCTCGGACTGGATCTCGTCGTCGGCGAGCTCGACGCCGAGCGCGCGCGCCTCCTGGAGCATGCCGTTGACGTCCTCGTTCGTGCTGCTGCCGCGCGACCAGTAGGACTGCGCGAGCGTCATCGCGAGAGTCCGGGAGTCGTGGCGGCGGCGCGAGATCCCGATCGCCTCGTCGCGTTCGAGGGCGGCGCGACTCGAGTCGCCGCGCAGCTCGAGCGCCCGCGCGAGCGCACGATGAACCTCCGCCCTGAGCTCCGAGTCCTCGCGCGGCAGATCGGCGACGGCGCGCTCGAGCAGCTCGACCGCCTCTGCGTCGTGGATCGCCGGACGCCAGCAGGAGGCCTCGAAGCCGACCGCGGCGCGCGCGAGGAGCTCCGGCGCACGGAGCGACGCAGCGAGCTCGGCCGTCCGGGCGAAGGTCTCGAGAGCCGCGTCGGCGTGTCCCGCCCGGTGGCACGCGTCACCCAGACGGAGCATCACGTCGGCCCGCTCCTCCGTGTCCCGCACGCCGAGCTCGAGGGCAGTCCGGAAGCGCACGACGGCTTCGTCGTACGACAGCGCCGCGACCGCGGAGTCCGCTGCGAGGAGGTTGTAGTCGACCGCCCGCTCGATCCCGCCGAGGGGCGCCGCGGCCGCGTAGTGGTGCGCGAGCGCCGCGAGCACGGCACGGCCGTCTCCGTGCTGTCGGCCCGCCTCGAGCGCTTCGGCGACGCGGAGGTGGAGCTCCGCCTGCCTCGTCGCCGAGAGCCGATCGGTGACCGCACGGCGCACGAGCTCGTGCGCGAAGCGGTATGCGAGCCCGCGACGGGGCGCCTCCACCAGCAGGCCGGCCGCGACGGCCTCGTCGACGGCGGCGAGGAGCGCGTCGTCCGGGACGATCTCGGACCGGCGGAGCGTCTCGAGCTCGATCTCGGCGCCCGACACCCCGGCCAGCGCGAGCACGTCGTTCGCCTGCTGCGAGAGCCGTGAGAGCCGCTGGCCGACAACCTCGCGAACGGTCGTCGGG
Organism: Gaiella sp.; assembly: GCA_035706725.1. Lineage (GTDB taxonomy): Bacteria > Actinomycetota > Thermoleophilia > Gaiellales > Gaiellaceae > Gaiella. Next base: position 21,431 of record DASSUT010000171.1, on the reverse strand, counting down.
ACGCCGAGCTCGCCGGCGGGCCGGGCGAGACGGACGCTGTACAGGCCGGCCTCGAGCGCGTCGGACTCGACGAGCTTGCGCCAGAGCTCGGTGACGAGGAACGCGTTGCCGCCGGTGAGGTCGCGAACGGTCGCGGTGAGGTCCGGGGCGGGCTCGACCCCTGTCGCGAGCCGGACGAACTCCTCGATCTCCTCGCCTGACAGCTCGTCGAGCCGGATCCGGGTGACGCCCTCGGTGCGACCGACGTCGACGAGCATGTCGGCGAGCTCGGCCGGCTGGTCAGCCTCGGCGTCGCGATAGGTCGCCACGAGCAGCATGCGGGCCTCGGCGCCCGAGCGGACGAGGTGGCGCATGAGGTGCAGGGTCGACGGGTCGGCCCAGTGGACGTCCTCGAGCAACAGCAGGAGCGGCGCATTCTGGCCGAGCGCGACGAGCAGGTCGGTGACGGCCGTGTGGAGCCGGTGGCGCTCGGTGTCGGGATCGCCCGACGCGGCACGGGGAAGATCGTCGACCCAGGCGTCGAGGTCCGGGTAGATGCGCGTCAGCTCGCCACCGGTTGGACCGAGTTGGCGGCGCAGCGTCGCCGGGTCGCTGCGGCGGACGAGGTGCTCGAGCGCCGCAGCGAACGGGCCGTACGGGGACCCCACCACGCCGTCGCAGTCGCCGTAGAGAACCGTTGCCCCCTCAGCGGCGACCGCTGCCGCAAGCTCGCGCGCCAGCCTGCTCTTGCCCGAGCCCGGCTCGCCTGCGATCAGCGCGGCGCGCCGGCCCTCGCCGATCGCGCGGGGAAGAAGGGCCCGGAGCGTGGCCAGCTCGCGCGCGCGTCCGGCGAACGCGAACGCGGGGGAGAGGCCGAGCGGGCCCGGCAGCGGGGCAGCGGGGCTCATCGCTGATCAGATCTGATCATTGCGCATCCGGGTGCCGCGCGAAAAGTCGATCAGCCTCGGTCATGACAGGCCCGCCCGACCCTCCTACCCTCGACCGAGGAACCACGACCCTGGAGGTGTTGCATGAGCACGACCCTTCCGCCGCTCGAGAGCGCGCGCACCCGGCTCGCGTCCTTCGGTGACAGACTGATCGGCCCCGACGACCCGGGCTACGACGAGGCACGGGCGCTCTTCAACGCGATGATCGACAAGCGGCCCGCGCTGATCGTGCGGTGCGAGACCGCGGACGACGTCGGTGCGGCGATCCGCTTCGCGCGAGACCACGACCTCCGCATCGCGGTGCGCGGCGGCGCGCACAACGGGGCAGGGCTCGCGAGCGTCGACGACGGGCTCGTCATCGACCTGACGCCGATGAAGTCCGTCTCCGTCGACCCGTCGACGAAGACCGTTCGCGTCGGCGCGGGCTGCGTCTGGGGCGAGGTCGACGCCGCGACCGCGGAGCACAACCTCGCGGTGCCGACGGGGATCATCTCGTCGACCGGCGTGGCAGGGCTCACGCTCGGCGGCGGGCACGGCTACCTCGCGCGACGCCACGGTCTCACGGTCGACAACCTGCTCTCCGCACGGCTCGTGCTCGCGGACGGGTCACAGGTCACGGCAAGCGCCGACGAGCACCCCGATCTCTTCTGGGCGATCCGCGGAGGGGGCGGGAACTTCGGCGTCGCCACGGAGTTCACGTTCCGTGCTCATCCGCTCGAGACGATCGTCGGCGGCCCGACGTTCTGGGCGATCGAGGACGCGGACGAGCTGCTCCCTGCGTACCGCGAGTGGCTGCCCTCGCAGCCCCGCAACGTCATGGGGTTCTTCAACTTCCACACGATCCCGCCGGTCGCGGAGGCGTTCCCCGAGGAGCTCCACCTGCGGAAGGTGTGCGGCATCGTGTGGTGCATCGACGCCTCGGACGAGGACGCGCAGAAGGCGATGGAGCCGCTGCTCTCGGTCGCCGAGCCGGTGCTGCACGGCCCCGGCCGCATGCCGCTCGCGGCGCTGAACGGCGCCTTCGACGGGCTCTACGGCCCCGGCGACCAGTGGTACTGGCGCGGCGACTTCGTGCGGGAGATCCCCGACGAGGCCGTGCGGCTGAACCGCGAGTGGAACGAGCGCATGCCGGGCTTCAAGGCTGGCACGCACCTCTATCCAGTCGACGGAGCGGTGCAGGACGTCGCGGCGGAAGACACCGCGTGGGCGTATCGCGACGTCACCTGGTCGCAGGTGTTCATCGGCTGCGACCCGGATCCCGGGAAGGCCGATGCGCTGCGGGACTGGACGCGCGGCTACTCGGAGGCGCTCCGTCCGTACGCGGCGGGTGCGGGCTACGTGAACTTCATGATGGACGACGAGGGCGAGAGCCGCGTGAAGGCGACGTACGGCTCGAACTACCCGAGGCTCCAGCAGGTGAAGGCGCAGTACGACCCGGACAACGTGTTCCGGGTCAACCAGAACATCGAGCCTGCCGCGTGAGTCATCCGCCGAGGGGCCGGCGCTCCGGCCGGCCCCTCGGAGTTCTCACGGCAGGGCGGGCGCCCAGAGGCGCGCGAGCGCGAGCGCGGCCCCCACCGTCACCGCGGCCGCGGCGAGCACCAGGTGGGAGACCGGCGACGGCTTCCGCGCCCGCCCGAGGCGCGAGCCGAGATCGGCGTAGGCGGAGGACAGGGCGCCGGCCGACCTGGCGGAGAAGAACTCGCCTCCGGTCCTCCGCGCGATCATCCGCAACGTGTCGCGGTCAGGCGTCTGGGCGAACCCGAACAGCCCTGCCTGCTCGTTCGGGTCGTCGCTCCCGAGCGCGACGGTGTACACGGGGATCCCCGCGCGGTCTGCGAGCGCCGCGCCCGCTTCCGGCGGCAGGATCCCGCGGAACTGGCGCCCGTCCGAGAGGAACAGGATCGTCACGCCCGACTCGCCGGGCTTCGCGTCCGCGGCGCGCTCGGGCAGGCCGCCGGGGAACGACTCGCGCGCAAGCTCGACCGAGCGCGCGAGCGCGTCGCCGATCGCCGTTCCCCCGCCGCCCGACTGGAAGGGGTCGATCGCGTCGATCGCGTCGTGGAGGAGCGCCCGGTCGTGTGTCGGAGCCGCGGCCACGTTCGCGTCACCCGCGAACGTGACGACGCCGACGCGCAAGCGGTCCGGCACCCGGTCGAGGAACGTTCCGGCCGCGGTCTTGGCCGCCTCGAGCCGCGAGGGCGCGATGTCCGCCGAGAGCATCGAGCGCGAGGTGTCGACGACGAGCACGACGGTGGCGTTCTCGACCGCGCTCGTGCGAGGCACCTTCGGGCCGGCGAGCGCGAGGCACAGCAGGGCGACGGCGAGGAGCAGCAGCGCCGTGACCGCCCATTCGCGGCGCGCCGGGAGGCGGGGCGCGACCGTGCGCAGGACCTCGACGTTCGGGTACAGGACCGTGTAGCGCGACCTGCGGCGCCGCGCGAGCAGGTACCCCGCGAGGAGCGCGGGCAAGAGCACCAGCAAGAGGAGAGCCAGGGGGCGGTCGAAGCTCAAACGTCCTCCGGTCGGTCGTTCGATCGTAGCGCCGCGACGACGGTCGCCGGGAGCGGCGGGCTGTCACTACGCTGCGCCGCGTGATCCTCTCGAACGGGGTGATCCGCACGATGGACCCGTCGCTCCCGACGAGCGGTGCTCTCGCGATCGCGGGCGACCGCGTGGCCGGAGGCGTCGGGGCGCACGAGCAGGCCCTGCCGACGCCGGATCGGGTCGACCTCCGCGGTCGTTGCGTCCTCCCGGCGTTCACCGACGCCCACGTGCACTTCCCGACGTGGTCGCTCGCTCGGCGCGACGTGCAGCTCGAAGGTGCAGCGTCGGTGGCGGAGGCCCTCGCGCGCGTTGCGGCCCATCCGCGCCACGGTGAGTGGCTGCGGGGAACCGGATGGCGCGACGCCGCGTGGCCCGAGGCGCCGACGCGCGCGGCCCTCGACGAGGTGACGGGCGACACGCCGGCGGCGCTCTGGTCGAAGGACTACCACTCTCTGTGGCTGAACAGCGCGGCGCTCGCGCGCGCGGGCGGCGACCTCGAGGTGCCCGGCGGCGTCGTCGAGCGCGACGAGCGCCGCGAGCCGACCGGGATCCTGCGCGAGGAGTCGGCGTGGCGGTTTCGGGACCGGTTCGTGGGCGTGTCCGAGGACGAATGGCTCTCCGCCACCCGCGACGGGATCCGGGTCGCGAACGAGCGCGGCGTCGGCGCGATCCACGACAAGGACGGCTGGCTCGGCGCGCAGTCCATCTTCCAGCGAATCCACGAGCGAGACGGGCTCACGCTGCGGGTCTGGCAGTCGCTTCCGTACGACCGTATCCCGGAGCTCGCCGAGCTCCGGCTGCGCTCGGGCCTCGGCGACGACCACCTCCGCCTCGGGTACCTGAAGGCGTTCATGGACGGGACGCTCGGCTCGCAGACCGCCTCGATGCTCGACGGCAGCGGCGTCACGATCACGAGCGGCGAGGCACTCGCGGAGATCGTTCGGTCGGCCGCGGCGGCAGGCTGGCCCGTCGCGGTGCATGCGATCGGCGACCGGGCGAACCGCGAGGCGCTCGACGCGTTCGAGGCGACCCGCGACGTCTGGGCGCCGCTCGGCCTGCGACACCGCGTCGAGCACGCCCAGTGCCTCGATCCGGCTGACCTGCCCCGCTTCGCCGAGCTCGGGGTCGCATGCTCCGTCCAGTTCAGCCACGCGCCGTCCGACCGCGACCTCGCCGAGCGCTCCTGGAGCGACCGGCTCGAGGGGACGTACGCGTTCCGCTCGCTCCTGGAGAGCGGGGCCGTCCTCGCCAACGGGTCGGACGCGCCTGTCGAGGAGCTCGACCCGCTCGCGGGCATCGCCGCCGGCGTGCTGCGGACGATCGACGAACGGCCCGCCTGGAGGCCCGAGGAGGCGGTGACGGTCGAGCAGGCGCTCCACGCCTCGACCGTCGCCCCCGCCTGGCTCGCGGGCGACGAGCGCCGCCGGGGAACGCTCGTCCCGGGGCGTCTCGCCGACCTCGTCGTGCTCGACCGGGACCCGGTCGAGTGCCCCGCCGCCGAGCTCGGGACGATCGGGGTGGTCGCGACCATGGTCGGCGGACGGTGGGTGCACAACCCTCCGCCGTGGGACTGACCGCCCGTCGCTTCTACGGAAAACCCGAACACCATCCGGCGGCGACGCCGCCTACACTTCGTGACATGGCCACGCGGGCCGACCCCACTCGCACGATGCTCCCGGTCCACCAGGCCGGGGAGTGCTCGGTGGCCGCGGCGAGCGAGATCGTCGGCTCGAAGTGGACGGTGCTCATCGTCCACGACCTCTCCGAAGGCCCGCGCCGCTTCACCGAGCTCGAGCACGCGTGCGCGGGAATCAGCCCGCGGACGCTCGCCGAGCGGCTCCGGTGGCTCGAGGCCGAGGAGATCGTCGTCCGGCGAAGCTACGCCGAGTCGCCGCCGCGCGTCGAGTACGAGCTGACCGGCAAGGGCGCTGCCCTGCAGCCGATAATCGACGAGATGCGCCGCTTCGGGCACGAGTGGCTCGGCTGCGAGGTTCATTCGCCTGACGGCGAATGAACCCGGGACCTTCGAGACAGCGTTCCTGAGGGCCGCCACGAAGCATCCGCGGCCGGCCGCGACCCATGCGCGCCGGTGCTAGCCGGCTCGGCGTAGCTGAGCCGGTTCGCCCCAGAGGCGGACGAGCTCGACCGCCGTCGCGGCCGCGGCGGCCATGTCCTGCACCGAGGCCCACTCGCGGAGCGAGTGGTAGTCCTGCCCGCCCGTGAAGAGGTTCGGCGTCGGAAGGCCCTTCTCGGTCAGCCGCGCCCCGTCGGTGCCACCGCGGATGATGCTCGGCACGGGCTCGACGCCCGCCCGCCGGATCGCGGTCTCGGCGGCGGCCACGATCTCCGGATGCCGGTCGAGCGCCCGGCGCATGTTGCGGTACTGCGGCTCCACCTCGAGCTCGAACGCGGCGTGCGGCTCGCGCGAGACGACCTCGGCTGCGAGCGAGCGCACGACCTCGACGTGCTCCGCGAGCTTCTCGTCGTCGTGGTCGCGGGCAATGAACCACAGCGTGGCCGACGAGGTGCTCCCGGCGATCCGGGCCGGATGGACGAAGCCCTCGCGCCCCTCCGTCGTCTCCGGCGAGAGGCGGTCGCGCGGGAGGGCGGCGACCACGTCCGAGAGCAGCTTGATCGCGTTCACGAGGCGTCCCTTGGCGGTACCCGGGTGCACGCCCACGCCCCGGATCGTGAGCTTGAGCTGGTCGGCGGAGAACGTCTCGGTCTCGACCTCGCCGAGCCCCGAGCCGTCGAAGGTGTAGGCGAAGTCCGCGCCGAAGCGCTCGAGGTCGAAGTGGTCGGTGCCGCGTCCCACCTCCTCGTCCACGGTGAACGCGATCCGGGCCGTCGCGCGCGGGGCCGCGTCCCGGGCGAGATAGGCGATCGCCGAGACGATCTCGGCGACGCCCGCCTTGTCGTCGGCCCCGAGAAGCGTCGTCCCGTCGCTCGTGACGATGTCGTGGCCGATACGCTCGGCGAGCGCCGGCAACTCGGCGGGGTCGAGCACCTGACCGGGATCGCCGGGCAGCCGGATCGGGCCTCCCGTGTACGCGCGGTGGACGATCGGCGTGACCCCTGTGCCGGGCTCGTCCGGCGCGGTGTCGACGTGCGCGATCAGGCCCACGGTCGGTGCGTCGTCGACGGTGCCGGGAAGCGTCGCGAACACGTACCCGTGCTCGGTCAGCTCGGCGTCCTCGAGCCCGATCACGCGCAGCTCGTCGACCAGCACCCGCGAGAGGTCGAGCTGCTTCGCGGAGGACGGGTAGCCCGTGCTCTCGACCGACGCCTGCGTGTCGATCACGACATAGCGGAGAAACCGCTCGAGGACGTCCTCGGCGAGCTCCGCCGCGAGCGGGCTCGCGTACCTGCTCTCGTCGGGCCTCGACGCCGCCTCAGCCAAGCGCCTCGAACCTCCGCAAGAGCTCCACGATCGTGGCCAGCCCGTCGTCGAGGGCCGTGGCCGGGAAGTTCTCGTTGGGGGAGTGCATCTGCGCGGTGGGTCGGCTGAAGCCGGTCACGATGGCCGGCACTCCGCGCTCCGCGAGCGTCGCGACGACGGGGATCGAGCCGCCGCTCCGCACGAGGAGCGGCCGGGTGCCGAGCACGTCCTCGAATGCGTCCAGCCCGATCTGCACCACCTGGGAGGCCGGATCGACGTACGCAGGCTTGCCGGACGACCGCAGCACGACGTCGAGCGTCGCGCCCTCGGGCACGGCCTCGCGCAGCAGCCGCTCGAAGACCGGGACGATCTCGTCGGGCGCCTGACCAGGCGCCAGGCGGATCGAGACGTTCGCATGCGCCTCGACCGGGAGGACGGTCTTCTGGAGGTGCGGCGAACCGCCCTCGACCCCGTTCACGGTGACCGACGGCTCCGCGGTCGTCCTCAGGGTGAACTCGTCGGCGGCCGCCGCGTCGAGCGGGCGCGCACCGCTCGAGGCGAGCTCCTCCTTCCCGCCGGGAAGCGCGGCCCAGCCTGCGACCTCGTCCTCGGTCGGCGGGATCACACCCGCCCGGAGCGGCTCGGGCAGCCGGCCGTCGGCGCCCGGGAGCACCGCCGGCAGGCAGCGGAGGAGCGCCTCGAGCGCGTTGAGCGCCGCCCCGCCGTACATCCCCGAGTGAAGGTCACGCTCGCCCGTGGTGACCGTCACGTGGAAGTAGCAGATGCCCCGCAGCGCCGTGCAGAAGCCGGGCAGCGTCGGCGTCGCGTACCCGCCGTCGAGCACGATCGCCGCCTCCGCAGGGCCGTCGTCCTCGGCCACCCAGTCGGAGACGGAATGCCCGCCGATCTCCTCCTCGGCGTCGATCATGAACCTCACCGTGACCGGCAGCTCCCCCGACGCCGCGAGCAGCTCGGTCGCCTTGAGCAGCATGTAGAGGTGCGCCTTGTCGTCGGCGACCCCGCGCGCGACCAGAAGGCCGTCGCGCTCGGTGAGCGTCCACGGGTCAGAGCTCCAGAGCTCGAGCGGGTCTGCGGGCTGGACGTCGAGGTGCGCATACGCGAGCACCGCCGGCGCATCGGCGCCGCCCGAGGCCGACACCTCGCCGAAGACCAGTGGACGTCCCTCGCGCTCCACGATCTCCGCGGTACCCCCTGCGCCTCGGATCCGCCCGGCGACCCAGTCGGCGGCACGCTGGACGTCCGGCGCGCGCGCGGGATCCGCGCTCACGGAGGGAATTGCGATCAGCTCGGCGAGCTCGGCGACGAGGACGTCGTGTGACGGCAGCACCCGCGCGATTGTATGGACGCGGCCCCTGCGCCGCGTCCGACGTCAGTCGCGAACGCTCGCGGCCTCTGCGAGCACGCGGAGCTTCTTCAGGCTCTGGTGCTCGATCTGCCTGATGCGCTCACGCGTGACGTTGAACGCACGGCCGACCTCGTCGAGCGTGCGCGGCTGACGGCCGTCGAGCCCGTAGCGCATCTCGAGCACCTGCCGCTCGCGCGGCGACAGAGACTCGAGGATCGAGCGCAACGCGTCGCGGCGGAGGCTCACCTCCGCGGCCTCGTCGGGCAACGGCTCGGTCTCGTCGGTGAGGAAGTGTCCGAACTCGGACTCCTCCTCGTCGCCCACGGGCTTCTCGAGCGACACGGGCGTCTGCGCGCTCCGCTTGATGTGCTCGACCTCCTCGACCGTGAGCTCGAGCTCCCGCGCGATCTCCTCGGACGTGGGCTCGCGGGCGAGCTCGGCGCGGAGCTTCCGCTCGGCCCGGTTGATCTTGTTGAGCTTCTCGACGACGTGGACGGGCATGCGGATCGTCCGGCCCTTGTCCGCGATCGCGCGCGCGACCGCCTGCCGGATCCACCACGTCGCGTACGTCGAGAACTTGAATCCTTTGCGCCAGTCGAACTTCTCGGCGGCCCGGACGAGCCCGATCGTCCCCTCCTGGATGAGATCGAGGAACGGCAGCCCCTGGTTCCGGTACCGCTTCGCGATCGAGACCACAAGCCGGAGGTTCGCCTCGACCATGGCCTGCTTCGCCGCGTGCTCGCCGCGCTCGATGCGCTTCGACAGCTCGACCTCCTGCGCGGCGGTCAGGAGCGGGACCTTGCCGATGTCCTTGAGGAACAGCTGAAGCGTGTCCGTGGAGACCTCGGTCTCCGCCGCCCACGCCCGCTCGCGCTCCTCGTCGTCCCCGGCGTCGGGCCCGATGCCCACGACGTCGATCTGCTCCTCGTCGAGCGCGGCGTACAGAGCGTCGATCTGGGTGGGATCGAGCTCGAGCTCGTCGAGGGCGCGTGCGAGCTCGTCGGCGTCGATGCTGCCGCGCGTCCGACCGTGCTCGAGGAGAGCGCGCGCCTCGTCGGACTCGAGGCCGACCGCGGGCACTCCGGTGGAGCCACCGACCTCCGGCAATGCGCTCAGCCGCCCCCCTTTCGTCGCGTGGCGCAAGGGTACCAGCGCGACGGCGACCGTCAATGGGGCCGTTTTCGAGACGGAGACATTAGACCCCGGCCTTGTGCAGCTCGGCGAGGTAGCGTCGCGCCTCGCCCGCGAGCGGCGACGCCGGCTCGACGCGAATCGCCCGCTGGAGCTGCCGCTTGGCCTCCGCAGCCTCCCCGGACCAGAGAAGCAGGAGGCCGAGGTGAAACCGCACCGTTGCCTTGTCCGGGAACGTGCGGGTCAGAGGCCCGAGCCGCGAGAAGGCGTCTGCCGGTCGGGCCTTGTCGAAGCGCCCCACGGCGTCCGCCACCCGGGCCTCGACGTCGCGCGGCGCGAGCCGCGCCGCCTCGGCGAAGACGCGCTCCGCGGAGCGCTGCCGCCCGAGGCGCTGGAGCGCGGAGCCGTAGAGGAGCCGGCCCGAGATGCTGTGCCGCGCGTCGCGGGCAAGCCTGCGCAGCTGCGCAGGCGGCGAGAGTTCCCCGAAGCCTCGCGGCAGCGGCGTCGCGGTCACGAACACGGGGATCCCCGGCGCGTACTCGGGATGGAGGAGATTGCCTGCCGCGACCGCATACGGGGAGTCCGGTGCGTCCGCCGCGGCCTGGCGCCAGGCGTCCTCGGCCCCGGCGAGACCGGACCAGTAGAGCGCGACCCCGAGGTTGAGCTGGACGACCGCCTGGTTCGGGTGGAGCCCGGCGAGCTGGTTGAGGCGATCGACGGTGCCCTCCGGCCAGTGCGCGAAGGCCTGGCCCACGGCCGCGTCGACCGAGTCGTAGCGGGCGAACTCCCGGGCGGCGCGGAGCCGCCGGCCGGCCCTGTAGTCGGCGGCGGCGCGACGGAGCGAGCGCGCCTCGGGATCGGTGCGGACGCCGAGCTCCAGCGTCAGCGGCGGGGGACCCGGACGCCGCGTCGGGCCGGCCGCGGCCTCCGGCGTCGGTCCGGTCTGCGCGAGCACGACCCCGACGACGGCGGCCGCGGCGACGACCGCCGCCGCGGCGGTGATGGCGACGACGCGCGAGCGGGGCGACACGTAGGCACGGTAGCCGTGGGCGCTTCGCTATATTCCGGAAAGTAATGCCGACCTACCGTGAGCTGCTCTCCCAGGCCCGTGCCGAGATCGACGAGATCACGACGCCCGAGGCTCATCGGCTCTACGCCGAGGGGTCCCCGCACGTCTTCGTGGACGTCCGGCCGCGCGACGAGTGGGACGAAGGCCACCTGCCCGGCGCCGTCCACCTTCCGCGCAACAACCTCGAGTCGCGCGTCGAGGCGCTGATCCCGGACAAGTCGCAGACGCTCGTCGTGTACTGCGCGAGCGGCACGCGCTCCGCGTTCGCGGCGAAGACGCTGCGCGAGCTCGGCTACGCGAACGCCGTGAACCTCGAGGACGGGTTCGTCGGCTGGAAGCGCAACGGCTACGACTACACGACGCCCGCGGCGCTGACCCCCGCGCAGCGCGCGCGCTACGCCCGGCATCTGCTGATCCCCGAGGTGGGCGAGGAGGGTCAGCAGAAGCTGCTCGACTCGCGTGTGCTGCTGCTCGGCGCGGGAGGGCTCGGCTCCCCGGCCGCTCTCTATCTCGCCGCGGCGGGTGTGGGGACGATCGGGATCATCGACGCGGACGTGGTCGACGACTCGAACCTCCAGCGGCAGATCGTCCACTCGACCGACCGGCTCGGCGAGCCGAAGGTCGAGTCGGCGAAGCGCACCATCGAGGCGCTCAATCCGGACGTGAACGTGGTCACGTTCGAGGAGCGGCTCACCTCCGAGAACGTCGAGTCGGTGCTGGGGCACGGCTGGGACGTGATCCTGGACGGCACCGACAACTTCCCGACGCGCTACCTCGTCAACGACGCCTCCGTGTGGCACGGGGTTCCCGTCGTGCACGGCTCGATCTACCGCTTCGAGGGGCAGGTCACGGTCTTCGACCCGGCGAACGGCCCGTGCTACCGGTGCCTCTACCCCGCCCCGCCGCCGCCCGAGCTCGCGCCGAGCTGCGCGGAGGGCGGCGTGCTCGGCGTGCTCCCCGGCATCGTCGGCTCGCTCCAGGCGAGCGAGGCGCTCAAGCTCGCGCTCGGTGTCGGAGAGACCCTCACCGGCCGCCTGCTCCTCTTCGACGCGCTCCACACGACGTTCGACGAGGTCGCGATCCAGAAGAACCCCGACTGCCCCGTCTGCGGCGACCACCCGACGATCACCGAGTACATCGACTACGTGGAATTTTGTTCCCGGGGCACGGTGAACGTATGACGGTCGTCCGCATCCCGCCCACGCTGCGGACCGAGGTCGGAGGGGCACGACAGGTCGAGGTCTCCGGCGACACGGTGCGCGAGGTGCTCGACGATCTCGTCGACCGGCACCCGGCGCTGGCGCCGCAGATCCTCGAGAACGGCGGCATCGCGCCCTTCGTCAACATCTACGTCGGCGGCGAGGACGTGCGCACGCTCGACGGGCTCGACACGGCCGTCCCGAACGGCGAGACCGTGATTCTGCTCCCGGCGATGGCGGGTGGAGCCTCGCGGCCGTGGGCGCCGCCCGTCGCGTCCAGCCTGCTCGACCTCGTGGGCTCGACGCCGCTTGTCGAGCTGCCCCGGCTGTCGCCCAAGACGTCGGTGAGGCTCTACGCGAAGCTGGAGGGCCAGAACCCGACGGGCTCGATCAAGGACCGCGTCGCGAAGGCGATGATCGAGAGCGCCGAGGCCGCAGGAGAGCTCCAGCCCGGCCGCGCGCTCCTCGAGCCGACCTCCGGCAACACCGGCATCTCCCTCGCGCTCGTCGCCGCGCTCAAGGGCTACCCGCTCACGTGCGTGATGCCGGAGAACGCGACACCGGAGCGCAAGCGGCTCCTCCGCCTGTACGGCGCGGACATCGTGCTCTCGCCGGCCGAGGAGGGCTCGAACGGCGCCGTCCGCCTCGCCCTCGGGCTGGCCGAGGCCGACCCCGACTGGTTCGTCCCGTTCCAGTACGCGAACGAGGCGAACCCCCGCGCGCACTACGACGGGACGGGCGCCGAGATCGTCGAGGCGCTCGACCGGGTCGACGTGCTCGTCGCCGGACTCGGCACGGGCGGCACGCTGATGGGCGCAGGAGAGCGCGTCCGCGAGACGTTCCCCGACGTGGTCGTCGCGGCCGCCGAGCCGCTCCCGGGCGACCCGGTGATGGGTCTCCGCTCGCTCGACGACGGCTACGTGCCGCCGATCCTCGACGTCTCGAAGCTCGACCGGAAGGTGCTCGTGTCGAACGAGGAGTCTGTCGCCGCCGTGCGCGACCTCCTTCGCCTCGAGGGCGTGTTCGGAGGCGTCTCATCCGGTGCGGCGCTCGCGGTCGCGCGACGGCTCGCCTCCGAGCTCGAAGAAGGCGTGGTCGTCACCGTGCTCGCGGACGGGGGCTGGAAGTACCTGAGCGCGGACTTCTGGGACGCGGACGACGAGACCGTCGCGGCCTCGATGGAGCGCACCGTCTGGTGGTGATCCCGGCCGCGGTGCGGTCGGCGATCGCCGAGCACGCCCGCGCCGAGCTCCCGAACGAAGCGTGCGGCCTCCTGCTGCTCGACGGGGACGCCGCCGTCGAGTACCTCCCCGGCGAGAACGCCTCCCCGAGCCCGTACTACTTCGAGCTCCGGATCGACCCTGTCGTCTGGGCCGACCTCGGCGACCGCGACCTCGAGCAGGCCGTCGTGCACTCGCACGTCTCCTCCCCGCCGCGGCCGTCTCGCACCGACGTCGAGCGCATCGGCCTCTGGCGGGGACAACCGTATGTGATCTATTCGGTCCGCCTCGACGAGCTCGCCGCGTGGCGGATCGACGACGGCACGATCGAGCCGTTGCCGCTCAGCGGATCGTGAACGACCCGTGCATGATGCTCGCGTGCGGGTCGCAGACGTACCGGTAGGTGCCTTTCTTCAGCGTGAGCTGGAACGTCTTCGTCCCGGTTCCGCCGATTGAGGTCTTCACGTTCACGCCCGGGCCCGTCAGGTGGAAGTCGTGGATCGACGAGCGGTCCGACACGGCGAGCGTGACCTTGCCGGCCTTCGTCGGCTTCTTCGCGAGGGTGATCGTGAAGCCCGGGCCGACGGTCCCCTTGTAGACGGGCGCGGCGCCGGTCGCGGACGACGCGGTGGCAGGCAGGACGGTGGCGAGCGCGGCGAGCGCCACGGCGGCCAGCATGCGTTTCATGGGGGCTCCTCGGTTTCGGGGGTTCCCCGGTCCTACGCGGGAGCCGCCGCGCCGGATTCGGGCGCCGAGCCGAGGTCGATCGCCCGGCCCTCTGCGGCAGAGCGGTAGAGCCCCTCGATCACCCGTGCCTGACCGAGCGCGTCCTCGCGCCCGAGGAGCTGCGGCGCCCGGCCGGCGACGGCGTCCGCGAGGTTCTCGAGCTCGACCCGGTACGAGTTCGCCTCCGGCACCTCGACGACCTCGCCGGCGGAGACGGTCTCGCCGTCGCGCCGTGCGAGCCGCACGACGCCGCCCCAGTCGATCCGCCAGGGCGCCTCGACCGTGAGCACGCCTTCGTCCCCCACGGCCTCGAGCCACTGCCGCCTCGGCGCACGGAACGAGGCTTCGAACTGCGCGACGACGTCGTCCGCGCAGCGGAGCGTCCCGTGGAACGCCATGTCCACTCCGGTCGAGCCCGTGACCTGCTCGCCGGACACGCGCTCGGGCTCGCCGGCGAGCAGCCGAATGCCGCTCACGCAGTAGCACCCGACGTCCATCAGCGCGCCGCCGTCGAGCTCGGCGATCGCCCGGATGTCCGTGAGGTCCTCGAGCTCGAAGCTGAACGTCGCCCGCACCGCCAGCAGTCGGCCGACGGCACCGCCGGTGACGAGGTCGCGGACGATCGTGGTCTGCGGGTGGTGCCGGTACATGAACGCCTCCGTCAGCACGAGCCCGGCGTTCTCCGCAGCCGAGAACGCCTCCTCGGCCTCCGCCGCCCTGCGCGTGAAGGGCTTCTCGCAGAGCACGTGCTTGCCGGCGGCGAGCGCGCGCATCGTCCATGCGTGGTGCATCCCGTTGGGGAGCCCGATGTAGACCGCGTCGACGCCGTCGTCGGCGAGGAGATCCTCGTACGAGCCGTGCGCGCGCGCGATGCCGTGCTCGGCTGCGTAGGCCTCTGCCCGCCCCCGGTCGCGGCTCGCGACCGCGACGACCTCGACGCGGTCCGTCTCCCCCGCGCCGCCGAGGATCTGGCGGTTGATCGCGGCGGTCGACAGCAACCCGAGGCGGAGCGCGTCCACGACGGGAGTCCTACCACGCCGGTGTACGCTCGTCGCCCATGGAGGTGACGCGGATCGCGGACGCGCACGTCGACCTCCTGATGGAGCTCGCCTACCGCGAGCGCCGTCTCGGCGAGACCGACGTGTTCGCCTCGACCTGGCTCCCGCTCCTCGAGCAGGGCGGCGTCGGCCTTCAGGTGTGCCCGATCTACGTCGATCTCGCGGTGCAGCCCGAAGGGGCGCTGCGCGAGGCGCTGTCGCTCGCCGCGTCGTTCCACCGCGCGCTCCGCGAGTCCGGCGACCGCTTGGTGCAGGTCTCGACGGCGGCGGACCTCGACGCGGTCGAGGCCGGCGAACGGATCGGGCTGATGCTCTCGCTCGAGGGCGTCGAGTGCTTCGGCGTCGAGACCTGGCCCGCAGATGTCTTTTACGCGCTCGGCGTCCGCATGGCGGGCCTGACGTGGAACCGCAGGAACGCGTTCGCGGACGGCGCCGCCGAGGAGGGCGGCGGCCTCTCCCGGCTCGGCCGCGAGCTCGTCGAGCGGCTCGTCTCGCTCGGCGTGATCCTCGACCTCGCCCACGCCTCGCGGGGGACCTTCGCGGAGATCCTCGAGCGGGCCGGCGGGGCGCCGGTCCTCTGCTCGCACGGCGGCTGCCGCGGGGTCTTCGACACCCCGCGCAACCTCGACGACGACCAGCTCCGGTCGCTCGCCGCGGCGGGCGGGCTGTTCGGGCTGATGCTCCACCCGATCGCGATCGGCCCGGAGCGGCGGACGCTCGACGGCGTCGTCGACCACCTCGATCACGCAGCGTCGGTGATGGGCGTCGAGCGGGTCTGCCTCGGCGGTGACTTCACGCGCCGGCTGTGGGAGGTGATACCGCCGCCTCCGGAGCCGAAGGACGGCCTCGCGCCGCCGGGCGTCACGCCCGGCCTCGGTATCGAGGGCCTCACTGGGCCCGAGCACTACCCGGCGCTCGTCGAGCGGCTCTCGGCACGTGGCTGGAGCGACGAGGAGGTCGCCGCCGTGACCGGCGGCAACCTCCTCCGCTTCCTCCGTGTCGCGTTGCGCTGACGGGCGTCAGGCCTCGCGGGCCACGAGCATCACGATCGCCGCGACGAGTATCCATGCCGTCCAGGCGAAGATCCCGAAGAAGAAGATCGTCGCCAGAGAGAGGATCCCGGCGACCACTCCGAGGCGGCCGAGCCACGTCGGGACGCCGCCGCGGATGGCGGCGAGCGACGCGGGAATCGCCATCAGCGCCGCCCCGAGACCGGCGGCGGCGAAGGCGACCCAGGCCGCGTCGTCGTAGGTGAGGTAGGCCTCGGCCTCGACGAGCGCCCGCGCGTGGTTGTCCGGCATGTCGACGAGCGGGGCCTGGAACAGGAACAGCGCGAGCGGGAAGCAGACGGTGAACACGATTCCGCCCACCAGCACGAGCGTCGACTCGAGCGGCGTCGCCAGCTCGCGCAGCCGCGTGTGGAGGCCGGCCACGAAGCCGCCGGCGAGGACGACGGAGGTGAGGGCGACGATCATCACCAGGATCGCCCAGCCGCGGTGGTCGGACGCCGTCGCAACGACCTCGGCGGGCGTGTCTCCGGCGTCCTCGACGGTCGGGCTGTTGAGCGCGACCACGACGCCGAGCGCGAGCAGGATGCCCGCGAGAGGCGGGAGCAGCTTGGTCCAGGCGGGCCGGACGGTCTCGAAGCGGATGCTTTCCGATGTTGCGGTGGTCATGTCTCCTCCTTCGGTGTCAGTGGACGGTGCGAGACCGCGAAGCGGGACGACGCATCAGAGGCCGAGCGCGACGGGAGCCTTCGGCGCCTGCGGCTCGTACGTGGGCCGGTAGCCGAGCAGGCGGCCGAGCGGAGCGCCGAGCGCGAGGCCGAGGCGCTGGAGCCAGGCCGGCGGGAACGGGAGGCGCACGTCGTCGAAGTGGTGCCGTGCGATGACCGCGAGGCGAAGCGGGTTCGGCATCCCCTTGCTGTTCACCTTGCCGTCGGCGGCGAGCGAGAACATCGTCTCGATCAGCTGCTCGAAGCCGAGCGCCGGCGCCACCTCGCACACGAAGTGCGCGGTCTCGTCGCCGACGTTGCGGAACCGGTGCGGGGTGCCCGCCGGGACGAGGATCCGGTCGCCGGGCTTCGCGACGAGCTTGCGCTTCCCGAGCCGGAACTCGAGCTCGCCCGCGAGTACGTCGAAGCGCTCCTCCTGGGCGGGATGGACGTGGGCCGCGGCGACGGCGCCGTTCGGCTCCACGAACGTCTCCACGACCACGCGCTCGCCGTTGGTGTCGGCCGCGGTGGTACGGAACACGAGCGTCTCGCCGGTGACGGGGTTCGTGAGGGACTGGCCGGTGGTGATCATCTCTCTGCTCCTTCCGGATGCGGTGGGCTTTGACGGGACGCACCGTCGGGCAGAGCGCTTAGGATCGGCTCACGTCGGGCTTAAGGAGGGGCGTAAGGGGTCGTGGAGTTCCGGCTGCTTGGGCCGGTGGAGGTGCGTGGGGATGACGGCGAGCGCGTGTCGCTCGGCGGTCGGCGGCCCCGGGCGCTTCTCGCGGTGCTCCTGCTGAACGCGAACCGGCCCGTCGCGACAGACCGACTGATCGACGCCGTGTGGGGCGAGGCCCCGCCCGCGTCCGTGCGCGGCGCGCTGCAGGTGCACGTGCACGCGCTGCGGAAGGCGCTCGGACGGGACCGGATCGTCACGCAGCCGCCCGGCTACCTCGTGCGGGTCGAGGAGGGCGAGCTCGACGTCGATCGCTTCGCGCGGCTCGTGGAGGCCGGCTCGTTTGCGGAGGCGCTCACCTTGTGGCGCGGTCCGGCGCTCGCCGACCTGGCCTCGGAGGACTTCGCGCGGGCGGATGCGGCGCGGCTCGACGAAGCGCGCCTCTCGGCGCAGGAGGCGCGGATCGCCGCCGAGCTCGACGCGGGTCGTCACGACGCGCTGGCCGGCGAGCTCGAGGCGCTCGTCGCGGCGCACCCGCATCGGGAGCGCCTGCGCGCCCAGCAGATGCTCGCGCTCTACCGCGCGGGACGCCAGACCGACGCGCTCGGCGCGTACCGTGGCGCGCGCGCCGCCCTCGACGAGCTCGGCCTAGAGCCGTCCGCCGAGCTCCGCTCGCTCGAGCAGCGGATCCTGAGACAGGACCCCGAGCTGCTGCCGGCGGCCACCGCGCCCCGGGACACCGCGCTCCCCGGGACGCCGCCGGGGGCGCGCACCCCGCTCGTCGGCCGCGACCTCGAGGTGGCCGCCGTACGGGCGCTGCTGGGGCGACCCGAGATCCGCCTCCTCACGCTCACCGGCCCGGGCGGGACAGGGAAGACGCGGCTCGCGATCGCGGCGGCCGAGGGCGCCGGCCACGCCCTGTTCGTCGACCTCTCCGCGGTCGCCGAGCCCGGGCTCGTCCTCCCCACGGTCGCACGGGCGCTCGGCGCCGACGAGGCTCCGGGCCGGACCGACCTCGAGACCGTGGTCGAGGCGCTCGACGGCGGGCCCGGGCTCGTCGTGCTGGACAACTTCGAGCAGGTGCTGGGCGCCGCGGCGCAGATCGCCGACCTCGTCGACTCGGCGCCGGGGCTGCGGGTGCTCGTCACGAGCCGGTCGCCGCTTCGCGTCGCGGCCGAGCACGTCTATGCCGTGCCGCCCCTCGCGGTGCCCGAGCCGGGAGACGAGACCGCCGCGGGGATCTGCCGGGTCGGCTCCGTCCGGCTCTACGCGGACCGCGCCCGTGCGACGGACCCCGGCTTCGAGGTCACCGACGAGAACGCCGCCGCGGTCGCGCGCGTCTGCCGTGCCCTCGACGGGCTTCCGCTTGCGCTCGAGCTCGCGGCCGCACGTGTTCGGACGCTCGGGCCGGAGGGCCTCGCCGACCGGCTCGGGAAACGGCTCTCGCTGCTCTCCCGGGGCGCGCGCGACCTGCCCGAGCGTCAGCGCTCGCTTCGCGCGACGCTCGACTGGAGCGCGCAGCTGCTCGACGAGGACGCACGCGGCGTGCTCGCGGCCCTCGGGGCGTTCAACGGCGGCGCCTCGCTCGAGGCGCTCGAGGCGGTGGCCGACGACGTCGACGTCGCGGGGGCGCTCGACGACCTGCTCGACGCTGCACTCGTCACCCGTTCCGGCACGGCCGGCGCGCCGCGTTTCGGCACGCTCGAGACCGTCCGTGAGTACGCTGGCGAGCTGCTCGGCGCCTCTGGGAAGGAACGCGGGGTCCGCGACCGCCACCTCGACTGGCTGCTGGCGCTGGTCGAAGGCGACACCCTCCTGCGGCACCGGGTCATGGACGCGTCCTGGCTCGCCCGGGTCGAGCTCGAGCACGACAACATCCGCGCGGGGCTCGCGCACGCCGAGGCCACCGGCGACGTCGAGCGTGAGCTCCGGCTCGCAACTGCGATGCGCTACTTCTGGCGTGTCCGTGGATACGTCGAGGAGGCCCGTCACCGGCTCGAGCGCGGAGTCGCGCTCTCGGATGGGGTCGACGACGTGCTGCGGGCACGCACGCTCGCCGAGGCGGGCGTGACGGCGTTCGCCGCCGCAGACCCCGAGCGTTCGCGCGAGCTGTGGCTCGAGGCGCTGCCCCTCTTCGAGCAGCTCGACGACCGGAGGGAGGCGGGGCGCGCGCTGATGGAGATCGGTGCGACGTGGCACGCCGAGGGCGATCTCGACCGTGCGGTCGAGTACTACGAGTCCTCGCGGCAGGCCCTCGCGGACGTCGACGAGAATGCGACGGGGGTCGTGCTCGCGAACCTCGGCGCCGTGTACCACGCGCTCGGCGAGCTCGACCGCGCGGAAGCGGCGACGGCCGAGGCGCTGGCGCTCGCGGAGAGGATCGACGACGAGGACGGGGTGGCGGTCTCGAGCCTGAACCTCTCCGGCATCGACCTCGATCGCGGCGACCTGTCCTCGGCCGCGCGCCACGTCCGGGTCGCGCTCGACAAGGCACAGCGCCTCGCGTACCGCGAGGTCACCGCCTACGCGCTCGGGATCACCGGGGTGATTGCGATCTGCACGGGTCGCCCCGAGCACGCGGCGGTGCTCGGCGGCGCATTCCTCGAGCTCTTTCGCGCCATGGGAACGGATCCGCAGCCCGAGGAGGCAGAGCGCCACGCATCCATGCTCGCCCTCGCCGGCGAGCAGATCGACATCGCGGACGCGGTGGAACAGGGCCAGGCGCTCGGGACCGAGGACGCGGTGGCACTCGCGCGCGAGGTGCTCGACGCCGTCCCCGTCTGACTACGACGCGCGCAGCGCGGGGTAGAGCTCGCCGTAGCGGGCGTGGATCTCCGCGTACGCATCGCGCCAGGCCTGGTCCGGCTCGACGACGTCCGCGACCCGCACACATCGCTCGACGGCCTCGCGGACGTCGACGAAGACGCCGCCGGCGACGCCTCCGAGCAGCGCGGCGCCGAGCGCCGAGCCCTCCTCCGACTCGGTCAGCTCGAGCGGCACGTCGAGCGCCGAGGCGACGATCCGGAGCCAGAGGCGGCTTCGCACGCCCCCACCGGACGCCCGCGCGACGCGGGCATCGACGCCGAGCGAGCGCAGGACGTCGAGGCAGTCGCGCAACCCGAACGCGACCCCCTCGAGCACCGCGCGCACGAGGGCACCGCGGTCGTGGCGGAGCTCGAGGCCGACGAACGCGCCGCGGGCGTCGGGATCCGCGTGGGGCGTCCGCTCGCCGGCGAGATACGGCAGGAACAGGAGCCCTCCGGCGCCCGGCCCCCAGGCGTCCGCCTCCTCGACGAGCCGGCCGAACGAGGCGTCGGGCGCGAGCCTGTCGCGGAACCATGCGAGGGACCCGGCCGCGGAGAGCATCACGCCCATCGCCTGCCACGTCGCCGGGATCGCGTGGCAGAACGCGTGGACGCGACCGCCGGCGTCGTGCGCGTACTGCCCGAGCGGCGCGAGCACCACGCCGGACGTCCCGAGCACGACCGACAGGACACCGGGACCGACGGCTCCGACTCCGACCGCCGCGGCCGGCTGGTCGCCCGCGCCGGCCGCGACCGGCGTCCCTTCTAACAGCGTGTTGCTTGGCCCGACCGCCCCTGCCTGGTCGGGCGACTCGAGAACGGGCGGGAGCCACGCGGCGGGGAGGTCGAGCGCATCGAGCACCTCCTCGCTCCACGTGCGGCGTCCGACGTCGAAGAGCAGCGTCCCGGATGCGTCGGAGGCGTCGATCGCCCATCCACCGGTGAGCCGGAAGCGCACGTAGTCCTTCGGCAGCATCACGCGGGCGATCCGCGCCCAGGTCTCGGGCTCGTGGCGCCGGAGCCAGAGGAGCTTCGGCGCCGTGAAGCCGGTCAGCGCCCGGTTGCCGGTGAGCTCGACGAGCCGTTCGAGCCCCAGCCGCGCCTCGATCTCGGCGCACTCGGCCGCGGTCCGCTGGTCGTTCCAGAGGATCGCGGGCCGGATCACGCGGTTCGCCTCGTCGAGCGCCACGAGCCCGTGCATCTGGCCCGAGAGGCCGATCCCCGCGACGTCCTGCCCCGCGGCGACGTCCTCGAGCGCCGATTCCGCAGCCGCCCACCAGTCGGCGGGATCCTGTTCGGCCCAGCCGGGGCGCGGCGTCGAGAGCGGGTAGTCTCTTGTCGCGGTCGCGAGCACCTCGCCGTCCGGCGAGAGCGCGATCGCCTTGACGCCGGTCGTGCCGACGTCGAGCCCGACGAGGGCGGTCACCTACGCGCCGAGCGCGGCGTACACGAGCTCGTAGGCGCGCACCGCATCCTTGCGCGCCTGCGCCTCACGGAGCGCCGCGTCGTCGATCCGCCCGGAGACGTCCCAGATGAACCGCCAGTGGAGGACCGACCGCTCGACCGCCGCGACCGCGTCCTCCGTGTACGGGTAGAGGTCGAACCCGAGTCGCTCG
>DASSUT010000170.1:0-3789 GCA_035706725.1 Gaiella sp. | reverse complement strand
GGTCGGCCTCGGCGAGCAGCCCTTCCCGGTGGAGGAGCTCTTCTGGGGCGTCCGCCGACTGCTCGAGACGCGGGCGCGAGAACGGCCCGTGGTGCTCGTCGTGCAGGACATCCACCTCGCGGAGCCGACGCTGCTCGAGCTCCTCGGGCAGCTCGCCGCGATCGACGACGCCCCGGTGGTCGTCGTCTGCACTGCGCGGCGGGACCTCGACGACCGCCACCCCGAGTGGCAAGGCGCGTATGGCGGGACGGTCATCGAGCTGCCCGCCCTCGACGGCGACGCGAGCAGGGCCATGATCGAGGGCCTGCTCGGCGGCGGCACCCTCGAGCCGAACACGCTCGACCGGATCGTGCAAGCAGCGGACGGCAACCCGCTCTACGCCGAGCAGCTGCTCACGATGCTCACCGACGAAGAGCTGCTCGAGCGGCGAGACGGCGAGTGGGTGGCGACGACGGCAATCTCCGAGCTTCACGTGCCGCCCACGATCCAGGCACTGCTCGCGGCTCGCCTCGACAGCCTCAGCGCGACCGAACGGTCCGTGATCGAGCCCGCGTCCGTCGTCGGCTACCTGTTCGTCGAGCCTGCCGTGGCGGCACTCGCGCCGCCCGATGTCGCACCACGAGTCGGGACGGAGCTGACGACGCTCGTCCAGAAGCACTTCGTGCAGCGCATGGAGGAGGGCGACGAGGGCCAGCACCGCTTCGAGCACGTCATGATCCGCGACACCGCCTACGACGCGATCCTGAAGCGTGCCCGAGCCGACCTCCACGAGCGATTCGTCGCGTGGGCGGACGGCGTCAACCGCGACCGAGCTGTCGAGTTCGAGGAGATCCTCGGCTACCACCTCGAGCAGGCCTGGACATACCTCTCCGAGCTGGGACCGCTCGACGAGCACGGGTTGGCGATCGGGGCCGAAGGGTCACGCCGCCTGGCGGCGGCCGGTCGGCGGGCGTTCGTGCGGGGAGACAACACGGCGGCCGCCGCGCTGCTCGGGCGGGCCGTGGCGCTTCTCCCCGTTGACGACCCGGAGCGGCTCCGCCTCTTGCCCGAGCACGGGGAGGCGCTGCTCATGACGGGCGAGTTCGAGGCGGCGTCGGCGGTGCTCGACGAGGCCATCGAGAAGGGCCACGTCGCGCCCGTGCCGGCAGCGCACGCATCCCTCGTGCTGCTCCTGGTGAGGCTCCGCGCCGGCGACGCGGAGGGGTGGGAAGGTGGGGGCTTCGAGCAGGAGATCGCGAGCGCGATCGAGGTGTTCGAGCACGCAGGCGACGAATCGGGGCTGGCGATGGCGTGGCGCTTGCGCGGATGGGAGGCCGGCGCCGCCTGCCGCTTCGGCGACTGCGCCGAAGCCTTCTCCCGCGCGCTGGAGCTCGCACGCGAGGCGCGAGACGTCCGGCAGGAGCGTCGGGCGGCGACCGGGTATGGCGTGGCGGCTTCGCTCGGCCCGACGAACGTCGACGACGCGATCGCGCGCTGCGAGTGGTGCATCGAGCAGACCGCCGGCGACCGCCAGTCGGAGGGCAACTTGCTCGCCCTGCTCGGGGGGCTCTACGCGATGCAAGGCGCGTTCGACCATGCTCGGACGCTCGTTGCGCGCGGCCGCGCGCTGCTCGAGGAGCTCGGTCTCGACGTCGAGGTGGCGCGCATCGACCTCGAAGCCTGGCGCGTCGAGATGCTCTCGGGCGACCTCGACGCGGCCGAACGGGAGGCACGTCGGGCGTACGACCTCCTCGAGGCGCGCGGCGAGAAGTACCTGCTCTCGACGGTCGCGGGATCGCTCGCGCAGACGCTCATCGAACGAGACGGCTCGCTCGAGGAGGCAGAGCTTCTTGCGAATCGGACGCGGGAGTTGGCGACGGAGGCGGACGTCGGGACACAGGCCCTCTGGCGTTGCGTCAAGGGGCGCATCCTGGCTGCACGCGGCTCCTTCGCCGAGGCCGAGGCGCTCGTCAACGAAGGACTCGAGGTGCTGGACGCCACGGACGCCGTGCTCTTGCAGCTCGACGCGTACCTCGATCTCGGGAAAGTGCTGTCCGCGGCGGGCGACACGGCCGGTGCCCGCGCGGCCTACGACGCGGCGTTGCGTCTCGCGGAGCTGAAGGGCGGCGTCGTCGCGTTCGAGACGATCGGGCGTCGACTCGGCGCGCTCGACGCCGCCCCGTAGGTCGAGGGTTAGCCGCCCGTGAACCACCCGTTGGTGAGCGTCTTCACGGTGATCGTCCAGATCTTGTCCTTGCCCTTGCTCAGGCTGGGCTTCGCGACGAGGCACCCGTTTACCGGCACCGGGCCCGTTCCGCACAACGCCAGGGGATCCGGATACAGGTCGGCGTTGTGCCAGACCTTCGTGATCGTCTGGTTCTTGAGCAGAAGGGCGTCGGGGATTCGCAGCACGATGGTCATCGGGTGGTCGGCGTCGAAGACCTGTGGGGTGTAGCCACCGTACGGGCCGCAGTTCACGCCGGGTGCCGCGACGCACACGTCGGAGGTCTCGAGCTGGGGAAGACCCGGGTTCCCCGGGTGGACGACGCCCTCGAGGATCGTGGTCGCGAGCCCCAGGTTG
Source organism: Gaiella sp. (assembly GCA_035706725.1). Classification (GTDB taxonomy): domain Bacteria; phylum Actinomycetota; class Thermoleophilia; order Gaiellales; family Gaiellaceae; genus Gaiella. Next base: position 1,229 of record DASSUT010000170.1, on the reverse strand, counting down.
GTCGAGCTCGTCGGGATCTGGGTGAGGCAGACCATCGTCGACACCTTGTTGCTCACCGCGTCGAGCTTCTGCTTCGTCAGCAGGCTGCTCGGGCCGGAGGCGTCGGTGCACGCCTGGCCGTCGATCTCGTACCCGCCCGCGGACTTCGTGTTCTGCGAATCGGAGCTGTCTGCCGCGAGCAGTGTCGCGGGAACGTCGGCACCCACGAACAGGTCGTTGGGGTTGGTCTGGTCGTTCAGCCCTTCCTTGACCGAGACCCGAGCACGCGCTTTGAGGCAACCGCCGTCGGTGTCGCAGTCCGTGGTCGCCGTGCTCGCCGGCACGCCCCACACGACCGAGAGCGTGACCTGCGGCCCACTGCCGCTCCACGCGGGCAGGTTGCCGAAGTCACACGTCCACTCCGACGTCCCGTCCGCGTACGTGACCGTGACCCCCTGGCCACCGTTCTGGGGACAGGTCGAGTTCTTGAACTGGGCCTCGAGCACCGGACTTTCCGGCGGCCCGACGAACGGCTTGCGCATGCGGAAGATCACGTGCGTCAACGTCGTGCCGCTGGTGTTCGAGATCTGCGCCCTGTAGGCGATGTTCTGGCCGTATGTCACCTGCCCCGGGCCTGGCTCCGCCACGAAGCTGAACGACATCGCTCGCGGCCCCGCGCTTCCAGCAGGGACCAGCACCGCGAGCGCACTTGCCGCAACCACGCATGCCAAGACGAACCGCCGCATTCCAACCCTCATCCGACTACCTCCTCATTCCCCCGAACTCCTCGCCAGGACGGCCTATCATGACACTCCGGACAACGGCGTTCAACCGGCTTGCATGACGCGGTCGGCACCGGGGCTACGATGCCCTCTCCGGGCGACGTGGCCGAGTGGTTAGGCAGAGGCCTGCAAAGCCTCGTACAGCGGTTCGAATCCGCTCGTCGCCTTCGTTGGCTCGGGGCAGTGAGGATTGGCGGAACCGCAGTGAGGATTGGCGGAACCGGCCCCAGCTCCTTCCGCCTCCCCTTCGAGGCAGTCCGCTGTCACTCCGGCGAGGGATTGCGTGACCCTTCCGGGTTACTACGTTGCGGGTAGGGGGTGGTCGGCTTGTCGCTCACATCACAGAAACCGAGAACACGGAAAGACGCAGAGCCCGGCCCGGTGGCGGAGGCTGCAGCCGAGGCCGTGGAGCTGAACCGCAACGTCCTGGCGATCATCGGCGCCTACCGGATGGGGACCGCGCTCGAC
>DASSUT010000169.1:0-2246 GCA_035706725.1 Gaiella sp. | reverse complement strand
CTCGTCGCCGACCAGCTGCGGGCGTTCCGGCAGCGGTTCCGCAGCGTCGACATGCGCTACGCCCGGTCGAAGAACCTCACGCCGTACGACGTGCTGATCATCGCCTCGATGATCGAGAAGGAGACCGCGGTACCGCGCGAGCGGCGGCTCGTCGCCGCCGTGATCTACAACCGGCTGCGCAACCGGATGCCCCTCGGGATCGACGCGACGATCCGCTACGGCCTGCACATTCCTGGCACGGAGTCGCTCACGAAGCAGGCGCTCGCGACGGACTCGCCCTACAACACGCGGCTTCGTCCCGGCCTTCCGCCGACGCCGATCGCGAACCCGGGGCTCGCCTCGATCCGCGCCGCGGCCAACCCTGCGCGCGGCGTCGACTACCTCTACTACGTCCGTAAGCCGCAGTCGCTCTCGCACTACTTCACCTCGAGCGAGAGCGACTTCCTCCGCAAGGTCTGCGAGTACGGCTACGCCTGCAAGTAACGGTGGGGTCCTGGTGTCCGACTTCGTGTCGGACACCAGGCACACACCAGGTTCAGCCGAGCCGCAGCACCTGACCGCCGCCCGCGCACACCGAGCACACCGTCACGTACGGCGCGCCGTCCGGGCCGAAGGCGACACCGCCCGGGGCGAAGAGGCCTGCGGCAACCGTCGTGCGCGTCCCGTCGGGTGCGACGCGGATCAGCGAGCCGACCGGCGGATGAGCCGGAGGCGTCGCGAGCCCTGCGGAGTCGATCTCCACGACGTAGAGGCTCCCGTCCGCACCGAACGTGATGTCCACGACGTTCGTGAAGCCGGTTCTGAAGGGCTCGAGACCCGAGGGGCCGACCCGCCAGACGGTCGAGCCGCCCACAGGGAACGGGAAGCCCGTCAGCTGGCTCACGTAGAGCGCGCCGTCCGGGCCCTTCGCGACCGCGGTCGGGACCGCGTCCATCGAACCGGGGAACGGGACCGTGAACGGCGTCTGCGGGAAGGCGGCGACCGTCGAGACCTTCCCCGAGGCGGACACCTCGAGCACCGAGTTCCCGCCCGCGTCGGCCACGATCGTCCGACCGGGGAGCGCGAGCAGGCCGTAGGGGTTCGTGTCGAGATCCGTGCCGTCCGGGTTCGCGGAAGCCTCGTAGGCCGCGATGTCCGCGAGCGAACGCCAATCCCCCGAGTGGCCCTGGAGCCTGATCACCGAGCCGAGGCCGGTGCCCGCGAGGAGCCCACCGGGCGCCACGGTCGCCGGCGGCGCGCCGAGCCCGAGCGTGACGGCGATCGCGCCGTTGCCGAGCAGCGAGACGTCGTTCGGGCCGGTCGCCCCGCCGCCGCCCGCAACGGCGAGCGAAGGCAGCCCGGTCACGAGCTGCGACTGCGCGCCGTCACGCACCTGCGTGATCGCGCCGGTCGTACCGAGGCACACGTAGTTCGGCTCGCTGTTCGTGAAGCACGGGCCGGCGCCGCCCGTTCCGGCCTCTGCGACGTAGAGCGTGCCGTCGGCTCCGAATGCCAGTCCGCGCGGGTTGTCGAGGCCCGAAGCGATCACGGTCGGGGCGGCGCTCGCCGCGGCGGCCGCGATCGCGAACACGGTGACCGCGCAGAGCGCAGCCACGATGTGGCGAAAGAATCGCATCGTTCTCCTCCCCAGAGTCGTATCCCCCTTGCGGACACACGATAGTGCATCGCTCTACGAAGGTGCGTCGTACGAGGTGAGTGAGATCGCAGCGTCGTAGGATCCGGCCGTGGCACTCGACCCCGGGAACGTCGTCCAGAACGCGATCTACCTCTCCGGCGGGACGCAGTGGCCGGTAGGAGCCTCCGCGTGGGAGAGGCGGGCACGCGAGCTGCTCGAGCAAGGGCCGTTCGACTACGTCGCAGGGGGCGCAGGCGCGGAGGCGACCATGCGCGCGAATCTCGAGGCGTTCGGGAGGCACGCGCTGCGCCCGCGGATGCTCGCCGGAACCGCCGAGCGCGATCTGTCCGTCGAGGTGCTCGGGCTCCGGTCGCCGGCGCCGTTCTTCCTCGCGCCGATCGGCGTGCTGTCGATCGTCCACGACGACGCGGAGCTCGCGGTCGCACAGGCGTCGAAGGCGACGGGCGTGCCGCTCGTGCTCTCGAGCGCCGCGTCGACGTCGCTCGAAGAGGTGGCGACGGTCGACCCGCCGCGCTGGTTCCAGCTGTATTGGTGGGGCGATCCCGAGCTGGCGGAGCGCCTCGTGCGAAGAGCCGAGGGCGCCGGGTACGGCGCGATCGTGGTGACCGTC
>DASSUT010000168.1:0-6225 GCA_035706725.1 Gaiella sp. | reverse complement strand
ACCACCGCGTTCGCCCAGTCCGACACGTCGTCGAGCGGCTCCTGGTCCCGAATCCGCAGGAACCCGCCGACGAGCCCGTCGAGCTCCTGCTCGGTCAAGGCCGGCTCGGCCTCGGCGTCCGCGTCCGTCCGACCGAGGTCGGCCTCGCTCCGTCGGACGTCGACAAAGCGGAGCAGGCGCTTCCGGCCGCCGACGACCTCGGCCAGCTGATCGAGGAGCTCGTCGACGCGCGCACGTCCCTCCGGAGTGAGGGCCGCGACGGCCCGTGCGAGGTACTCGCTGTGGTGGTCGGCCATGGTCGCCCCGCAGCCTACGAGAGGACGGCGTCCGAGACGAACGCGCCGATCGCCTCGCCGAACGCGCGTCGGCTCGACTCCCACGCGTAGAACATGTGCCCGCCGCCGAAGTGCCGCACGGTCAGGCGCCCTGCAATCTGCGGGTCGAGCCGCATGAGGTTCCGCAGCCGGTCGCTTGCGTAGTAGGGGGTCACGAGGTCGTAGCGCCCATGTGTGACGAACGCCTTCATGTGCGGGTTCAGCGCCATCCCGTAGCGGAAGTCGTCGGTCGCGCCGGGAAGCGGGAGGAACGCGTGCTGTGGAGCGTCGTCCTTCCAGGCGCTGTTCACCTCGAGGCTCAGGAGCGTGTACTCGCGGTCGGTCTCGACGCCGATCTCGGAGCGCAGCACCTCGTTCACCGCCATGGTGTAGGCAGGGCTGAACCCGGAGAGCGTCGGGTCGGGCCCGGCGAACGCCTCGCGGTCGGGGAACGGATCGATCGCGGTGACGGTCGTGTCGTAGAGCCCCAGCACCTTGCGCTCGTCGCGGAGAAGCTCGCGTGCGAACGTCGAGATCGCGATCCGCCCCTCGGCCCGGGTCACGAGCTCGAGCGGCAGGCCGACGAGGTCGGCGAGCCGCGCGAGGACCCGCTCGCGCTCGCTCTGCTCGAGCGACGCGCCGCGGAGGAGGAACAATGCGAGGTCGCCGGTGGCGAAGCTCTCCGCCTCCCGCAGCACGTCCTCGAGCGGTGTCTCGCGTGCGAACGCGCGTGAGCGACCGTGGTGCGCGGCGGCGAGTGCCATCGTCGGCATGGTGTCGATCCAGCCCAGCACGTCGTAGTCGGTCGGGTTGAGCGGCGTCAGCTCGAGCGCAGGCGAGATGAGGATGGCGCCGTTGAGGCCGATCCCCGTCGTCTCCTGGAGCATGCGAACGAGGCGGCCGACGCGGTACCCGCCGTAGCTCTCGCCCGCCACGAACACCGGCGACCCCCAGCGTCCGCTCGACGAGAGCCAGCGGCTCATGAACTCGCAGAGCGACTCGAGGTCGCGCTTCTGCCCGAAGTACTCCTTGGGGTCGACGGCCGACTCGTCCTTCTTGTCGCCTTCCGCGCCGCCTTGGCCCTTGTCCTTCTCGGCGTCAGGCTCGACGACCCTGCTGAAGCCGGTGCCGACCGGGTCGACGAACACGAGGTCGGTGAACGCGAGCCACGACGACTCGTTCTGGACGAGGCGCGGCGGCATCTCCGGCAGCGAGCCGTCCGGCGGGAACGCGACCCGCAGCGGGCCGACCGCACCGAGGTGGAGGTAGGCCGAGGACGCGCCGGGACCGCCGTTGAACACGAACGTGACCGGACGGCGCTCGTCCGCGCCCTCCACGACGTACGCGACCGAGAAGATCTCCGCTGCGGGCTTGTCCTTCTTCCGCAACACCACCCAACGGGCGGTGACGGTGTAGTCGAGCGGCGCGGCTCCGCCGGTCCACGTGGCGCGCGTCTCCGCGCCGGCGGGCGGCTCGTGGTCCGGCCGGGCGGTCTTGGCCGGCTGCTCACCCTCGCTCATGCGCGGGGACGCTAGCCGAGTCGGCTCCGGCATGCGTGGGCCGCGCGACCTCCCCACGGGTCGCGCGGCCCACTCCCGGCCGGCCCGTCAGCCGCGGGCCGTTCTGACCTGCACCAGCCGCCTCGTCGAGACACCCGCGAGCAGGGTGTCGCCCTGCTTGCGCGCTCGCACGAAGAACTGGACGGCGTAGCCGTTCTTGAGCGGGAAGTCCCGCTGAGGCCGGAGGTTGATCGTCACCCAGCCGTCCTGGCCGGTGCGCTGCTCGCCGCCCGAGGACGTGACGAGCGGCGTCGAGCGGACGAACACGAGCGCGTCACGCACGTAGTAGCCTCGCGTGTCCGAGACGTGCACCTGCAGCACGATCGTGGTGTTGCGCGAGCGGACGACCGTCGGGGTGAACTTCACCGCGTCGATCACGAGCCGCGTGGGCAACGAGACGCTCGTGACGGGGATCGAGTACTTCCCGTTCGGGAGCTTGATCGCGCCCGCCGGCAGGGCAGGGCCGCTCGGTTGCACCGTGGTCGTGGCGTTCGACGCCGCGACCGCGGCGCCCTGGCTGTTCCGGGCGGTCACGCGGACGCGGAGGCGATGGCCGACGTCACTCGAGGTGACCACATACTTGGTGGTGTTCGCTCCCCCGATCGTCGCGCAGTTCGACCCGTCCGGCTTGCCACCGTCGGCGCCGCACCGCACCCACTGGTATCCGAGCGTGATCGGGCTCGTGCCGGCCCAGGTGCCGCCGCCCGCCGTCAGCGTCTGCCCCTGCGTCGCGGAGCCGGAGATCGTCGGCTCCTTCGTGCTCGTCGGCGGCCCCGAGTTGGCGGAGGCCTGGACGACCGCCGTTGGGTTCGAGGCGGCGACGGCGCTCCCCGCGCTGTTCCTTGCGGTCACGCGCACGCGCATGCGATGGCCGACGTCGCCGGCCGCGAGCCTGTACGTCTGGCTCGACGCGCCGGAGATCGCCGGGCAGTTCGAGCCGTCGGCGGCGCCGCCGTCGGTGCCGCACCGCACCCACTGGTACGAGAACGTGAGCGGTGTCGTGCTCGACCACCCGCCCGTGGTCGCGGTGAGCGTCTGCCCCTGTACGGTCGAGCCGGAGACGGCGGGCTCGGAGGTGCTCGCCGGGAGGGAGGAGACCACGACGGTCGGGTCCGAAGCGGCCGTCTGCTGGCCGTCCGCGTTCCTCGCGGTGACACGGAACCGGAGCCGCCACCCCGCGTCCGCGGACGACACGACGTAGCCCGTCGTCGACGCGCCCGGGATGAAGGCGCAGTCGGACCCGTCGGGCTGGCTCCCGCCCGCGTTGCAGCGGACCCACTGGTAGACGAACGAGGTGGGGGTGTTCGACCACGTCCCCTGCGTCCCGGTCAGCGTCTGACCGGGCGCGGCAGTGCCGGAGATCTTCGGCTCGGCCGTGTTGACCGGCGTCGCGAGCGACCGCGCCTGCGCAGCCCCGCTCGCGATCACCGCGACCAGCACCGCGCCGGCGGCGAGCGCGATGCTCGCGCCCGCCGTCCAGCGTCGCGCCGAGGTGGTTCGTCTGGGATCCATGGGGAGCTCCTCCGTCCTGGTGGAATGCAGTGCTGCCTCTATACGCCGTCCGAGGCGACTCCAAGCGAAATGCGAGCAAACCCTCACACGTACTTACAGTGGGCGAATAGATCGTTACACGACACACACAACGAGCCTGGAATCCCGTCGAAAATCGTGAGAGGAACCCGGCGCCCGAGGGGGTACTCATGGGTGCGGCTCCCTTTTTCTCGTGGGCCGCGGGGACGCAGGGCGACCTGCGCCTCGACGACGGCCGGGCCGCCGCCGCTACCCCCTCCCCTGAGGTGCGGCGGCCCCGGCCGTCTCACTGCCGATCCGCGGCGCCTCCGCTTCCTTCGCGCCAGGAGAAGGGGGCCCACCTCTGGACCCCCTTCTCACGGCGCAACGTCGGAGCGGACCGGCTGCCCGTTCCCGAGGGAGAGGAGTCGCGCCGCAGTCGCCATATCTGTCTCACATCCGAAGGTCCTGTGCGAGGAGATCCCAAGCTTCCGGAACGGAAATGGGCGCAAAATGGACACGATGAATGACTTCGGAGCGGCGCTGCGGGCGAATGGGTGACCTGGATCGAGGCTGCCCCGTCCGAGCGGGCAAGGCAAGGCAGCCCGGCTACACTCCGCACATGGCCGAGATCGGGACGCTGCGGGTCAAGACGGGGCTCGCGGAGATGCTCAAGGGCGGCGTGATCATGGATGTCGTCGACGCGGACCAGGCGCGCATCGCGGAGGACGCGGGCGCATGCGCGGTGATGGCGCTCGAGCGCGTTCCCGCCGACATCCGGCGGGACGGTGGCGTCGCGCGCATGTCGGACCCGCAGAAGATCAAGGAGATCCAGGAGTCCGTCTCGATCCCCGTGATGGCGAAGTGCCGGATCGGCCACTTCGTCGAGGCGCAGATCCTCGAGGCGCTCGAGGTCGACTACATCGACGAGTCCGAGGTGCTGACGCCCGCGAGTCTCTCGCACCACGTGGACAAGCACGCGTTCACCGTTCCGTTCGTCTGCGGCGCGACGAACCTCGGCGAGGCGCTCCGCAGGATCGCAGAGGGCGCGGCGATGATCCGGACGAAGGGCGAGGCCGGCACCGGCGACATCGTCAACGCCGAGACGCACATGCGGGCGGTCTTCGGCGGGATCCGGCAGCTCCAGGGGCTCCGCGAGGAGGAGCTGTACGCGGCCGCCAAGGAGCACCGCGCGCCGTACGAGCTGATCCGCTGGGTGGCCGCGAACGGCCGCCTCCCCGTCGTCACGTTCACCGCAGGCGGGATCGCGACGCCGGCCGACGCCGCGCTCTGCATGCAACTCGGCGCGGACGGCGTGTTCGTCGGCTCGGGGATCTTCAAGTCCGGCGACCCCGATCGGCGTGCGAAGGCGATCGTCGAGGCGACGACGCACTACAACGACCCGAAGATCCTCGCGGAGGTCTCTGCGGGCCTCGGGGAGCCGATGGTCGGCATCTCGGCGAGCACGCTCGCCGAGGACGAGCGGCTCGAAGTCCGCGGCTGGTAAGCACGTCCGCCGGCGCGGAAGTGCTGGGAACCCCGATCTACACTGGATCCCGTGGAGACGCAGCCCAGGATAGGCGTGCTCGCGCTGCAAGGAGCATTTCGGGAGCACGCGCGCGTGCTGCGGGACGCCGGCGCGGAGGTCGTGGAGGTGCGTCTCCCCGAGCAGCTCGACGGGCTCGAGGGGCTCGTGATCCCGGGCGGCGAATCGACCTCGATCCTGCGCCTCGCCTCGCTCTACGGCCTCGACGAGGCGATCGGCTCGTTCGGGCGCCCGGTGTTCGGCACGTGCGCCGGGATGATCCTGCTCGACCGCGCCCACCTCGGGCTCGTGGACGCGGAGGTCGACCGGAACGCCTACGGCCGCCAGGTCGCGAGCTTCGAGGCCGACCTCGAGCTCGAGGGCGAGGAGCATCCGTTCAGGGGCGTATTCATCCGCGCGCCACGCGTGCGCGACGTCGGGCCCGACGTCGAGGTGCTCGCGCGGCTCGAGGGAGAGCCGGTGCTGCTGCGCGACGGGCGCGTGCTCGTCGCCGCGTTCCATCCCGAGCTGACGGACGATCCCCGGATCCACGAACGGTTTCTCAGGCTAGTCACGGAGGCGACGAGTGTCAGGGCATAGCAAGTGGTCGACGATCAAGCACAAGAAGGGCGCGGCCGACGCGAAGCGCGGCAAGCTCTTCTCGAAGCTCTCCCGCGCGATCATGGTCGCGGCGAAGGAAGGGGGCGCCGACCCCGCCACGAACCTCGCGCTTCAGAACGCGATCGACAAGGCGCGCTCGTACTCGATGCCGAAGGACAACATCGAGCGCGCGGTCGCGAAGGGGGCGGGGGAGGGCGGCGACGGCTCGGCGTTCGAGACCGTCGTCTACGAGGGCTACGGGCCGGAGGGGGTCGCCGTGATCGTCGAGGCGCTCACCGACAACCGGAACCGGACCGCGTCCGACGTCCGTCACCTCTTCACGAAGCACGGGGGCAACCTCGGCGCCACCGGTGCCGTCGCCTGGCAGTTCGAGCGGCGTGGCGTCGTGCTGATCCCGGCGGACGGCATCGACGAGGACGACCTCCTGCTCATGGCCGCGGACGCCGGCGCGGACGACGTCGAGCGCGACGGCTCCACGTTCGTCGTCTCGTCGGCGCCCGACGCGCTCACCCAGGTGCGCGAGGCGCTCGAGGCCGCGGGGCTCGAGCTCGAGTCGGTGGGCCTCTCGATGGTGCCGAAGACCACCGTCGCGATCGCGGACGAGTCCACCGCGAAGCAGGTCGTCCGGCTCGTCGAGGGCCTCGAGGACTCCGACGACGTGCAGGACGTCTACGCGAACTTCGACATTCCGGAGGCG
>DASSUT010000167.1:0-5355 GCA_035706725.1 Gaiella sp. | reverse complement strand
CGGTGATGCCGATTTGCGTCAGCGCGACGAGCGGCAGGACCGCGAGCACGGAGAACGTCCCCGCGAGGACGACACCGGCGGACGTGATCACGCCGCCCGTCACCGCGAGGCCGCGAAGCATCGCCTCCCGCGCCGGGAGGGTCGCCGCCTCCTCGCGGACGCGCGCCATGAGGAAGATGTTGTAGTCCACGCCGAGCGCGACGAGGAAGATGAACGCGAACAGCGGGTAGATCGGATCCTCCCCCGGGAAGTCGGCGAACAGATCGAACAGGATCAAGCTGCCGCCGAGCGCCGCGAGAAAGGAGAGCACCACGGTCGCGACGAGCATCAAGGGCGCGGCGAGCGAGCGCAGGAGCAGCACGAGGATGGTGAGCACGACGCCGAGCACGAGCGGAATGAGGATCTTCGTGTCGCGCTCCACCGCCGTGCGGAGATCCGCCTCTTCGGCTGTCGCGCCGCCGACGAGCGCCGCGTCACCCACCGCGGCGCGGAGGTCGCTGCGCAGCGGCGCGATCGCAGAGAAGCCCTCCTTGCCGAACGGATCCTGGGCGAGAACGAGCGTGAAGCGCGTCCCCGCGGCACCGCGCTCGGAAGGACCGACGCGGATGACCCCCTCCGCCGACCGCGCCGTGGCCCTTGCCGCGCCGACCTTGGCGGGATCGGTGACGAGCAGGACGGTGGGAGCGCTCTCGCCCGCAGGGAACGAGCGCTCGAGCAGGCGCTGTCCCTTGACGGACTCGACCGAGCCGCGGAACGCGTTCGCGGTCGTGAGATCGTCGTCGAGGCCGAGCGTGCCGAGGGCGAGCGCGAGGAGCACGAGCGTCGTGCCGACCCACGCGATCCGATGGCGCCGCTCGATCCGGCGGCCGAGACGTGCCCAGAACCCGGAGGTCTCCGCGGCGCCGGCCGCTCCCGGACGGGGCACGAACGGCCAGAAGGCGCGCCGGCCGCCGATCAGGAGCAGCGCCGGAAGAAGCGTCAGCATCGCGATGGCGGCGACGGTCACCCCCATCGCCCCTACGGGCCCGAGCCCGGCCGTGGAGTTGACCCGTGCGACCGAGAGACAGAGCAGCGCCGCGACGACCGTGCCAGCCGAGGCGACGATGGCGGGCGCGCCCTGCCGGAGCGCGATGCGCATCGCTTCGTAGCGGTCCTCGACCAGCTGGAGCTCCTCGCGGTACCGGGCGGTGAGGAGCAACGCGTAGTCGGTCCCGGCGCCGAAGACCAGCACGAGCAGGATGCCGCCCGTCTGGCCGTTGATCACGAGCCCGGCCTCGGCGAGCAGCGTGCCGATGCCGCGGACGACGCCTTCCGCGAGCAGCACCGTGAACAGCGGGAGGATCCAGAAGATCGGGCTGCGGTAGATCAGCACCAGCAGCAGGAACACGAGGCCGGCCGTGGCGAGAAGCAGCGTCGTGTTGATCCCCTCGAAGGCCTTCGTCGCGTCTGCCGAGAAGCCCGCCGGCCCCGTCACGTGCGCCTCGAGCCCGGGCGGCAGCCGCTCTCCGACGATGTCGCGCACCTCGTCGACTGCGGAGACGAGCACCTCTTCGTCGCCCCCGGCCTCGATCGGGACGCTGACGACCGCCCCCGTGCCGTCCTTCGACCAGGTCACGGGCGAGACTCCGGTCGCCCCCTCGATCGTTGCCTGCTCGAGCGCCGCGCGCTTCGCCTCGACGGTCGCGCGGCCGTCCGCGTTCAGCCCCGACGGGTTGCGGAACACGACCACCGCGGGCGTCAGCTGCCCGGACGGAAAGCCGTCGGCCGCCTCGAGCACCTTGACCGACTCCGAGTCGCCGGGCAGGAAGCTCGACTGCTCGTTCTGCTGGACGCTCTCGAACCGGCCCGTGAGCGGACCGAGCGCGGCCGCGAGGACGATCCAGGCACCGAGCACCACCAGCCTGCGCGTGCGCCCGACGACGAGCCGTGTGAGGAACGAGTCAGACGATCTCGCCATGGCGCCGAACCGGCCTCAGACGGAGTCGGGTGGGACGTGGTCCAGGAGTGCAGCGCATCTGTACATAAACAGTACAGTATCTGTACAAGGGCGACAGACTCTAACGCGGGCCGACGTCCCCGACGGGGAACGGTGCGACTCAGCTCGACACGGATCGCAGCCCGTGCGCGGCCCGGCCGCGAGACCGTGGGCGCCGGCGCTCTGCCACTCTCTCGACCTGCGCAGGCGCGCAGACGACGGTGCCGGACGATCCGCCGAGCTCGAGCGTGAGCTCCGTCGCCGCCACCGCCCGCACCGTGGCGCGGCTCCCGATCTCGTGGATCCGACCGTCGACGCCGACCTCGGCGAGGAGGTAGACGGTCTCGCCCGGCGCGAAGCGCTGCTGCTCGTCCATCACGAGGAAGAGACGTTCGGCGACCGCGGACGGTTTCCCTTCCGAACGCTTTCCTTACGAGCGACCGCACCCTGGATCCCCTAGTGCGCACCCTTCTCGATGTACCGCTCGATGGTCGCGCTGAGCCCGACGTCGAGCGTGACCGACCCGCCTTCCAGGTGCAGACGCGTGGAGTCGCCGCTCACGGAGACCGTCCAGCCGTGGAGGTCGACGTCGCGGGTGGCAACGCGGAGCACCTCCTCGGCACGGGCATCGCGCGACGTCCCGGGCGCGCCGAGGTTCAGCGCCAGAGCGAGGTCGTCGAAGACGTCCTCGAGGGAGTCGTTGCGGAGCGACTGCAGGTTCAGGTCGATCTCGGCCGCGACGGGCGCGAGCGACAGGTCGGTTGGAACCTTCGGGCGCATGGTCTCCTCCTCACCAGCGGGTCACGAGATGTGCGGGCTCAGAATCGCCTGGGGCACCGGCGCCGGGCGTCGTGGCATCCACCGACACCCGTGCGGGAAACCCGCGGATCGGCGCACACCGTCGACGAGAAGACCTACGCGAGGAGCTCTCGCGCGCGCTCCGCGTCCTCGGAGCGCACGAGGATCTCGAGCGGGCCCATCACGCTGCTCGTGCCCGCGCCGAGGCCCGCGGCCGCGGCGTTCGTCGGACGCCACATCGCGCGGATCCCCTCGTTCCCGAGCATCGACACGGTCAGGTCCGCCTCGGGCTCGTTGTCGACGACCGTCACGCGCACGAGCTCTTCCATGGGACGCGAGCCTAGCGGGCGCGGAGTGCGTGCTGTTTGTCGGTCCGGGCCCTCGGGAACGATGATGTCGCCGTGACCGAGCTCGTGATCGTCACGTCCGTCATCGCCCTGCTCGGCATCGTCGTCTGGATCGTGCTCCTGCTCTGGGCCGCGCGGGAGGACGGGCGCGACCAGGAGCGGCGCGACCGGGCGCTCGGCGCGGAGCAGCCTGCGCTCAGCCCGTCGCGAGGCGCACCGCGGCCGCCTCGATCTCGTCTTCGGAGACGAGGACGAGGCGTGCGGCGTCGCCGAGCGGAATGAACGAGTCCTTGCTCGCGACGCGCGCCAGCCGCCCGCTGTAGCCACGCTCGACGAGCTCCGCGACGACTCCCTCCCCCACGCCGCCCGTCCGCCGTGTCTCGTCCACGACGAGAGTCCGCCCCGTCGCGTTCGCCTCGCGCAGGACGTCGTCGAGCGGTAGCGGCGCGAGCCAGCGGAGATCGACCACCCGAGCGTCGACACCGCGCTCCAGAAGCCGGCGTGCCACGCGCAGCGACATGGGAAGGCCGTTGCCCCACGTGACGATCGTGAGGTCGCGGCCGTCGAGGTGCGTCCGCGCCGACCCGACCGGCACGTGGTCGGCGCCCGGCTCGGCCGTCCAGAGCTCGTCGCCCTCGGCGAGCAGGTCGCGCGCGTGGTAGAGCGCGATCGGCTCGAGGAACACGCATACGCTGCCGTCGGCCTTCGCGGCCGCGACGCACGTCCGCAGCATCGGCCCGGCGTCGTCCGGTCGCGACGGCGTCGCGACCACGAGGCCGGGCACGTCACGGAGCACACCGAGGCCGTTGTCGTTGTGGAAGTGGCCGCCGAAGCCCTTCTGGTAGCCGTAGCCCTGGATCCTGACCACCATCCCGTTCCGGTAGGCGCCCTGCGAGAAGAACTGGAGCGTCGCGGCCTCGCCGCGCAGCTGGTCCTCGGCGTTGTGGAGGTACGCGAGGTACTGGATCTCCGGGATCGGGACGAAGCCGGAGATCGCCGTGCCGAGCGCGAGCCCGAGGATCGACGTCTCGTCCAGCGGCGTGTCGAAGACCCGCTCGGGGCCGAATCTCGCCTGCAGGCCGCGCGTGACGCCGTAGACGCCGCCCTTCGCCGCGACGTCCTCTCCGAACACGAGCGTCTCCGGATACACGTCCAGCGCCTCGGCGAGCGCGGCATTCACCGCCTGCGCGAGCGTCAGCCGCCCGGCATCCTCCCGCGGGCCCGGGGAAGAGGCGAGCTCGGCGACCGCGTCCGGACGGCGCGGCGCGAGCGGGCGCATCACGTCGCGCGCAGTCGCGAGCTGGGGCCGCCGCGTCGCCTCGAGCGCGCGTTCGCGAACCTGCTCGCGGAGCGAGAGGTAGGCGTCCGCGAGCTCGGCGCCGCTCCGCGTCCCGGACGCGGCCAGCCAGCGGCCGGTCGCGAGGAGCGGGTCGCGCGCGTAGTCCGCGCGGATCTCGGGGCCGCTGCGATAGGCGGTCTCCATGTCGGCGCCCGCGTGGCTCAGGTAGCGCACGGTGCGCAGATGGAGCACGGCCGGGTGGCGGTGCTCGCGGACCCAGCCGGCGAGCTCCCGCGCGGTCTCGAGCAGTGTCTCCGGATCGTCTCCTTCGACGCGCTCCACGGCGAGCTCGGGGCGGCCGTGCAGCGACTGCTCGACCCACGCCTCCGGCGTCGGCACGCTGATCCCGAGCCCGTTGTCCTCGCAGATGAACAGGAGCGGCATGCGACGGGCCTCGTACGCGAACAGCGCGGTCGTGTTGAGGGCCGCCTGGGCGGTCGCGTGGTTCAGCGACGCGTCACCGAACGAGCAGACGACGATCGCGTCCTCCGGCCACTCGACGGGAGCACCGAGGTCACGCGCTCGCTCGATCGCGAACGCGATCCCGACTGCGCGCGGCAGGTGCGATGCGATCGTCGAGGTCTGCGGGATCACCGCGAGGTCGGGGTGCCCGAAGACCTTGTGCCGGCCCCCTGCAATCGGCTCGTCGACGGCGGCGGCCATGCCGAGCACGACGTCCTGCACCCCGTCGCGGCCCGCCTGCTGCGCCCGGGCGAGGTAGAACCCGCCCGAGCGATAGTGGAGGAGCGCCGGGTCGGTCGGCCGCAGCGCGAGGGCGACGTAGGCGTTCGACTCGTGACCGGCGGAGCCGATCGTGTAGAAGCCGAGCCTCTGCTCCTGCAGCCAGCGCGCGGCGTGGTCGATCACCCGGCTCGCCGCCTGCGCCCGCCACGCCT
>DASSUT010000166.1:0-4409 GCA_035706725.1 Gaiella sp. | reverse complement strand
TTCCTGCTGCTGCTGTTCACGATCTTCTGCTCGGTCCGGCTCCGCGACTCGCGGCTCGGGCGCGCGTGGATCGCGATCCGCGAGGACGAGACGGCCGCGGCTGCGATGGGCGTCCCGCTGATGCGGACGAAGACGTGGTCGTACGCGCTCGGCGCGTTCTTCGGCGGGATCGCGGGCGCGTACTACGCGAGCTTCAAGTCGGGCGCCTTCCCGGCGGACTTCTACTTCAACATCTCGGTGTTCCTGCTCTGCATGGTGATCCTCGGGGGCATGGGCAGCATCTGGGGCGTGACGGTCGGCGGGATGATCCTCGCCTACCTCAACTTCAGCGGCCTCTCGACGATCGGGAGCAAGATCCAGGACGCGGGGCTCAACTTCGACCCGACGAAATACCAGTTCGGGATCTACGGCGTCATCATCGTGCTCATGATGCTGTTCCGCCCCGCCGGCCTGATCCCCGAGCGCCGCCACAAGATCGAGCTCGAGGAAGGCGTCCACGACACCCCGTTCTACGACGTCCAGACCGAGGGCGCGCTCACCGACCGCAACCCGAGCGACGACTGATGGCCGACGACCTGCTCGTCGCGACGAAGGTGCGCAAGGAGTTCGGCGGCCTGCTCGCGTCGGACGACATCGACTTCACGATCCCCCGCGGCACGATCGTCGCGCTGATCGGGCCGAACGGCGCCGGCAAGACGACGTTCTTCAACCAGCTGACCGGGGTCTACAAGCCGACCTCCGGCTCGATCGTGTTCGACGGGACCGAGGTCGCAGGCCTGCCGCCCCACGCGATCACCGCGCTCGGGATCGGCCGGACGTTCCAGAACATCCGCCTCTTTGCGCAGATGAGCGCGCTCGAGAACGTGCTGGTCGGCATGCACTGCAGGCTGCGCAGCGGGATCCTCGGCGCGATCGTCCGTCCGGCTCGCGTGAAGCGCGAGGAGGCCGAGGCCCGCGACCGCGCGCGCGAGCTCCTCGTGTACTGCGGTCTCGCGCGCCGGCACTCGGAGCGATCCGGCAGCCTCCCCTACGGCGACCAGCGCAGGCTCGAGGTCGCCCGCGCGCTCGCGACCGAGCCGAAGCTCCTGCTCCTCGACGAGCCGACGGCGGGGATGAACCCGCAGGAGAGCGCGGACTTCACCGCCTTCGTGCGCCGCGTCCGGGACGACAAGGGGCTCACGGTGCTCCTGATCGAGCACGACATGAAGGTCGTGATGGGCGTGTCCGAGCGGATCACCGTGCTCGAGTACGGCGCGAAGATCGCAGAGGGCTCGCCCTCGGACATCCAGGCGGACGAGCGCGTGATCGAGGCGTATCTCGGGAAGGGCGCCGCCGCGTGAGCACGACCGGAGACGGTGCGGGGGACGTCCTCGCGCTCGAGGACGTCCACGTGTACTACGGGGCGATCCACGCGCTGAAGGGCGTCTCGCTCCGTGTCCGTCCGGGCGAGATCGTCACGTTGATCGGCGCGAACGGCGCCGGGAAGTCGACGACGTTGCGCGCGATCAACGGCCTGAACCGTCCGCGCGAGGGGTCGATCCGCTTCCAGGGCGCAGAGATCACGACCGCGGCCCCGCACACGATCGTGAAGAGCGGGATCGCGCAGAGCCCCGAGGGCCGACGCCTGTTCCCGCGGATGACGGTCACAGAGAACCTCGAGATGGGTGCCTTCCAGCGCACCGACCGGGAGAACTTCAAGGAGGACCTCGACCGCGTCTTCGAGCTGTTCCCGAGGCTGCACGAGCGGCGGACCCAGAAGGCCGGCACGATGTCCGGCGGCGAGCAGCAGATGTGCGCGATCGGGCGCGCGCTGATGGCTCGTCCGAAGCTGCTGCTGCTCGACGAGCCCTCGATGGGCCTCGCGCCGATCTTCGTCGAGAAGATCTTCGAGATCATCCAGACGATCAACGCCCAGGGGACGCCCGTGCTGCTCGTCGAGCAGAACGCGCTGATGGCGCTCGACACCGCGAACCGCGGCTACGTGATGGAGACCGGCAGGATCACGCTCTCCGGCTCCGCCACCGAACTCAAGACCAACGAGGCCGTCCAGAAGGCCTACCTCGGCCTCGAATAGGCGCTCAGGCGCCGACGACGAGCCGGGGATACGGAGGGCCGAGGAGCACGCCGGTCGAGCCGTCGTCGCCCGCGAGGCCGCGTGCCATCGCGAGCGCGGTCGCCGCGCTGTGAGAGGGGACGAGCCCGAGCGCGCGAGCCGCGGCCGCGTCGCGGCAGCCCGCGACGATCACGCATCCCGCGCGCGCGAGCACCGGCTGACACGACTCCCAGTCGGCGAACGGCATGCGCGGATGCGGTGCGGCCCCGCTTCGGTACGCGGCGACGGCGCGGCGCTCGCGCGCGGCCGAGGCCTCGACGGCGCGGAGACGCGGCGGCGGCTCCTCCCGGAGCGCGGCGAGCAGCACGCGGTACGGCGCCTGGGGGCCGTGCCCGATCACACGGGTGAACGGGTGGAGCAGCACGATCGTCCCGCCCTCGTCGAGCGGCGGCCGGTCGCGCCAGAGCCGGAGCGCGTGCCCGAGCCCGAGCGCGGCGGCCGTGATCGGGTTGAGCGGCTCGCGCGGCAGGCCTGCGCCGACGTGGGGGAGGGGCAGGACGATCGTGCGGAAGGGCCGCTCGACGGGCGTGCCGAGCAGCGCCGCCCCCCGCACGAGCGCCTCCGCGTGCGCGACCGAAGGTCGTCCCGCCAGCGCCGCGACGACGGTTGTGTCGTACGCGAGCCGCCTCACGAAGCGCCGTCGCAACGCCGCGGGCGCGGCGTTCAGGATCCAGCGGACCGGCGAGCGGGCCAGCGCGCCGCGCGCCCCCTCGTCCCAGGGAAACCCGGCGTACGGGCCGGTCAGTCGCGGCCGGTCGAGGACGAGCGACAACCCGAGCAGCGGGACGGTCCTCGCGAGCTCCGCCTCGAGCGCGGCGGCGAGCCGCCAGCCGCCGGCGCCGGACGCCTCCAGCAGCGAGGTCGCGGTCGTCGCCCTGACCGTCGCCGGCCCACAGGCGTCGAGGAGCGCGGTCGGACCGCCGTGGAGCACGGTCTCGCCTGCGCCCACGGTCACCACCAGGTCGGTCTCGAGGAGCGCCGGGTGGACGCGATGCGCGCGGCCGTCCAGCTCGATGCGGCGAAGCTCGTCCGACTCGCAGTCGTGGACGACGACGCGCCCACGGAAGCTCCGCGCCCGGTCGCGCCGCACGAGCGCCTCGAGCTCCTGACGGCCGGCGCGGCGCGAGAGGCCCCCGGCGACGAGAAGTGTCTGGCGATCGCCGGGAACGCCCGCGCGCGTGAGCTCCGTCAGCACCGTGCCCAGCGCATCGCGCCGCGGATCGTCGACGGGGGAAGGGAACGGCAGCGACGCGGGCTGGACGACGACCGTCGCCCGGCCGCCCCGTGGGACGAGGTCCACGAGCGGCGGCCCCGAGAGCGGGTAGCGAAGAGCGTCGACGACCGCGGCGCCGACGTCGACGATCGGATCCGGCGGCGGCGGCGACGAGAGCAGCACCGCGTCGTCCGGCAGCGTGACGAGCGGCAACCGCGAGCCCGAGGCGAGCGGGACGCGCACGCCTCAGGCGATCGCGCGGTGCAGGCGGTAGAACGTCGGGCGGAAGCCGAGCCGCGGCCACGTACGCGACGAGAGCAGGTTCGTCATCCGCCAGTCCGTCACGACCGAGGGGTAGCCCTGCTCACCGGCCCAGGCCAGAACCGCCTCGCCGAGCATGCGGCCGACTCCTTGTCCCCGGTGCTCCGGCAGGACGGCGGCGAAGCCGAGGAACCCGGCGCCGCGCGGGAGGGCAAGGCTCCGATGCATCGACGAGGCCTCGATCGGGCACCCGATCGCCGACCCGAGCACCGTGCCGTCGCGCTCCGCGACGAACGTCGTGTACGTCGGGTCGTCGAAGTCGGCCTCCCACTCGGCGCGCGTCTCCTCGACCGTCGGCAGCCGCACCCTCGCGAACACCGGTGAGAGCAGCTGATGCTCACCGAGCGAGAGCTCGGCGCGTGCGAGCGCCGGGATGTCCTCCCGACGCGCGCGACGGACGTCGATCTCCGCCTGCGCGACCGGAGCCCGCTCCAGCGGCTCGCGGATCGCGTGCACGTGCTGGTGCCCGAACCCGAGCCGGAACCACGCGTCGACGAGCTCGGGGTCGGTGGCGGGCACCACCGTGTAGTGCGACGTGCGTCCTTCGTCGACCCACCGGGCCGCAGCCACCCCGTACAGGTCACGGACGAGCTCGGGCTCGGCGACCGCGTGCCCGGCCGGCTCGACCCAGACGTTCGGCCCCCAGGTCTCCTCGAGCGGCGCGCCGAGGAGGTACCCCGCGAGAGCGCCGTCGCGGAGGGCCGCGACTCCCGAGGCGCCGTCGCGGCCGAGGAGCGCCTCGATCTCGTCGCGCGACGCACC
>DASSUT010000165.1:0-4735 GCA_035706725.1 Gaiella sp. | reverse complement strand
AACTCCTCGAGCGCGAGCGCGCCGTGAGTGGCTCGCCGCCGCGGCACCGTCTCGAGTCCCTCCGCCACGGCGGCCGTCTCCGGCCGATCGTGCGGCTCGAGGTAGCCGATCACGACGTCGCGCCCGTCGTCCTGCGCCTGGTGGCCCTCCTGGAGCATCCGGTACGTCTTGCCGACGCCGGGCGCCATCCCGAGCAGGATCCGGTAGCGGCCCCGCATGGACGGGCGTCACGCACCGAAGAGGTTGTGCACGACGAGGTCGATGAGCTTGATGCCGACGAAGGGCGTGATCATGCCGCCGAGGCCGTAGATCAGGAGATTCCGGCGGAGGAGCGCCGTCGCGCCGATCGCGCGGTACTTGACCCCGCGGAGCGCGAGCGGGACGAGGGCGGGGATCACGAGCGCGTTGAACACGATGGCCGAGATGATCGCGCTCTCCGGCGTCCCGAGGTGCATGACGTTCAGGCCGTCCAGGGGACCGCGCGCTCCGGGCGTGGTCGCGTACGTGAAGGCGAACACCGCAGGGAGGATCGCGAAGTACTTCGCGAGGTCGTTCGCGATCGAGAACGTCGTCAGCGCGCCTCGCGTGATGAGAAGCTGCTTGCCGACCTCGACGATCTCGATGAGCTTCGTCGGGTTCGAGTCGAGGTCGACCATGTTCCCCGCCTCCTTCGCGGCGGACGTGCCGGTGTTCATCGCGACCCCGACGTCCGACTGCGCCAGCGCCGGAGCGTCGTTCGTCCCGTCGCCGGTCATCGCGACCATGCGCCCGCGTGCCTGCTCCTCCTGGATCAGCTCGAGCTTCCGCTCCGGAGTGGCCTCTGCGAGGAAATCGTCGACCCCCGACTCGCGGGCGATCACCGCGGCCGTCACGGGGTTGTCGCCGGTGATCATGACGGTGCGGATTCCCATGCGGCGAAGCTCGTCGAACCGCTCCGCCATGCCGCCCTTCACGACGTCTTTCAGGTGCACGACGCCGAGCGCCCAGTTGTCCTGGGCAACGACGAGCGGCGTGCCGCCGGACTGTGCGACGCCGTGGACGAGGGTATCCAGCTCGGCCGGGACACGGCCGCCGTTCTCCGTCACGAAGAGCTTGACGGCCTCGGCCGCGCCCTTGCGCACGATGTGGCCGTCGAGATCGACGCCGCTCATCCGTGTCGCGGCGGAGAACGGGACGAATCGATGGTCGCCGAGCTCCTGCTCGCGGAGCCCGAAGCGCTCCTTGGCCAGCACGACGATCGAGCGTCCCTCGGGAGTCTCGTCGGCGAGAGACGCGAGCTGCGCGGCCTGCGCGAGGTCGAGCTCCGACACGCCGCTCAGCGGCAGGAACTCCGCCGCCTGACGGTTGCCGAGCGTGATCGTTCCGGTCTTGTCGAGCAGCAGCACGTCGACGTCGCCGGACGCCTCGACGGCACGGCCGGACATCGCGAGGACGTTGCGCTGGACGAGCCGGTCCATCCCCGCGATCCCGATCGCCGACAGGAGCGCCCCGATCGTGGTCGGGATGAGCGCGACCAGGAGGGCGATCAAGACCGTCTGCGAGAGATCCGTGCCGGCGTACAGCGCGTACGGGCGCAGCGTCACGGTTGCCGCGAGAAACGTGATCGTGAGCGCCGCGAGGAGGATGTTGAGCGCGATCTCGTTCGGTGTCTTGCGCCGCTCGGCGCCCTCGACCAGCGCGATCATGCGGTCGAGGAACGACTGCCCGGGCTCCTGCGTGACCTCGATCACGAGGCGGTCCGACAGCAGCCGGGTGCCGCCGGTCACGGCGGAGCGGTCGCCGCCGGCCTCGCGGATCACCGGCGCCGACTCGCCCGTGATCGCGGACTCGTCGACGGACCCGACCCCTTGGACGATCTCGCCGTCCGCGGGAATGACCTGGCCGGCCTCCACCACGACGAGGTCGCCCCGACGGAGGTCGGGCGCCGGCACTTCTTCCAGCTGGCCAGAGCCGAGGCGTCGCAAGGCCGTCGTGGTCGTCCGCGTGGCGCGGAGCGCGTTGGCCTGCGCCTTTCCACGGCTCTCGGCGACCGCCTCGGCGAAGTTCGCGAACAGGACGGTCAGCCACAGCCACAGCGCGACTGTGCCCGTGAACCAGAGTGGCTCGCTGTCGCCGGACGAGAAGAGGTCTCCCACGAAGATCGCCGTGGTGATCACGCTTCCGAGCTCGACGATGAAGATCACCGGGTTGCGGAACAGCGTCCGCGGATCGAGCTTCAGGAAGGAGTCGCCGATCGCGGCGAAGACGGTCTCCCGGGAGAGAATCGTGGCGCTCGGCCGGGTCACGAGCTCTCCCGGTCGAGGGCGAGGTTGAGCTCGAGAACGTTCACGCCCGGCTCGCCGAAGAGGCCGAGCCAGCGGCCGTCCGTGTGCTCGTCGATCAGCTTCGAGACCGTGTCCGACGAGAGCCCGCGGACCGTCGCGACACGCGCCGCCTGGAGACGCGCGTTCGCCGGGGAGATGTGCGGGTCGATGCCGGAGGCAGAGGTCGTCACGGCGTCCACCGGGATGTCGCCGATCGTGAGCCGCGGGTTGTAGGGGCGTTCGAGCTTCAGGATCGCGAGCGCGCGCCGGCGTACCGACTTCGCGAGATCCGCGCTCGTCGGGCCGAGGTTCGCGAATGTGGTCGCCGCGGCGTTGTACGCGGGAGCCGTCGCCGACGGCCGCGGGTGGAAGTACCGCGGCTCGGTGAACGGCTGGGCGGCCAGGCGCGAGCCGACCACCGTCCCGCCTTGCTCGATCAGGCTCCCGTCCGCCTTGTCGGAGAAGACGAGCTGCGCGAAGCCGGTGAAGACGAGCGGGTACGCGAGGCCGAAGACGACTGTCAGGACGACGACAGCGACCGCGGAACGGCCGACGAGCTTGATCACTGGAGCGCCTCCACGATCGGCCCGAGCGTAAGCGCGGGGAAGATCATGAGCCCGGCGGTGAGGATCACGACGCCGACGAGCAGAACGGCGAACGTCCCTCCGTCCGTGCGGAACGTCCCCGCCGAGGGCGGCGCCGCCCTCTTCGCGGCGAGCGAGCCGCCGAGCGCGAGCGCCGCGACGAGCGGCGCGAAGCGACCGAGCCAGAGCGCGACCGAGCCGAGCAACGTGGAGAACTCCGTCGCGCCGTAGCCGGCGAATGCGCTGCCGTTGTTGTTCGCCTGCGAGTCGTACGCGTACAGCGTCTCGGAGAAGCCGTGGGCGCCGGGGTTGAAGATGGATGCGAGCCCCCGGTCGGTCGAGATCGCGATTCCGGTGAGTACGAGAACGATCGTCGGCACGAACAGCGCTCCGACGGCCGCGAGCTTGATCTCGCGCGCCTCGATCTTCTTCCCGAGGTACTCGGGCGTTCGCCCGACCATGAGGCCGGCGACGAACACCGCGATCACGATGGAGAAAAACATGCCGTAGAGGCCGGAGCCGACGCCGCCCCAGATGACCTCGCCGGTGAACATGTTCGTGATCGGAACCGCGCCGCCCGCGGCCGTGAGCGCATCGTGGCCCCCGTTGACCGAGCCGTTGGACGCGTTCGTGGTCGCGACCGCCCAGTTGACGGTCGAGGCGATGCCGTTGCGGACCTCCTTGTCGGAGAGGTTGCCGCCGCTGGAGCCGTCGCCGGCCGTGATGTTCACCCCGGAATCGCGCAACACCTGCGAGCCGTGCTGCTCGGCGGGGAGGGCGACCGCGATACCGATCACGGTCATCGCCATCATGGCTGCGTAGACCGGGAGCGCCTGCCGCCGGGAGCCCACCATGCGGCCGAACATGAACACCTGCGCGGCCGGGATCAGCAAGATCGCGAGCATCTCGAGCAGATTGGTGACGTCGTTCGGGTTCTCGAACGGCACTGCCGAGTTCGAGTTGTAGAACCCGCCGCCATTCGTCCCGAGTTGCTTGATCGCGATCTGGGACGCCGCGGGGCCGCGCGCGATCGTCTGCTGCGCGCCCTCGACGGTCGTCGCCGTGGCGGCCCCGTGGAATGTCTGGACGACGCCCTGCGAGACGAGGACGACCGCGAGGAGCAGCGCGAGCGGGAGCAGGATGTAGACCAGCGAGCGGTAGAGGTCGACCCAGAAGTTCCCGACCGTGGTCGCCGACCTGCGCGCGAGCCCGCGGATCACCGCCGCGAGGACCGCCATGCCGATCGCGGCGGAGACGAAGTTCTGCACCGCCAGCCCGGCCATCTGGCTGAGGTACGACATCGTGGTCTCACCGCCGTAGTACTGCCAGTTCGTGTTCGTGACGAAGCTCGCGGTGGTGCTCATCGCCACCCACGGGCTCACGCTCGCGACCCCATCGGGATTGAGCGGCAGGTGGCCTTGCAGGCGAAGGAGCAGATACAGGAGCACCGCGAACACGGCCATGAACACGAGCGAGGTCTTTGCGTAGCCCTTCCACGAGTGCTCGCTCTCCGCCGTCGTGCCGACGAGCCGGTAGAAGCCACGCTCGGGAGCCGCGAGCCAGCGCGGAAGGCGCAACGAGCTCGAGTAGACGCGCGCCATGTACCAGCCGAGCGGGTACGCGAGGACGGTCAGGATCACGAGGTAGAGGCCGATCTGCGTGATGCCGTTGGGAGTCACAGCGTCTCCCCGCGGAACAGGACGTAGAGGAGATACGCGAGAACCGCAACCGAGACGACGAGTCCGAACACGTCGCCGCCCGACATCAGACGCGATCCAGCAGAGCGACCAGCCCGAGCGCCGCGGCGAAGCACGCCAGCGCGATCACGATGCCGAGCAGCTCGATCAT
>DASSUT010000164.1:0-5704 GCA_035706725.1 Gaiella sp. | reverse complement strand
CGTCGGAGGACCTCCCAACGCGGGTCGTTCGGGTCGCGCCCGAGCGCGCCGAGCCCGATCGCCCGACCGTCGTAGGGATCCATGAACATCGGGTTCAGCCCCCGGGTGAAAGCCCGCCACGGGAAGCCGGTGTCCCCGCATACACCGCAGAGGTGGTCCGTGTCCGCGAGCACCACCTTGCGACCGGTCGACGCGGGCAGGTAGCGGATGTCGCCGTTCGGGCCGACCCAGTCGGCGTCGCTCGCGAACAGGTCGGAGTTCTTCCCACCGGGGAACTCTGCTGTGATCCCCGGGGGATGGTGGCGCCCCGGAGCCTCGTGCGCGCGGATGAAGCGCACCATGTGGTTCTGCCACGGCATCGACCCTTCCGAGCTTTCGTTGCTGATCTCGTAGAGGACGTTCGGCTGGTCGCCGACCGCGCGGATCACACGGGAGACGTACGCCTCCTGGAGGCGGGTGATGCGGGGGGAGGCAAGCGTGTGGGTCTCTCTCCCCGACCCGTCCCCGTTGAGATCTCCGTCCACGCCGTTGACGTTGTTCGCACGGTTGAACGGATGGCCCTCCCAGGGGTTCTCGCCGTCCCCTTTTCGCTCGATGCTCCAGCCGTCGAAGAGCATCACGATCACGTAGATCCCACGCTCGCGAGCGGCGATCACCCGCTCCCGCATGCGCGAGAAGTACGCCGGGTCGAACCGGCGGAGATCGAAGCGCGGCTTGCCGTCGTTCGCCGTCCCGGGCCCCGTCCGCTCGTAGACGGTGGGTGAGAAGAAATAGTTGCCCTTGATCTCGCCGGTCTTGCTCGCCTGCTCCCACGCCCAGAGGCGGAAGACGTTCAGGCCGTACGTCTGGAGGTACTCGAGGAAGCGGGGATAGTCGAACCGCGGAGGCGGATCGGTCGTGCCGTTGTCCTGGAGGTCGCCCCAGGTGTGGTCTCCCGCGAGGTAGACGACGCGCCCGGAACGGTCGACGAAATAGCGCGGGTTGACCGTGCTCACCCGGAGTGGGCCGAGCGAGCGACTCCCCACACCGACGGTCGTCGACGCGCGCATACCGTCGACGCGCGCCACGACCGTCGCGCGACCCGCCGCGACCCCGCGGACGATCCCCTTGCCGAGCGCCTCGAGCGATCGTCCGTCGAGGTCCCAGCGCGCGGAGCGCGCGAGGTCTTCGACCGACCCGTCCCCATGACGCGCGAGCAACGCCATGTGTAGCCGGTCACCGACGGCGATCGACTGGCCGCCCGGCACGATCGACAGCGAGACGACCGGCCCTCTCGCCGTGACGGCATGCCCGCTGCCGTTCGTGATCGCGAACACGATTACGAGCGCGCATGCCGCCGGCACGAGGCGCAGCATTCGTCTCACGGTACGCACGTACCCTCTCGGCGGGGAGGAGCGAGCTTTGCGTCGGCGTTAAGGCGCCGCGTCGAGCCGGCCGAGTGGACTTTCGGTCAGGGCGTCGGCGAAGTCGCCTCGGAGGCCTCGACTCCCGCGCGGCTTCCGTGCCGGAGCGCCGGCAGCGGAGGTTTCGGCCTCGTCCGGCCGGTCGGAAGCCACTTGCGCACGCGGCGCGCAAGATCAGGGTCGACGAGCGCGAGCTCCGGGCTGATGCGGGTCGGGTCGCGACGCGCAGGATCAACGGTGTGCATGGGATCGGTCATCGGCACCCATGTCGTTCTCCTCGACGGCCGTGTCCCCTGCACGAGGGAGACCGGCGCGGCCGCCGCCCTCGCGGCTCAGGGGACGACGAGCTTCGCCTGGACGACGGCGTTCGCGGCCGCCCCGGTCGAGAACACCGGCCACACGTACCACCGGTAGCTGCCCGACGTGAGCCGCTCGGAGCGACCCGCATGTCGCCACGGGCTGACGAGCTCGTACGCCGGGTCCTTCGTCCGCTCCTCGAGCACCTGCTTCGTGCCGCGGAACAGCTCGATCCGGTACGCGACCGCGCCATCGACCGGCGCCCACGCGAAACGCCGCGGTGCCGGGACGGCGGGCGCAGCCGTCGGATACTTCCCGCTCGCCGGCCGCTCGGGCGCGGCGGCGATCTTCGGCGTCTGCGTCTTGCTCGGGGTGGACTCCGGCTTCGACGCGGCCGCCTGTTTCGTCGCAGCGGCCTGCTTCACCGCAGCGGTCTTCTTCGCCGCAGCGGCCTTCTTCTGCGCGGCCTCGGCGGCAGCAGCGCGCTTCTCTGCCCGTCTCTGCACGCCCGACTTCGTCGTCGCCTTCGGCTTCGTCGCGGACGCGCCGCCTGCGGCTGCTGCGCCGGCCGCCCGCGCGCCGGAGGTCGTGGGACTCTTGGGCGCGGGACGCGTCGCGGACTTCCCCGTTGCGCCGCCCGGCGCCACCGGGAGCGTCCGTGGCGGGACGGTCTCGGGATCCGTGGACGGCTCGGCCGGGCCCTCTCCGAGCTTTGCGACGACGCCGACGGTGACGAACGTCGCGACCGCGGCACCGGCGGCGAACGACTTCGCGAGCGCCCGCCAGCGATCCGCCCGTGACGGAAAGAGCGGCGGAGGCGTGACGGGGCCGACCGAACGCGGCGCGAAGCTCGGGAGCTCGTCGACGAGCTCGGGCGGCGGGCCGAGCGGCACGTCGTTGTCGGGCTCGGGCGAGGGAAGAAGGCGCAGCGCGGGCGGGTCCGGCTCGAGCCCGATCTGTGGGTCGATGTCGGGCAGGAGCGCGCGGAGCCGAGCCGCGAGCACCGGGTCGACGAGCGCGAGCTCGGGGCTGACGGGCTCGTCGACCGGCGCCGCGATGGCGACAGACGTCACGAGATCGTCATCGGCCGGCCCGACCGGCGGCTTGACCGACGGAAGGCCGCGCGACGCTTCGACCAGTGAGGGCACGGCGAGCCCCATCCGCGTGGAGAGTCTAGACGACATCGCGCGAAGAAGCCGTTCGTCGTCGTTCCGGGGCACCCTGCTAGGCTGGCTCCGCCCGGTCGCGCTAGGTGGGGAGTCAGCGGTTCCCTGAACCCGAAATCCGCTCCAAGCGGGGCCGAACGCCGTCCGAGGGCGGCGGTCGCGGGCAGGATCGTCGACACGTGGCGTTGACGGTCGGGTCCCGTGCACTGGGAGCGTTCGAACCGCGTCAGGTCCGGAAGGAAGCAGCGCTAAGGACTCCCTCCCAGGTGACGCGGCACCGCCCGACCCGAGCAGGCGGCGACGGCACCACCCGCGGTCGCGTTCGACGACGGAGCGCGCGACCGGGCGCTACCGGGCACTTTCCGCGTTGCGGAAAGTGCCAGACGCAAAAGCCCGTCTTCCGCTCGACGAGCGTTGCTTCCGCAACCCGACAATCGCCCGCGGGCAGCGCGTGCAGCACCACCTCGCACCCAGAGCGCGCAGCAGGTCGGGCACTCCCGATCGGTCTTCTCCGACGTCTGCGAAGATGGTCGAGGGGTTCACGTGAGACCGAGCATCCAGTCGAGCGCGTCACGAAACAGCGCCAACTCCGCGTCGCGCCTGCGACAGCGGGTGGCGCTGCCCTCCGCCGACACGAAGCACGGGTGGCATTCCTGGCACGTCTCGCGCCGGCGAGAAGTGCCCGAGGGAAGGACTCCCCAATGACCGCTCTCTACCGCAAGTACCGGCCGCTGGACTTCACGCAGGTCGTCGGCCAGGAGGCGGTCGTGCGCACGTTGCGGAACGCGCTCGAGCACGACCAGGTGCGGTAGGCGTACCTGTTCGCGGGGCCGCGTGGCACGGGGAAGACGTCGATGGCACGGATCCTCGCAAAGGCGCTCAACGCGGAGGGTGGGCCGACGCCCGACTTCGACTCGAGCTCGCGCATCGCCCGCGCGATCGCGGACGGGACGTCCCTCGACGTGATCGAGATGGACGCTGCCTCGCAACGCGGGATCGACGAGGTCCGCGAGATCCGCGAGCGCGCGATGCTGCGGCCCGCCGAGGGGCAGTACAAGGTCTACATCGTCGACGAGGCGCACCAGCTCACGAACCAGGCCTGGAACGCGCTCCTGAAGCTGATCGAGGAGCCGCCGCCGCACCTCGTGTTCGTGTTCTGCACGACGGACCTCGCGAAGGTGATCCCGACGGTGCGCTCGCGGTGCCAGACGTTCGTGTTCCAGCGGCCGCGCATGCGCGAGCTCGTGCACGCTCTGCGGACGGTGTGCGACGGGGAGGGCATCGACGCGCCCGACGCAGCGCTCTCTCTGATCGCCCGGGGGGCGGGAGGTGCGTACCGCGACGCGATCTCGACGCTCGACCAGCTCTCGGCCGCGACGGGCAAGACGATCTCCGTGCAGGACGTCCTCCAGCTCGGCGCGGCGGTCGAGGAGGACGTCCTCTTCCGCCTCTGCGACACGATCGTCGATCACGACGTCGCAGGAGCGCTCGTCACCGTGGAGGAGCTCGCCGAGCGGGGCCTCGATCTCGCGCAGCTGACACGCGACCTTCTCGAGCACCTGCGCCATCTGCTGCTCGTCCAGCACCTCGGGCACGTGCCGGACTCCCTGCCTTTGACCGAGGAGGCGCGAGATCGCCTGCGGGAGCAGTCGAACCAGCTTCCGGAGCCGACCGTGCTCCGCCTGATCGACCTCCTCGCGGTCGTGCTCGACGACGATCGGCAGGGCGGCGATCCCCGGC
This sequence comes from Gaiella sp., assembly GCA_035706725.1. Taxonomy (GTDB): domain Bacteria; phylum Actinomycetota; class Thermoleophilia; order Gaiellales; family Gaiellaceae; genus Gaiella. The sequence continues at coordinate 1,098 of DASSUT010000164.1, read as the reverse complement.
TCCCGCTCGAGCTCGCGCTCGTCAAGGTGACCCGCCCGCAGTCGGATCTGGCCCGCGAGTCCCTTGTCCATCGGGTCGAGCTGCTGGAATCCAGGGTGCACGCCGGACCACCCGCCGCGGAGTCGTGGGGCCCCTCCCCCGTTCCCGCGCCCGCGGCGGGCCCGGCACCTCCCGGGAACGGCGGCGAGGTGCCCGCGACGGACGCGCCCGACGTCTCGCTCGAGCAGATGCAGGACGCGTGGACACGGAGCGTGCTCCCCGCGGTGAAGGAGCGGTCGATCCCCGTCGCGACGCTGCTCGCCGAGGCGAGCCCGACCCGGCTCGAGGGCGACACGCTCACGCTCTCGTTCCGGCCGGGTGCCGAGTTCCATCGCATGCAGGCGGAAGAGCCCAACAACGTCCAGCTCCTCCGGGAGGCGCTCTACGACGTGACCGGCCGTCGGCTGGCGGTGGTGACCGCGGTCGCCGAATCCGCCTCGAGCCACGTCGGCGCTGACGACGACGAGGAGGACGCGCCGCTCGACGAGCGAGGGTTCATCGCGCTGCTCGAGAGCGACCTGGACGCAACCGAAGTGGAGGACAGACCGTGAAGCTCGACATGAACGCGCTGATGAAGCAGGCGCAGGAGATGCAGGCACAGATGGCGCAGGCGCAGGCCGCCGCGAAGGACGAGGTCGCCGAGGCCTCGGCGGGCGGCGGCATGGTGACCGCGAAGGCGAACGGCGCCGGCGAGCTCGTGGAGCTCACGATCGACCCGCGCGCGATCGACCCGGACGATCCAGAAATGCTCGGGGACATGGTCCTCGCCGCGGCCAACGAGGCGCTCCGGTCCGCCGCGCAGGCGGTCGAGGCGAAGCTCCGCAGCCAGCTACCCGACCTCGGCAGCCTCGGGCTCGGCGGGTAGAGCGTTTGGGTTGCCGGCCCGAGCGGGCCGGCAACCCGCGTCGTCAGTACGCGGCGCGTCCCCGCGCGAGCGAGGGGATCGTCCGCATGATCAGCCGCACGTCCTCGCGCAGCGACCAGTTCGTGACGTAGAGGTAGTCGAGCTTCGTCATCTCCTCGAACGGGATGTCGCTCGCGCCGAGCACCTGCCAGAGA
>DASSUT010000163.1:0-4499 GCA_035706725.1 Gaiella sp. | reverse complement strand
CGTCGGGTGCGAAGAGGCCGGCGAGGTCGTGGTGGTCGACCCGCATCTCGAGATCGAGCCGATCCTCGCCGAGGCCGAGCGCCTCGGCGCCCGCATCGTGCGCACGCTCGAGACGCACACGCACGCGGACCACGTCTCGGGGCACGGACGGCTCGCACTCGATCACGGGATCCCGGTGAGCATCCATCCGCTCGCCGAGCCGGAGTACCCGAACGTGCCGCTCGCAGACGGGATGGACATCACCGTCGGAAACGTGCGGCTCCGGTGCGTCCACACGCCGGGTCACCGGCCCGAGCACTGCTGCTTCGCAGTCGCCGACACGACTCGCTCCGAGGAGCCGTGGCTCGTGCTCACCGGCGACTCGCTATTCGTCGGAGACGCCGCCCGGCCGGATCTCGCCGTCGCCGCGATGGAAGGCGCCGAGGGCCTCTTTCACTCCCTTCGGCGCCTGCTGGAGCTCCCGGACGGCGTCGAGGTGTTCCCGGGCCACGTCGCCGGCTCGCTCTGCGGCGCCTCGATGAGCTCGCGCGCCTCGACCACGATCGGTTTCGAGCGCCGGTTCAACCCCATGTTGGGGCTGCCGGACGTCGGGGCGTTCGTCGCGGAGTCCGCGAGCGTGTCGTCGCCGAAGCCGCCGAACCTCGGCCGGATCGTGGAGCTCAACCGCGGGCCGTTCGTGCCGACAGCGCCCGAGCCGCCGGAGCTTCCGGCGCCGCCGGCCGATGCGCAGCTCCTCGACGTGAGGCCCGTCGAGGATCATCTGGCAGGGCACCGGTCGGGCTCGGTCAACGTGCCGGTGACGGGCTCGAGCTTCGCGACGAGGTCGGCGTTCGTGCTGGACGCGGGGGCGCCGGTCGTCGTTCTCGCCGCGACGCAGGAAGAGGCGCTTCGGGCGGTGATGGGTCTCCGCTCCGTCGCGTTCGAGGAGATCTCGGGCTTCGTGCTCGGCGGCGGCGAGGAGACCACGGGCTCCGTCGCGGTGGACGAGCTCGACGCCCTCATCGCCTCCGGGGCGACCGTGGTCGACGTGCGCGAGAAGGACGAGCGCGACGAGGGCTACATCCCGGGCAGCCGCCACGTCCCCTATCGGCTGATGCGGTCCTGCTGCCCGGACCTCCCCGAAGAGGTGCCGCTCGTGACGATCTGTGAGTCGGGGCCGCGTGCCGCGATCGGCGCGAGCGTGCTCCGCGCGCGCGGCTACGACGCTCGGCCCGTCGTGAGTGGGGGCATGACGGAGTGGCTCGCCCGCGGCGCGACGGCTGTCAGCTTCCGGCGCTGCGGCTCCTAGTTCCAAGCCCCGCGTCGAGCTCCCTCAGCGCGGAGTCGGCGCCGAGCTGAAGCAGGACTTCGCGCGCACGCCGCTCATGCTCGTCCGCCGACTCCTCGTCACCGCCAGCCCGGGCCTGGCGGGACGCAAGGACACGGACATCCGCCTCGAGCGGCCGGGCGCCGATCTCCTGCAGGATCTCGGCCCCCGCTGCGAACGACCCCGCGTCGACGGCCCGCGCCGCCGCGAGGAACCGCGACCCCTCGGGCTCGGGCAGCTCGAGCAACTCGCCGGCGCGGCCGAGCCGTTCGAGCACGAGCGCGCAGTCGACCGTCCAGAAGCCTGGCGCTACTCCGAGCGGCCGCAGCAGCCTGCGCGCGAGCATCTCGTCGAGCAGGCCGCCGGCCTCGTCCTCCAGCCCTACCCGGGCGAACGTCCATGCGCACTGAGACCAGACGCCGAAGACCGCCTGGTCGTCGTCCCGCTCGCGCGCGGCCGCGACCTGCCGCCGCGTGGTCTCAACCGCGTCGTCGCGCCTCCCGTCGCGCACGAGCGCGAGCTCCGCGAGCACGAGCTCGAACATCGGCGCCTGGTAGATCCCACCCTGCCGCTCCGAGCGCTCGAGCTCGACGACCGCACGCGCCTGGGCCTCTTCCCAGTCACCCGCGAGGAACTGCGCCTCGACGAGGTTGCCGTAGGCGAAGGCACCGACGCCGCCCAGCATCCCGATCCGCTCGCTCACGGCGATCGACCGGCGCGCCGCTGCCTTCGCGCCGTCCAGGTCGCCGAGGTCGTTGCGCACGGAGCTCAAGTTCACGTAGGCGCGCGTCGCTTCCGGCGGGTCGTTGACGAGCGCCAGCTCGCCGGCGGCCTCGAGGTCCGCACACGCCCTGTCGTACTCCGCCTGGTTGGCCCTTGCCGTCGACCGGGTGATCAGCGCCGCGATCCGCACCTCCTCGGCGCCGATCGCGGTCGCCAGCTCGAGCGCGCGGTCCGCGAGCTCGACGGCCACCGCCGTGTCTCCCGCGAGCATCGCGCGCCGCGCGCCCTGCGCGAGCACGTGCGCCTCGTGCGGCGAGCGTCCGCCCTCGTCGATCAGCTCGAGCGCGCGCTGCATCCAGGAGGCGCTCCCCGCGCCGTCGCCGTGCTGCCAGAGCCCGAACCCGAGATCCGCCGCCGCGGCCGCCGCCTCGGCCCGCTGCCCGCCCTCGAGGAGGAGCCCGTAGGCGCGCTCGAGCTCTACGAGCCCGCCGGACTCGGTGAAGGTGAGTGCCTTTCCGAGCGCGCGCAGCGCGTGCGCGTCGAGCTCTCCCCCGCGCAAGCCCGCCGCCGCCCGCAGCGCCCGCACCGCCGCAGGGTGGGCGCCGACCGCGAGGGCGCGCAGCCCGGACTCCCTCAGGGCATGAGCAGCGGCCGGCTCGAGCTCCGCCGAATCCAGGCCCGCGCTCCGGGAGAGCTCGATCGCCTCGACGTAATGGTGGGCGAGCAGCTCGGCCCGGTCCTCTCGCCGGTCCTCCGGCAACGACTCGATCCAGCGCGCAACACGCACGTGCCGGTCGATGCGTTCCGGTCGCGGCAGCTGGGCATAGACGGCGTCGCGCACGAGGCTGTGGACGAAGGAGTGCTGTGTCGCGCCGGCGACCGCGGATTGCCGCTCGCGGCGGAGGAACTCCTTTCGGCCGAGGGAGCGGAGCAGATCGTCCACCTCGCCGCGGTCCCGAGAGGACACCACCTGCAGGCCGTCCGACCAGACGACGCCGCCCATCACGGCGGCATCGCGCAGGAGCTCCTTCTCGGCGTGTGGCAGCAGGTCGACCCGGGCGGTGACGATCCCGAGGACGGTGTCGGGCAGCCCCGCGAGGTCGCCGCCCGAGGTGCGCATGCGGACGAGCTCCTCGGCGTAGAGCGGGTTGCCGGCGGCGAGCTCGACGACATTGGCACGCAGCGTCGCGTCGGCGGGGTCGCGTCCGAGGAGGGACTCGACGAGACGCGCGGCGTCGGCCTCGGGTAGGGGGCCGAGCGAGACCGTGAGCGCGTTCCGCTTGCCTCCGCCCCACCCGGGCCGCCGCTCGAGCAGCTCGGGTCGCGCGCAGCATACGACGAGCATGGGAACACCCTCCACGAGGTCGACCAGCCCGTCGACGAACTCGAGCAGCCCGTCGTCCGCCCACTGCAGGTCGTCGATCACGACGACGAGGGGACGCTGCTCGGCGAGCGCCTCGAGAAATACGCGCCAGCCCGCCTGGAGCTCGGTCCGGCGGTCGGCGAGCGCGACGTCCTCGGAGACGAGGCCGACGAGGGGGCGCAGGCTGGGCTCGACCCAGCGGCGGTCGCCTTCGGCGACGACGTCAGCCACCGTACGCGCGAGCTTCTCCGCCGCGAGCGCGGCGGGATCGTTCTCGCGGATCCCCGCCTGCGCCTTGACGATCTCGCCGAGCGCCCAGAACGTGACGCCCTCGCCGTAGGGGAGGCAGCGGCCGTAGCGCCACGTGATGATCTCCTCGTCCTCGGCGGCCGCCTCGCGGAGCTCGACCACGAGCCGGCTCTTCCCGATGCCCGGCACGCCGACGAGCGTCACGAGCTGTGGTGCGCGCTCGACCCGGACACGGGCGAACGCGCCGAGCAGGAGCGCGCGCTCGTTCTCCCTGCCGACGAGCGGCGACGACGCATCGTCCTCGCCGGGGCCGGAGACCCGCCCCATCGCCTCGACCGCCTCCCACACCTCGACCGGATCCGCCTTGCCTTTCGCCGAGACGGGCTCGTGCTCCCGGTAGACGATCGCCCGCTCGGTGGCGCGGTGCGTCGTGCCCACGACGAGGATCCCGTCCACCGGCGCCGCGGCCTGGATCCGCGCGGCGGTGTTCATCACGTCGCCGGCGACCATCGACTCTCCCTCCGCCGCCCGGGCGTCGAGCGTGACGAGCGCCTCGCCGGTCGCGACCCCGACCCGCACGTGGAGATCGAGGGCGTCGTCCCGGTCGTTGAGGGCGGCGATCGACTCGCGCGCGGCGAGCGCCGCGCGCACCGCGCGTTCCGGGTCGTCCTCGTGGGCAGTCGGAGCTCCGTAGACCGCGACGACCGCGTCTCCGATGAACTTCTCCACGGTCCCGCCGTATCGTTCGAGGTCGCGGCGCAGCGTCTCGTGGTAGCGACGGAGGACCGCCCGCACGTCCTCCGGGTCCAGCCGCTCCGCCCGCGCGGTCGAGCCGACGAGGTCGACGAACACCGCGGT
>DASSUT010000162.1:0-31452 GCA_035706725.1 Gaiella sp. | reverse complement strand
GCCCACGCGAGCAGCTCGGGGTCGCCCTCGGCGATCTCTCCCGCCTCCATCGCCTGGCGGAGGCCGGCGACGTAACCGCTCGTCAGCCGCTCGTAGTGGAGGTGGAGGATCTCGGGCGAGACGAACTCGGCCTGACGGATGATCCGGTAGAGGGCCGGGTGCTCGGCGGTGAAGCGGAAGAACGCGGCGAAGCCGAGGCGCTCGGTCTCGGCGCGCGTCCTTCCCTTCGAGGAGGCTTCCGTCATCGCCTGGCGGACGCGGTGGTTCAAGTCGAGGACGAGCTCGTCGAAGACCTCCTTCTTGCTCGCGAAGTAGAGGTAGAACGTCCCCTGGCCGACGCCCGCGGCCTCGGTGATCTTCACGATCGACGCGTCGTGGTAGCCGAGCTCGGCGAACACCGACTCGGCCGCCTCGAGCAGCCGCCGGCGCGTGCGCTCGCCGCGCTTCGAGAGCGGACGGCCCCCGACGCCGGTCACCGTCTCGCTCATCGGGCCGCTCCGGTCGCCGACGCTCGCAGCTCGTCTCTTTGCACCTTCCCCATCGACGAGCGCGGCAGCTCCTCGACGAGCATCACGGTGCGCGGGACCTTGAACCGCGCGAGGCGCTCTCGGCAGTGGTCGCGGAGGTCCTCGCCGTCGGCGGTCGCGCCCTCACGGAGGACGACGAACGCGGCGCAGACCTCGCCCCACCGTTCGTCGGGCACGCCGACGACCGCCGCCTCGACGACGTCCGGGTGGGCGTGCAGGACGTTCTCGATCTCGGCCGGATAGACGTTCTCGCCGCCCGAGATCACGAGCTCCTCGAGCCGTCCGACGATCCGGAAGAAGCCCTCGTCGTCGCGCTCGGCGACGTCCTTCGTCCGCAGCCAGCCGTCCACGAAGGCCGCCTCCGTCGCCTCGGGGTTCCTCCAGTACCCGGCGAACACATTCGGCCCGCGGACGAGCAGCTCGCCCACACCGCGGCCGTCGGGCACGAGCCCCGTCTCGGGGTCGCGCAGCGCCACGTCGACGTGCGGATACGGCTTGCCCGCGAAGCCGAGCTTGCGCCGGGCGTCGTCGGGCGGGAGGCACAACACGTTGGGCGCCGCCTCGGTGAGACCGTAGCCCTGCACGATCTCGACGCCGCGCTCCTGCCACGTCTCTAGCAGTGACGCGGGCATCGGCGCCCCGCCGACGACGACGAGCCGGAGGCTGGAGAGGTCCGCGTCCCCGAAGCCCGGCGCCTCGGCGAGGAAGAGGTACGTGGCGGGAACGCCCATCATCGTCGTCACCCGCTCCTCGGCGATCAGGGCGAGCGTCCGTGCCGGGTCGAAGGCGGGCTCGATCACGACGGTCGCGCCCTTCCACCATGCGAGGAGCGGCTGCACGTTCCAGCCGCCCGCGTGGAACTGCGGCAGCACCTGGAGCACGACGTCGTCCTCGCGCACCCCGGCCGTGCGGTCGAAGGAGAGGTTCGTCCAGAAGCAGTTCGCGTGCGTCAGCAGGGCACCCTTCGGCTTGCCGGTGGTCCCCGACGTGTAGACGAGGAGTAGTGGGTCGTCGTCTTCGGCGACGGCGGGCGCCTCCGCGTCGACCTCGAGCGCCGGGTCGCCGAGGCGGGCGATCTCCGCGCCGCTCTCGAGCGCGTGCGGGCCCCCTTGCAACACGGTGGTACTTGCGGCCGCCAGGTCGTGGTGCTCCTCGGAGACGAGGAGGAGCGACGGCTCGGCGTCGGCCAGCTGGTACGCGATCTCGGGCGGGGCGAGGCGCCAGGAGATCGGCTGCAGGATCGCCCCGAGCCGTGCGCAGGCGAACAGGACGACCACGTGGTCGGGTGAGTTCGCGGTGAGCGTCGCGAGCCTGTCGCCGCGCCGCACGCCGCGCTCGGCGAGCCCGGCCGCGAGCCGCGTCGAACGGCGGTCGAGCTCCGCATACGTGAGCTCCGCGCCGAGGAAGCGGATCGCGACCCGGTCGGGCGTCGTCCGCGCCCGGTCGGAGAGCCAGCGCCCGATCGTCAGCCGGTCGTTCATCACGCGGCATCCTCCAGGAACCCGGCCACCGAGGAGACGAAGCGGTCGGGCGCCTCCCAGAAGAAGAGGTGGCCGCCGCCGTCGAAGCGCTCGAGCCGAGCGTCCGCGATCAGCTCGACGAGCAGGTCGGCGTTTCGCGGGTCGACGACGACATCCGCTCCGCCGTGCTGGACGAGCACCGGCCCGCGGAGACCGGCGAGGCGGTCGAACGCATCGAAGGTCGCGCCCGCAGCTGCCTGCGCCGCCCACGCAGCGGGATCCTGGTCTGTCCGCAGCCGGTGCTCCATGATCCGTTCGACCAGCTCGGGCCGCTCGGTCACGGTTGCCGGCGAAAGCGCGTTCTCGACGAAGCGCCGGAGGGCCACCGCGGGCTCGAGCGTCGCGGCCTCGGCCATCAGGGCGACGGTCACCTGCGGCATCGGGTGCGCGCGCGGCCCTCCGGGCGTCGTGCAGGCCAGGACGAGCCGGTCGACCCGCTCGGGGTGTGCGAGCGCGAGCTCCTGCGCGATCATGCCGCCGAGGCTCGTCCCGACGACATGCGCGCGCTCGACGCCCCCCTCGTCGAGCACCTGCAGTGCGTCGCCCGCCATCGCCGCGGCCGTATACGGCCCCGGCGGCGCATCGCTCTCGCCGATCCCGCGGTTGTCGAACAGCAGCACGTCGAACCGCTCGGCGAGGCCGGGCAGCACGGGCTCCCAGCCCCAGCGGGCGTAGCCGAGCCCGTGGATCAGCAGCACGGGCTCCCCCGCGCCGTGCCGCTCCGAGGCGATCTTCATGCGGCCGCCTCCTCCGGCAGCGGCTCACGCCGGGGGCGTAGGCCGCGCACCCGGGTGGGGAGGCTCGCCAGCCCGCCCGGCACGAAGAACACGAGCAGGATGAACAGCGTCCCGAGCAGGAACAGCGGCTCGGAAAGCGGCACGCGGAGCACGTCCGGCAGGTCCTGCACCGTGCTCGACCCCGAGAGCGAGCCGAGCCGCTGGTCGAGCAGCGTGTAGAGGAAGCCCCCGAGCATCGCCCCGAATCGCGTTCCCGCCCCGCCGAGCACGACCATCACGAGCAGTGCGAGCGTGAAGTTCGCGGTCGTCACCTCCGGCGTCGCCCCGCCGATCAGGAGCAGCCACACGACGCCGCCGAGCACCGCGAGGAACCCGGCGAGCACGAACGAGATCAGCTTGAACTGGTACGGCCAGAGACCGAGCACCTCGACGCGCGGCTCGTTCTCCCTCACCGCGCGCCAGACGTGGCCCGCGGAGGAGTTGACCGCGAGCCGCACGACGACGAACACGAGCACCGCGTAGCCGAGCGCGAGCCAGTAGAGGTTCTTCGTGTTGAGGACGCCGACGAACGCCTCGGGCACGTGGTCGTAGTTCAGGCCCGTGCCTTCCTCACCCCCGGTCCAGCCGTAGGGGTTCTTCTGGACGAGCACCTGGCCCGCCTGCGCAAAGGCGAGCGTCACCATCGCGAACGCGATCCCGCCGACGCGGAGGCTGACCGCACCGAGCACGAGCGGCAGGCACAGCGCGACGAGGAGGACGAACCCGATCGTCGGCCAGAGCCCCCATTCCCAGCGCGTCAGCGCGATCGCGGTCATGTAGACGCCGGCCGCGACGAACAGCGCGTGCCCGAACGAGAGCAACCCCGTGAAGCCGAAGAGCACGTCGTACGTGAGCGCGATCCCGGCGAACAGGAGACAGAGCGCGAGAAGCTGCAGCGTGCCGGGGCTCGAGAGCGGCCCATTCAGCACGACCGGGATGTCGAGCGACAGCTTCGGCACGAGCGCGAGCAGCACGAGCACGAGCAGGGGTACGAGGATCCCGGTGACGCGCCTCAATGGGCCACCTTCGGGGCGAGCCCGCTCGGGCGGACGAGGAGCAGGACCGCGAGCAGCAGCACGACCGCGAGGTCGCCGGTGCCACTCGAGGCGTAGTAGTTCGCGTACTGCTGGATCAGCCCGACCGCGACGGCGGCGACGGCGGAGCCGCCGATCGAGCCGAAGCCGCCGATCACGACCACGATGAACGCGAAGATCAGGAGCGACGTGCCGCGGCCCGGGTCGACGACCCCGAAATAGACGCCCGACAGCACGCCGGCGAGCGCCGCGAGCGCGCCGCCGAGCGCGAACACGATCGTGAACGCCCGGCGCACGTCGATCCCGAGAGCGCTCACCATGGCGCGGTTCTCGACGCCGGCGCGGATGACGAGGCCGAAGCGCGTGTGGCGGAGGAACGCGGTGAGCCCGAGCAGCACCGCGGCCGCGACGCCGATCTCCACGAACCGGTCGTTGGGGACGTTCGCGCCGAAGATCGTGGTCGTGTCGATCATCCACGACGGCACTGGGAAGGGCTTCGAGTCCGCGCCCCAGATGCCCTGGACGAGCGCGCCGAGCGCGAGCGCGAGCCCCACCGTGACCAGCACCTGCTCGATCGGCCTCCCGTAGAGGGGCCGGATCAGGCACAGCTCGACGAGCCCGGCGAGCAGCGCGCCGCCCGCGATGCCCAGCGCGCCGCCGACGAGCAGCCGCACGCCCGCGCCCCCACCGATCTGCTCGCCGAACCACCAGGCGAGGTAGGCGCCGACCGTGATGAACGCGCCGTGCGCGAAGTTGAGCACGCCCATCAGCCCATAGATGAGCGACAGGCCCGAGGCGACGAGGAAGTACATCGCTCCGAGTCCGAGGCCGGTGATCGTCAGCAGGACGAAGGTGCTCAATGCCCGCCTCCGTGGACGCCGAGGAGCCGCCGGACGTGGTCCGGGTCGGCGAGCAGCTCGTGCGCAGGGCCGGTGTGGACGACGCGGCCCGCGTCGAGGACGACGACGTCGCGGGCGACGCGCTGCACGACGCGGAGGTTCTGCTCGACGAGCAGGATCGTGGTCAGCTCGGCCGCGCGCTCGAGCGCAGCCGCGACCCCAGTCACGAGCGCCGGGGCGAGACCTTTCGTCGGCTCGTCGACGAGCAGCAGCCGGTTTTCGTTGAGCAGGGCGCGCGCGATCGCGACCATCTGCTGCTGGCCGCCCGAGAGCGTCCCGGCGCGCTGGCCGGCACGCTCGCGGAGCTCGGGAAAGAGGTCGTAGACCAGGTCGTAGCGGGCATGGCCGTTGCGCTCGGCAAGGCGGAGGTTCTCCTCGACCGTGAGGCCGGCGAAGACGTCGCGATCCTCGGGGACGTAGCCGACGCCACGTCGCACGACGGCATGCGTCGAGAGCCGCGTCACGTCGTCGCCCTCCAGCGCGACGACGCCGCGCGTGCGTGGGACGAGCCCCAGCAGCGCGCGCAGCGTGGTCGTCTTGCCGACGCCGTTTCGGCCGAGCAGCGCGGTCACGCCGCCGGCAGGGACGTCGAACGAGATCCCCTGCAGCACGTGCGACTCGCCCAGGTGGACGTGGAGATCCGAGACGGACAGCGCGGTGCTCAAAGGGGTTCCCCGAGATACGCGGTCTGCACCGTCTCGTCGGCCATCACGCGCTCGGGCGTGTCGAACGCGAGCAGGGCGCCGTGGTGCATGACCGCGATCCGCTGCGCCAGCCCGACGACGACCTCCATCCGATGCTCGACGAGTAGGACGGTGCGGCCCTCTTCCTCGTGCACGGCGCGGATCACCTCGACGAGGCCGTCGACGTCCTCCGCCGACACGCCCGCCATCGGCTCGTCGAGCAGGATCACCCGCGGCTCGGCGGCGAGGAGCATCGCGATCTCCAGCTTCCGCTTGTCGCCGTGCGAGAGCATCCCTGCCGGCCAGGCGGCGCGCCCGGCGAGCCCGACACGCCCGAGCGCCGTCCCGGCCCGCTCGAGCGCCGGCCGGAACCGCGCTGCGCGGCGGACGACGCTCAGAGAGCCGCCGAGCCGCGCCTCGGCGGCGAGGCGAACGTTCTCCCCGACCGTGAGCAGCGGGAAGACGCTCGAGACCTGGAAAGAGCGCCCGAGGCCGGCCTGCGTCCGCCGGTACGGCGGCATCCCGGTGACGTCGCGGCCGTCGAGCACGATTCTCCCGGTCGTCGGGCGCAAGGTGCCCGAGAGCAGGTTGAAGAGCGTGGTCTTGCCCGCGCCGTTCGGGCCGATGATGCCGACCAGCTCGCCCTCCCGGACCTCGAGCGAGACATCGGCGACGATGCGCGCGCCGCCGATGTCGAGCCCGAGGTCCCGGGTGGCGAGGATCGGAGCCTCGATGGACACGATCCCCGTCGTTCTGGACGCGGCCGACTAGCTTCCGTTGGCCTCCGGCGGCGCCGTGTACTTCGCGCGAAGCCGCTTCAGCACGACGGGGACGTACTTGCCGTTCTTCTGGGTCAGCTTCACCTGGAACATCGGCTGGAGCATCGCGTGGTCCGAGGCGCGGATGGTCTGCTGGCCCTTCGGCCCCGTGAAGCTCCATCCCTCGAGCGACGAGATCATCCGGTCGACGTTCGAGGTCGACGCGGTGAGCGCGTGGACGATCATCTGGCCTGCGACGAACCCGTCCGGGGTGAAGAGGTCGGGGACCTGGTTCCGCTTCCGCATCGACTTCACCAGGAAGTCGTTGACCTTGTTCTGCGGCGCGTTCGAGACGTAGTGCGAGAGGAACGAGATCTTGTTCGCGACCGGGCCGAACGTCGGGTACGACGCCCGCTGGTCCAGCCCCGTCACGACGTGGTCGACGCTGTCGAACACGCCCTGCTGGTCGAGCGCCCGCCACATCGCCGGGGCGGTTGCGCCCGCCCATGCGATGAACAGGAGATCGGTCTTCTGTTGCTTGATCTGCTGCGCGAACGGCGTGAAGTCCTGCGCCGAGAGGGGCACGAGGATCCGGTTGACCTTCTGGCCGCCGCGGTTCCCCATCACCTGGTTGACGGCGAGGTAGTTACCGAGCCCGAAGGCGGAGTCCTGGGCGAACACCGTGACGGTTTTGCCCCCGCCGCCACCGAGGTACGAGCTCGCCGCGAGGACGTCCTGGTAGCTCTGGCGGCCCGAGCGGAACGTGTACTTGTTGATGCCCGTGATCGCGTCGGTCGCGGCAGGGCCGGAGATGAACAGGATCTTGTTCTGCTCGGCGAGGGGTGCGACCTGGAGGGCGACGCCCGACGAGACGCTGCCGGCGAGCACCTTGTAGCCCTTGCCGATCAGGTCCTTCGCCGCCGAGACCGCCTTGACCGGGTCACCGGCGTCGTCGACGAGCGTGAGCTCGATCTTCTGTCCGTTGATCGCGTTCGTGCCCTTCGTCGCGTACGCGAGGCCGTAGCGGAGCCCCTGGATGTACTGCGCGCCGTAGCTCGCGAGCAGCCCCGTCCGCGAGTAGACGATGCCGACCTTGATCGACGCCTGTGCGCTCGGCGCGGCGTGCGCCGTCTTCACGGTCGCGCCGGCGCCGGCGAGGGCGGCGACCCCCGCGACGAGCGCTCCGAGCTTGTACCACCGCTTCATCCGTGCCCTCCAATCGACGTGTCGAGACCCGAACCTGAGACCCGATTCAGGTGTCTTGTAGCCAACCCCACCGGCGAAGTCAAGCCTCGGGACCCCGCTCGACCCCGCCGCGTCCGATGGTCAGACGGCTCGATCGCGGGAGAGTTGGCGACGCGTCAGGCGGCCGATGTCAGCTCGGCGACGAGCGGGCCCGTGTCGAGCGCGTCGAACCCGATGCGGGTCGCGATCTCCTCGCTCGTCGGCCGCGTGCCCTCGCGGAAGAGCTCGCGCAGCAGCTCACCCGTCCCGGGCCGGCGCCACCAGTCCCGGCCGACCTCGCGCCGCAGGTGCGCGCGGAGCTGGGCGCTGCGGATCCAGGCTCGGAGGTAGTCGGCCGAGTAGAAGCCGGCGTCCATGTCGGCGAGGAAGTTCTCCGCCGGATAGCGGATGCCCGTCGCGGCGGTCAGCCGCTGCTCGTAGCCGTCGGGCGTGCCGCCGTCCGTCGGGAAGCGCGCCCAGAAGTCGAGCTCGAAGCCGAGCTTTGCCGAGTACCGCCGGAACAGGATCGTGTTGGAGAACGAGGCCGCCTCGGCGTTCTCGCGGGCCTGGCTCTCGTCGAGACCGAAGTGCTCCGCATGCCAGTCGGGCTCTTCCGAGATCGAGTCCAGGAGGAACGAGTAGATCTCGCTGAGGGCGTGGTCCCGCGCGAGCCGCCGGAACGCGAGCGGCAGCGCAGGATCGCAGCCGGCGTAATGGAGTGCGTGACCCGACTCGTGGAGGAACGCCTCGTAGTCGTGCAGGCCTCCCATCGAGCGCGTGATCAGGTGCACCAGCCGCGGCGGGTCGGTCGCGATCACGCAGGCGCGGGGCGCCTTCTGCGGACGGTCCTCGAGGTCGGTGCGGATTCCCGACTCGGACTCCAGGTCGAACCCCATGCAGCGGAGCGTCGCGAGGCACACCGGGACGCTTCGCTCCCTCGTGTACGTGGCCTCGAGAGGCGACAGCCGGCGGATCCAGGCCATGTGGGCGGATGTCGGGGTCTCGTCGCGATCGGCCCCGAGCAGGCGGTCGAGCCAACGCTCACGGGCCGGCGTGAACGCCTCCGTGCTCTCGACCCGGGCCGTGTCCACCGCATCGGCGATCGGCCGGAGGAGCACGTTCTTCTCCGCTTCGTTGCGCGCGACCGGGTCGTCTATCCCGGTCACCGTGGACTCGAGCTCGTGGCGGGCGGCGAGAAGCGTCCGCCGGTCGTCGTTGAGCGACGCGGAGGCCGCGAGCACCGCTGCGCCGAGCGCGTCGCGGCGCCGGTAGTCCTGCTCGGTCGCGAGCCGTGCCTGCGCGGTCCGGAGCGGCAGCTCGTCCCCGTCCCACGGAACACGCAACGCGAGCAGCGCATTCTCGAGCGCGTCCTCTCGGTCCGCGAGCTCCTTCGTGACGAGCCCGTCCTGGCAAGCGAGACGCAGCCGCGCGACGGACTCCTGCTCGGCGCCCGTCGTCTCGCTCTCGGCGGCGCGGAGCGCGTCGAGCTGGTCGCGCGTGAAGAGATCCTGGTAGCGAGCGACGATCGCGGCCTGCTCGGAGGTCTCTTTCTCCCCCACCCGCACGGCCCGTGCCTCCTCCGAGCGCTCGATGCCGTACTGCTCGAGCCGGTGCTCGAACTCCTCGACCGGGAGCGCGCTCACGCGGCGAGCTCCGCGCCCCGGCGGAGGCGCTCGAGCGAGCGTTCCCGTCCGAGGAGCTCGAGCGACTCGTAGAGGCCCGGCGAGACCCTGGAACCGGTCACCGCGACCCGGATCGGCAGGTAGACCGCGCGCGGCTTCTGGCCGACGTCGTCGCAGAGTGCCTTCAGCGCGGTCTCGAGCTCGGAAGCCGTCCACGGCTCGACGCCGGCCAGAGCCCTCACGGCGGCGTCGAGAATCCCCCGGTCGAGAAGGGTCGGGTCGGGCTCGACGTCGTCGAAGAGAAAGCGTGCGAGCTCCGGGATCTCGCCGAGCCTGCCGACCTTCTCCTGGACGATCGGCGCCATCGCGCGGACTCCGGCTTCGGGCCAGTCGATGCCGCGCTCGCGGAGGTACTCGAGCACCGCATCCGCGTATGCGTCGCGGTCGAGCGCGCGCAGGTAGACCCCGTTCATCCAGTCGAGCTTCGCATAGTCGAAGGTCGCCGGGCTCCGGCCGACGCGCTCGAGCGAGAAGCGGCGGACGAGCTCGTCGCGGCTCATGATCGTGGTCTCGCCGTCAGGCGCCCAGCCGAGCAGCGCGAGGAAGTTCATCAGAGCCGGCGCCACATACCCCGCCTCCTGGAACTCGTCGACCGAGACCGCCCCATGGCGCTTCGAGAGCTTCCTTCCGTCCTCGCCGAAGACGTTCGGAACGTGCGCGTACACGGGCGGCTCCGCGCCGAGCGCGTCGAGCACCACGAGCTGCTTCGGCGTGTTCGAGACGTGGTCGTCGCCGCGGATCACGTGCGTGATCCCGTCTGCCCAGTCGTCGACCGGGTTGGCGAAGTTGTACGTCGGCCGCCCGTCCGAGCGCACGAGCACCCAGTCCTCGAGCTCCTCGGCCGGGAACTCGATCGGCCCCTTCACCGCGTCGTCCCAGGCGACGACGCCCTCTCGCGGCATGCGGATGCGGATCGCGCCGTCGTCTTCGTACGCCTTGCCCTCCCCGACGAGCCGCTCGGCCTGGGCCCGCGCGCGGTCGGCTCCGTCGAGCTGGAAGCGCGTCGGCCCGTCCCACTCGATCCCGAGCCAGCGCAGCGAGCGCTCGATCTGCGCAGTCGCCTCCGCGACCTCACGTGAGGTGTCCGTGTTCTCGATCCGCAGCAGGCACTCCCCGTCCCGCCCGCGCGCGAACAGCCAGTTGAAGAGGAACGTTCGCACGCCGCCGATGTGGAGCAGCCCCGTCGGCGACGGTGCCATGCGCACGCGGACGCTCATCGTCGGTGGATCGTAGTCGCGGCCGCGAGCACCCGATCGACGACGACGGTGTCAGACACCGTCTCGTGTCAAGGCCGCCGCGTTGCCGATTCTGCACCAGATCATCCACAGGAGTCGACGCGAAGGCGATCGCAGTGCGAGCAGGATGATCCCGTTCGTGTCCGATCGAGTTCTCAACAGGGCCACCGCCGAGAGGGACAGGTCCGAACCGCCGTCCGCTCGGTGTCGCGCACCGCTTGACGAGAAACGGTGTCAGACACCGTTCTTCGTCAAGGGCTGAACGTGCCGGTTCGGTGCCGATCGATCCACAGGGCGCAGGGGCTGACGCGACGGGCAACCGGGGTACGGTGACCCCGTGATCGAGACGATCCGCACGGCGGTCGAGCACTTCTGGGACTTCCTCTCCGAGATCGAGCTCGTCCCGCTCCTCGCCGCGATCGGCTGTCAGGTGCTCAAGCTCGCCTGCGTGAGCCGCGCCTGGAGGAACGTCCTCGCGGCCGCGTACCCCGACCGGACGGTGCCGTGGTCGGGGATCGGCGCCGCGTACGTCGCCGGCGTCGGCGTGAACGCGATCCTGCCCGCGCGCGGAGGCGACGTCGTCCGCGTCTACATGGCACACCGCGCGATCAAGGGAAGCTCGTACACGACCGTGATCGCGTCCACCGTCGTGCTCACGTTCGTCGACCTCGTGCTGTCGGTGATCGTGTTCCTCTGGGCGCTGACGCAGGGACTGCTGCCGTCGATCGACGTCCTCTCGCGGCTGCCCTCGTTCGACTACTCGTGGGCGTTCCAGGACGGGGTCATCCACCCCGGAGTCGTCATCGCGATCGTCGCGGTCGGCGCGCTCGTCGTGTGGCTGCTCGACCGCTACTGGAATCGCCTGCGCGCGCGCGTCGGGCAGGCCTTCGCCGTCTTCGATCCGCCGCAGCGCTACGTCAGGACGGTCGTGCTCTGGCAGCTCGGAGACTGGTCGTTGCGGCTCGCGACGATCTGGTTCTTCCTCGGCGCGTTCGGGATCCATCAGAGCGTGACGAACGTGCTGCTCGTCCAGGCCGCGATGAGCCTCTCGACGCTCGTCCCGGCGACGCCCGGCGGCATCGGCACCGAGCAGGCGCTCCTCGTCTACGCGTTCCGCAACGCCGGGATCGCCGAGACGACGCTGCTCGCGTTCAGCGTCGGGATGAAGATCACGCTGACCGTCGTGAACGTCGTGCTCGGGTTCACGGCGATCTTCCTCACCCTCGGGACGATCCGGTTCCGCAGCGTCGTCCAGCCGCCGCCCGACGCCAAGCCGCCCCCGACGTGAGACCTCAGCCGCGGCCCGCCTTGTGGAGCTGCGCGTACACGGCGCGCGCCGTCTTCGCCGGGAGGCCCGGCACGCCCTCGAGCTCCTCGCGCGACGCGTCGATGAACGCCTCCGCGGAGCCGAAGTGCCGCAGGATGGCGCGGCGCCTGGCGGGCCCGATCCCCTCCAGGCCGTCGAAGATCGACTCGAACGCCCGCGTGTCGCGTCGCCGGCGGTGGTAGCCGAGCGCGAAGCGGTGCGCCTCGTCCCGAGCACGCTGGAGCAGCTGCAAACCGGGGTCGCGCCGGTCGAGCCGGATCGGCTCTGAGCGGCCGGGGACGAACACCTCCTCCTCGCGCTTCGCGAGCGCGACCACCGCGGTCCGCGGGACGTCGAACGTCGAGTGGATCGCCTCGAGCGCGGCGGCGAGCTGCCCCTTGCCGCCGTCGATCACGACGAGGTTGGGGATCTGCGCGAAGCTCTCGTCGTACCGGTCGGGCGACGCGGAGTCGCGCAGGCGCGCGAAGCGGCGCGACACGACCTGCGCGATCGACGCGAAGTCGTCCTGCCCTTCGAGCCCGCGCACCGCGAAGGTCCGGTAGTGCGGGCGCCGCTCCTGCGCGTCGACGAAGACCGACATCGAGGCGACGATCTCTCGCCCCTGGATGTTCGAGACGTCGAAGCACTCGATCCGCGCCGGCAGGCTCTCGAGGTTCAGGCACTCGCGCAGCTGCTCGAGCGCCTCGACGCGCCGCTGCCGCCGCTGCTCCGCCGCCGACGCGTCGTGCTCGAGCGCGAGCCGGGCGTTCTCGTCGGCGAGCTGCACGAGCCGCAGCTTCTCGCCGCGTTGCGGCGCGCGCACCTCGACGCGCGCGCCGCGGAGGTCGGAGAGGTAGTCGGCGAGCGCCTCGGTGTCCTCGATGTCCGACGGGACCACGATCTGCGGCGGCACCGCGGGCGCGCCGCCGTAGTGCTCGATGCAGAAGAACTCGAGGATCGTCGCCCGGTCGCGCCCCTCGACGTTCTCCAGGTGGAACGCGAAACGGTCGACCATCTTCCCGTCGCGGAGGGGGAAGAGCTGCACCGCGGCGCGGTCGCCGTCCGCCGCGAGGCCGATCACGTCCACGGTGCCGACCGCGCGCTTGTCCGCCGCCTGCCGCTGCGCGAGGCTCTCGATCGCACGCAGCCGGTTGCGGTAGCGGGCGGCGTCCTCGTACCGCTCCTCCGCGGCCGCCTCGCGCATGCTCCGCTCGAGCGCGCGCTGGATCGGCCGAGTCTCGCCCGAGAGGAACTCGACGACGCCGTCGATGATCTCCCCGTACGCCTCGGGCGTGATCGCGCCGATGCAGGGGGCCGTACACCGCTCGATGTGGAAGTCGAGGCACGGGATGCCCGAGTGCCGTCCCGGCTTCGGGCCTTCGCACGGGCGGAACTGGAACACCCGGTTCAGCACGTCGAGCGTCTCGCGTACCTTCTTCGCGTTCGCGTAGGGGCCGAAGTAGATGGTGCCGCGGCGCCGGCGCTCGCGCGTGAACATCACCCGCGGGTACTCGTCGGAGACCGTGACCGCGATGTACGGGAACGACTTGTCGTCGCGGAGCCGCACGTTGAACGGCGGCCGGTGCCGCTTGACGAGGTTCTGCTCGAGGTGGAGCGCCTCCGCCTCGCTCTGCGTGACGACGACCTCGATCCGTCGAACCCGCTCGACCATGCGGTCGATCCCGACGCGGAGGTCTCCGCCTCGGTTGAAGTAGCTGCGCACACGGGCCCGGAGCGACTTCGCCTTGCCGACGTAGAGGAGCTCGTCGCGCGCGTCGCGAAAGAGGTAGACGCCCGGGCCCGTCGGCAGCCGTCGCAGCTGCTCTCGGACGGCCTCGTCCACGTCGTCTAGCGTATCCGGCCGCTTCGTCGTCTCATCACTCGATGCCTCTCCGTCTCCTCACCGTCCTGGCTCTGACGGCAGCCGCGGCGTCCCTCCTCGCGAGCGCGCCGGCGCACGCGGGCGGGCCGACGATGGCGCTCGGGGTCGCCGAGGACGTCGTGCGGGCGCCCGACCTCCCCACCGCCCAGGCGAAGATGGCGCAGCTCCGGCTGGCGGGATTCACCGCGGTCCGGGTCACGTCGAACTGGCTGCCGGGCCTCGTCGCACCGACCGCGGACGAGCTCCGCGAGCTGCGCAACGTCGAGATCGCGGCACGGTTGAACGGCGTGCAGGTGTACGTCTCGGTCTACAACCCCGGCCAACGCACGACCCCGCTCGAGCCGTCCGCCCAGGCGCAGTTCGCGCGCTACGCGGCCGCGATCGCCGCCGACCTGCCGAGCTTCGACGACATCATCGTGGGGAACGAGCCGAACCTGAACCGCTTCTGGCTACCGCAGTTCGCCCCGGATGGCTCGAACGCGTCGGCGCCCGCCTACCTGGGACTGCTCGCGACGACGTACGACGCGATCAAGGGAGTCGACCCGAAGGTGAGGGTCTGGGGCGGAGCGCTCGCGCCGCGCGGAAGCGACCGGCCGGGCGGGATCCGGCCCACGTCCTCCCCCACCGCGTTCATCCAGGCGATGGGCGCCGCGTACCGGGCGAGCGGCCGGACGCTCCCGGTGATGGACGGGCTCGCGATCCATCCGTACCCGGACAACTCGTCCCAGAGCCCGGACTTCCCGCATCCCCGTTCGACGTCGATCGGGCTCGCGGACTACGGCAAGCTCGTCGGCCTGCTCGCGCAGGCGTTCGACGGGACCCCGCAGCCCGGGTCGTCGCTCCCGATCCTCTACGACGAGTTCGGCATCGAGTCCGCCGTGCCCGCGGGCAAGCGGAGCCTGTACTCCGGCAACGAGCCCGCGACGACCAAGCCCGTCGACGAGCGGCAACAGGCGGCGTCGTACGACCTCGGGATGCGGCTCGCGTTCTGCCAGCCGACCGTGACGGGGATCCTCCTGTTCCACTCGCAGGACGAGCAGGCGCTCCTGAGCTGGCAGTCCGGCGTGTACTACGCGGATGGGACGCCGAAGTCGAGCTTCTGGGCGGTACGCGACTCGCTCTCCCGCGTGCGGGGCGGGTCGATCGCGCGGTGCGAGGGCATGGCGCTCGACGTCAAGCCGGTCGCGGTCCGCTTCCCGGGCCAGGCGGCGTTCGCACGCGGTGCACGCACCGTGCGGTTCCGCTGCCCGCTCGACTGCGCGTGGACGCTCGAGGCGGTCCGTGAGAGCGGCGCGGTCGCGGCGGGAGCGCGCGGCTGGAGCCGCGCCGGCCCAGTGGTCGCCTCGCTCGACCGCGCGAAGCTCGGCACAGCCCCGGTCAGGTTCCGGCTGACCGTGGTGCACCCGACGAACCCTGGAACACCCGCTGTGGTCACGAGCGCCACCCTCCGCGCAGGTTGAGCGCGCCTCCGCGTACCATTCGCTCGATGGCCGAAGGGTACGAGCGCATCGAGGGCGTCGAGGTCGGGCAGTACGTCGGCTACCGGTTCTTCCAGGTCGATCCCGCCTGGCGTCGGCTCCCGGTCGACGAGCGCCGGGCCGGGAAGGACGCGTTCGCGGACGTCGTCGACGAGTTCGCCGCCCGGATGGAGGGCCTGCGGGTGTACTCGACGGTCGGGGTGCGCCCCGAGACCGATCTGTTCTTCTGGTCGATCACGCAGCGTTACGACGATCTCCTCGAGCTGGGCGCCGCGCTGAACGGCACGCCGCTCGGCGCCTGGCTGACGACGCCGTACTCGTACCTCGGCACGACGAAGCCGTCCGTGTACACGGACAAGAAGCGCATCCGGCAGGGCCGGGTGGCGCCGCGGAATGCGCCGTATCTGATCGTCTACCCGTTCGTGAAGGTCCGGCCCTGGTACTTCCTCCCCTTCGAGGAGCGGGCCGCTGCGATGCGAGAGCACGCGGAGATCGGTGCGCGCTGGGTCACGATCACGAACCACACGACGTACTCGTTCGGGATCGACGACCAGGAGTTCCTTCCCGCCTTCGAGGCCGAGGAGCCGGCCGACTTCATGCACCTGATGATGACGCTCCGCGAGAGCGAGGCCTCGCGCTGGACGGAGCAGGACACGCCGATCTTCGTCGGCAAGCTCGTCGACGTCCGCGACGCGCTCGACGTGCTCGACGGCGCGATCACCTCGCTGCCCGCCGCGTCGACGCTCTACACCGCGCCCGACGGGACGCGGTACCCCGCGCCGACCCGGTAGCTACCCGTAGCGGTGCTCGCGCCGCCAGACGCGGAGAATCGCCCACGCGCAGCACCCGACCACGGCGACGAACGCGATCACGTCGGCGCCCGTCGGTGCGAGCGCGATCAGCGCGCCGATCGCCACGATCGCCAGCACGATCGCGCCGTAGAAGGTTCTCCGGGAGAGCTCCGACCACGCCTCGAGATCGGAGCGCCGCTCGCGCCAGAGCAGGAAGAGGAAGAACGCGATCGCGAGGAAGAACGCGACGCGGAGCAGCGCCCCGGCGGTCTGGAGCGACTCCTCGAGCGACAGCAGCACGATCGCGAGAGACACGAGCGCCACGAGCGCCAGCCCGCGGAGGAAGCGGTTCTCCCAGAGGCGCCTCACGCGGCCCCCGTCATGTACGCGCGGATCGCGAGCGCGCCCGCGACACCCGTCGTGATCGCGAACCAGAGCAGGCGCCGCGGGCCGGCTGCGGGCGCGTAGAACCACGGCGCGAGCGCGACCGCGAGCGCGAGCGTTCCGTAGAGGTAGTGCAGCTGCTCCGGAGCGCGACGGTCGTCGGCGAGCAGCAGCAGCCCCAGTCCCACCTGGGCGACGAGCAGCGTCTGCGCGAGCGAGAGCAGATGCGCGGTGAGCGCTCCGGCGCCCCGGCCGCGCCAGTAGAGGAGGCCCCCCGTGAACGCCGCGACGAGGCAGACGACGATCGCCGCGCCTCCGAGCCAGGGATGGACGTCCGCCACGGCGCGAGGGTACCCGAGGCCGCTGGCCGCCCTACGTGCGATGGAGCTGCGGGCCGGTCACGACGGAGGCCAGGAGGAGTGGGCCCCGTCGTGACCGGCGGGAGGCCGCGTTCGCGACGTCGGCCCGAGCGCTTACGGCACGGGCCTCGCAGCCCCGGACGTTCGATGCGTCACGTTGCCCGCCTGGACGCCCGCCGAAACATCGTGCGGAGAGGGCCGTCAGGCGGGAAGGTGCGGGCGGATCAGCTCGTCGATCTCGCTCCCGGTCGCCCGCCCCTCGAGGCGGCCGAGCACGCGGCGGCGACGGTCGAGCAGCACGAGCGTCGGCAGCTCCCTGATCCCGAACCGCCGAACGATGTCGACCCGCCGGTCCGCGTCGACCTCGACGACGTTGAGCCGCTCCTTCTGGTTCACCTTCACCCAGGCCACGAGGCTCTCCATCCTCCGGGACGGGCCCGACCGTCGACGGCCGACGAAGAGGAGGACGGGAAGGTCGCGCTGACGAGCGGGGGCCGCTCCACTGCTCACGCGATCGTGATGCCCCGGTCCGGGATGCGCGAAACAGGACGCGGTCAGCCGTCGTTCGGCGGGCCCTGCGGAAGGCTCGCGAGCGCGTCCTCCCGGCTCGCGTCGATCGGGAAGATCTGGTCGAGCGAGGAGACCTCGAACACCCTCCGGATCTCGGCCCGGGGCACGACGAGCCGGAACCCGCCGCGTGGGTCGAGACGCCGGCGGTGCCTCAGAAGCACGCCGAGGCCCTGGGAGTCGACGAACGTGGCGCTCGAGAGATCGACGACGAGCGAGGTCGCCCCCCCGGCGACCGCGGCGACGAGGCTCTCGTCCAGTGCCTCGGCCGAATGGAGGTCGACGTCGCCGAACACCGCCACCACGGCGGTGTCGTCGCGCGGACGGTCCTCCTCCAGCCTGAACTCCGTCTCGTGGAGGGCGCCCGCATGGTCGCGTCCCGCGGAATCGCGCACGGTCGGAGGCGCGTACCCGCGGAGCCGGGGCCCTAAACGTCCGCATGCGACCGCTTCGTCATCCGGACGATCGTCCCGCAGCCACCGGAGCCGTTCCCGATCGCGAGGTCGTCGACGACGGCGCGGATGAGCGGCAGTCCCATCCCACCGTCGGGGCTCGGTGCAGGGGGCGGGTCGGGGAGCGGTAGCGTCATCCCGGCGCCTGCGTCCGAGACGACGAGCTCGAGCCGGTCGGCGCTGGGACGGAGCGACACCTCGACGTCGCCCCCTACTCCGTCCGCGTAGGCGTGCCGGACGGCGTTCGCGCACGCCTCCGTCACCGCGAGCTCGAGGTCGGCGACCTCCTGCGGCGAGAAGCCGAGCTTCCGCACGACGCCCGCCACGAGGAGGCGCGGCAGGACGAGGTACTCGGCCCTTGCCGGGAAGCACAGGCGGATAGCGGCGTCACCCATCGCTCGACCGCCGCTCCTCGATCGATCCGCGCATCACCTCGAGCGCGCTACGCAGGAGCCTCGACACGTGCATCTGCGAGATCCCGAGCTCGGCCGCGATCTGCGACTGGGTCTTCTCCTCGAAGAACCGGAGGTCGACGATACGGCGGGCGCGAGGATCGAGCGCGTCGAGGCCGGCGGCCAGAAGCCAGCGGTCCTCGACCCCCTCGAAGCCCGGATCGCTCGTCGCGAGTCGCTCGGCCAGCTGGTCGCCCGCGCTCGTGGAGGCGTCGAGGGAGCGGGTGGAGAAGGCGTGTGAGGCGTCGAGCGCGTCGATCACGTCCTCCTCCTCCACCGCGAGCGCCTCGGCGAGCTCGGCGATCGTCGGCGACCGTCCCAGGCGGGTGGTCAGCTCGTCGAGAACGCGCGAGAGACGGACGCTGAGCTCCTTGACCCGCCGCGGCACGTGCATCGCCCACGCCTTGTCCCGAAAATGGCGCCGTATCTCGCCGACGATCGTCGGGACCCCGTAGCTCGTGAACTCGACGCCGCGTGAGATGTCGAACCGGTCAACCGCCTTGATCAGGCCGAGTGCACCAACCTGGACGAGATCGTCGAGCGGCTCGCCGCGCCCGGCGTAGCGTGCCGCCAGCGAGCGGACGAGCGGCATCAGCTCGACCAGCACCTGGTCGCGCGCGTCGCGGTTGCCGTCGCGGTGGTAGGCGACGAGCAGCTCGTCCACGGTGCGGTTGCGCACCCCGACACGGCCCCCCTGACGGGTGCGCTGCGCCTCTCGTCCGGACCAGCGGCTTCCGGTCTGTCCGCTCGGTCGTATTTCGGCCATCGCCTGGGACAAGCTCCGATCTCCTCGGGTCCTGTACCCAGGGGGTCTAACCCCGCGCCTTCCGGCGCAAACGTTTCGTCAGAGGCCGAACAGTGCAATCACCCGCGCTCCACCGACGCGAAAGGAGGGCCGAGCATGTACATCGGCGGAGGCGTTCTGGCGCTGATCATCATCATCATCCTGCTCATCTGGCTGTTCTGAGCGGCTCGTCGCGTACGCGTACGAGCCGCTTCGACAGCGTGACGCGGGTTCCGCGGGGACCAGGCTCGATCTCGACGGACGACATCAGCGAGCGCATCAGCTGGACCCCGCGTCCTCTGTCCGACGGCTCGGCGGGCGGCAGCCACGAGCCTGCGTCGGTGACGACGACCCGCACCATGTCGTCGCCGATCAGCTCGGCGGACAGGGTGAAACCGGAGTCCGACCGGCCGTGCTCGGTCGCGTTCGCACATGCCTCCCACGTCGCGAGCATGATGTCGTGTGCCTCCATTGTCTCGGCCGGCGTCCCGAGCAGCCATGCCCTGAGAGCGTCACGCGCATGCCTGAGCGAGACGGCGCCGCCGTCGAGACCCAGCTCGAGCGGGCGCGGCGCAACCGGCACGAGCCGCGCCGCCAGCAGCACGACGTCGTCGCGCCGCTCGTCGTCCCCGACAAGCCGCTCGACGACGTGGTCGAGGAGCGGCTCCGGATCCCAGGGACCGGACGCCACCGCCTCGCGCAACCGCTCGAGCCCGACGTCGAGCGTCTCGCCCCGGCGCTCGATCAGCCCGTCGGTGTAGAAGAGCAGCAGCGCCCCCGTCGGTAGCTCGGCGACCCCCTGGCGGTAGCTCGAGGGCAGCCCGGTGCCGAGCGGGAGGCCGCGACCGTCCTCGAGGAACTGCGTCCGTCCGTCGGGGAACGCGGCGAGCGGCGGTGGGTGGCCGGCGGACGCGAAACGGCAGACCCCTGTCTTGGGGTCGAGGTCCGCGTACACCACGGTCGCGAACGACGTCTCGATGACCTCGTCCGCGAGGCGCGTGAGGCGGCTCAGGGTCGACGTGGGCTTGAGGCGGTCGAGCGAGAACGCGCGGATCGCGTTCCGGAGCTGCCCCATGGTCGCGGCGGCCCGGACGCCCTTGCCCACGACGTCGCCGACGACGAGCGCGATCCGTCCGTTCTGGAGCTGGATCGCGTCGTACCAGTCGCCGCCGACCTCGAGCTCCGTGGTGCCCGGGAGATAGCGTCCCGCGAGCCGCAACCCGGGAATCTCCGGCAACGACGCGGGAAGCACACTCCGCTGGAGCGTCTCGGCGATCGTCTGCTCGGACTCGAATCGGCGCGCCCGGTCCAGGGCCTGCGCGGCGGCGCCCGCGAGCGTCCCGATGACCGCGAGGTCGTCGCTGTCCAGCACGAGCGGCTCGCGCGACGAGGCGACGAGGAGCGCACTCGGCCGCCGTCCGAGCACGAGGGGGACGAAGACGAACGAGACGTGCCCGGTCCCCGCGGGATCGTGGGGGTCGCTCGGGCGCGTGTCCCTCGCGACGTGGTACAGCTCCGGGCCGAGGCGCCGCACCGCTCGGCCCTGCGGCGTGTCGGCGCCGAGCGAGACATCGAGCCAGCGCGCCGCGACGTCGGGGTCGTACCCCCTCCAGTCGAGCAGCTCCGTGAGCTGGAGCCCCTCGCCGAACAGCGCGAGCGCCGAGGACTCGGCGCCGGTCGCCTCCTCGACCCGCGAGAGCAGGACCCGCGCGACGTCGGCTCGTGTCAGCGCGTTCGACAGGTCCGCCGTCATCTCCTGGAGCCGCTCCGACCGGCGGCGGAGCCGGTGCTCGGAGTCGAGCAGGAAGCTTCGCTCGAGCGCGAGAGCGCACTGCGAGAGAACGGACTCGAGCCAGTCCTTGGCCTCGCCGCCGAGGTACGGCTCGGACGCGAACCGCAGCTGGACGGCGCCGAGCACGTGGGAGCCCGTGCGCAGCGGCGCGGCCATCGTGTGCGCGCCTGCGTCGCCGCTCCCGTCCTCACGGGCGGGCTGCGCCTCCGGCCAGATCGGCGCGAGGGCGAGCATCGCGCGGGCGACGGGCTCGTCGGAGTCGAGCGACAGGACGGCATCCACGGCGGGATCGTGCGTCCCGAGCCGTGCGACGACCTCGAGCGCGACGCCTTCGGACGGCGCACGCACGAGAAACCCGCCGTCGGCCCCGACCGCGGCGCACGCGTGGTCGAGGCAGATCGCGCCGACCTCCGCCGGCGTCGCGGCGTGTGCGAGAGCGGCGGCCAGCCCGTGCATGCGCCGCGCCTCGGCCGCGCGCCGGTTCGCCTCGTCCTCCGCGCGTCTTCGTTCGACCTGCTCCAGCGCGAGGCCCGCCTGGTCGGCGAACCGGCGGAAGAGCACGAGCGTCGAGGCGTCCGGCTGCGGGATCACGGTCTCCCAGGAGACGATCAGCAGGAGCTCCGCGCGGCCGGAGATCACGACCGGCACCCGCAGCGACGACACGGTGCCGAGGGCCTGAACCCGCCTCAGGCCGGCTCCGCGGGCCTCCTTCGAGACGTCCGGGACGAACGAGATGCTCAGGTCGCGCACCGCGTCTCTCAGTTGCGGGAAGTCGGTCAGGCTCGACTCGAGACCGGGCCGGAGAGGCTCGCGGCCGGGTTCGAAGGAGCTCAGGCGGAGAAGCTCGCTGCTCTCCACGCGCCAGAGCATCGCGAGGTCCGCGCCGAACATCCGGCGTGCCTCCCGGCAGATCGCGTCCGTCACCGCAGCCTCGCTGCCGGTGAAGAACCGCGGGGCGACGCGCAGGATCCGCTCGAATCCGCGCCGGGACTCCTGCTCGATCTCGAACAGCCTCGCGCGCTCGAGTGCCTGGCCGCCGAGCCCTGCGACGAGCTCTGCGAGCCTGTCGGCATCCTCCTCGACGTCCTCGGCGCTCTCGAAGACGAACCCGATCGCGCCGATCACCCGCTCCTCCACGCGGAGCGGCACGGAGACAGCTGCTTCCGCGCCGGGCGCAAGGGACGCGGTGAGCGGGAACGTCGCCTCGAAGTCGTCGCGGCCGATCGCGGAGAAGAGGCGCCCCTCCGTGGCGGTTCGGTGGAGCATGCGCCCCTCGGTCAGCCGCTCGACCTGCCACGGCTCGCCGGAGAAGTCCTTCGGCTCGGCGATCACGATCTCCCCCTCCTCGACGAAGCCGAGCGCGACGGGCGCCCCGAGGACGGCGGGCGCCTCCCGGACGAGCGTCGAGACCACCTCCGAGACGCCGGTCGCCGCCGAGAGGCTCGACGAGAGCCGCTGGAGCGCCTCGAGGCCGGCGACGGACTCCTCCGCGACCTCCACCGCCTCCTCGGCCTTGGCGCGGCCGCGACGAAGCAGCGCGCTCAGCCACATCAACGCGACCGCGATGACGAGGCAGACCGACCACTGGACCCAGGCCTCGCGGGTCGTCATGTCGACCCGCCCCGGGTCGCTCACGAGGATCGCGATCGCCCCGGCCCAGGAGAGCGCCGTGCAGAGCACGCCGGCCGCGATGCCGCCGTACCACACGGAGAGGGCCACCGCGCCGACGAAGATCGAGTACACGGCGACGTCCCAGAACAGGAGCAGCCCGAGCTGGATGAGCAGCCCCGCGGCCGCGGCGACGACCGCGAACCCGAGCGCCGCGGGAACCGTTCTCTGCGCCATCGAACGCGGCGCGGGCCAGGGTCGGGCCATCAACGGGGATCGTAGATTGCGGGGTGCGGCCGCCCCACCGCTCCGTTGTTCACGCCAGCTCGTAGACCAGGAACGCGACCAGTACCGCGAGCGCCGCCGCCACGGCGATCGCGAACGTGACCCACGAGATCAGCGACGCGGGCGTCTCGGCGACCCGGCCCCGCGCGAGTTGCTGGTGCGCGGTCGGGGGTTGCTCGGCCGGCGAGGTCCGCGCCTCGTCAGACCCGTCGAGGGGGTTCGGCGACTCTGACACGGCTGCCTGCATACCCCGGCGCCGGTTCGGGAAAACCTGTCGCGTCGGCGTTTCCACCCAGGGTGCCGGTGGTACCCCCGCGGAATCCAGCCGCGAGGAGAGGAGGAACAGTGGACACTTGGACATACCGGCAGGAGGTCGCAGACACGGACATCGGCGGCTTCGAGGTCGAGGCGACGGACGGCTCGATCGGAAAGGTCGACGACGCGACGTACGAGACCGGCGACAGCTATCTCGTCGTCGACACAGGCCCGTGGATCTTCGGCCGGAAGGTGATGCTGCCCGCCGGGCTCGTGCGCGCCGTCGACGCGGACGCCGAGAAGGTGTACGTCGACCGCACCAAGGACGAGATCGAGCACGCGCCCGAGTACGACGACTCGCTGACGCTCGACGAGTCGTACCGGGGTCGGCTCGGCTCGTACTACGAGTCGGAGGGGTACCGGGAGCCCGATTACGGAATGCGACCGCCGGAGGAGAGCGCGATGTGAGTCCTCGCCGGGCAAGGTGCATCGTAGGACGAACGGGGTTGAGCCGCTGCCAGGGCGGGAATACGGGCGGCCAACAGAGAGAAAGGAGTCCGAGATGCTCGTCTGGTTGCTCGTGTTGCTGCTGGTGATCCTCGCGATCGGTGGCGGCCTCGCGCTCTCGAAGTTCCTGTTCCTGATTCTCGTGGTCGCGCTGATCGTCGCCCTGTTCGGGGCGTTCAACCGCTCGACCGTCTAGGGAACGGACAACGGACGTCAGGCCCGTGCGGCGCCCACGCGCCCACGGGCCGCGTCACGTGGGGCTAGCGCCGCGAGCAGGGGCAGGCGCCGCCGCGGCGATAGAGCTTGCCGCACGACGGACACCGCGTGTGGGTGATGCGAAGGTCCAGCATGCGCTTGCGCGTGCCGAGGTACAGCATCACGATGCCCGCGGTAACCGTCGAGAACGCACTCACGCTCTCGGGTGTCACCATGTCCTCACGTCTCCGTCCGAACTGACGCTCACACGGAGTGGCTACCCGACGATACGTCTTCGCTAAACGGACACCCGGCCCGAGCGCCCGCTGGGCGAACGCGTCGGGCCGGGAAAGATCGGCGGGAGCGGTCAGGCGGCCGTCCGTTGGCCCTCGACGATCTCCTCGAAGACCGCGCGGAAGTCGAGCATCGCCTTGCGGAGGTTCTCCGTTCCCTCCGGCCCGTCGAGCTCGCCTAGCATCGCGCTCCCGTGCCGGTAGCGCTCGACGACGTCGGGGTGGTCGACCGCAAGGTGGACGGTGCGGTCCTGCTCGCGCTCCATCGGGTATCCCCGCTCCTCGAGCGCCCGCAGGACGATGCGCTCTGCGCCGCGGGCGGCGTCCTCCGGCTCGTCGACGAACCGTGCCTCGACGGCCCGCCACTCCTCGAGATAGCGCTCGCGCGCCGCGTCCGACAGCGGCCGGATCTCGAGCTCGTCGTGCTCGCGCCCGATCTCGGTCAGGCGCCGCTCGCCGTCGCGGCGTCCGGAACCGGACACCGCACGGTCGTACTCGGGCCCGAAGCGCTCGTGTAGCCGGGCGCTTCGCCTCCGCGTCGACCATGCCCAAAGGCCTGCGAGAGCCAGAATCACCGCCGCAGCCACGATCGCGATCACGATCCATACCCAGGTCTCCATGTGGCACCTCCTCGATGACCCCCGAGGGGTTCCCGTCGGCGTCGCCGCGGAAACCACCGTTTCGGAGCGCCTCGGGTGGGGCATGCCGTCCGCGCCAGCGACGAAAGGACGGGGTGCAAATGGACAGTGACCGCATCGAGGGGAAGAAGAAGGAGCTCGAGGGAGAGGGCCAGCAGCAGTGGGGCAAGGCGAAGGACAAGGCCCGCGACATGTGGGACGACGTCAAGGACGAAGGCGAGGACCTCGCCGACGACTTCGACGACGACGAGGAGGACGAGCCCGCCGCCTCGAGAGGCTGATCCACCAGCCGCGGCCCCCGGCTCGTTCTCAGCCGGGGGCCGCGCGCAGCAGCCGGAGCAACGCTCGCTCGTCCGCCGACAGCCGCGCGGGCCCGCGCCCGCTGCGCGGGCGATAGTCCTCGAGCGTCCGGCCCTCGAGGTAGGCGGTGACGACCGCGGGGCTCACGTAGGACTCGCGGGCCACGGCGGGCGTGTTCCCGAGCTCGGTCGCGACCTTCCGCATCACGCGCACGAGAACCCGAGCGGCTTCCTCCTCGCCGTCGGCCGGCCCTCGCCGGGCGAGCTCGACCGCGGCGACGAGCGTGCCGCCCCACGTGCGGAAGTCCTTTGCGGTGAACCCGTTTCCGAGATGCTCGGCGATGTAGTCGTTCAGCACCCTCCCGGTCAGGTTCGCGATCTCGCCTTCCCGCTCGAACCGGAACACACGCGCACCCTCGAGCGCGAGGAGCCGGTCGAGCTCGCGGGCGAGCCGGACGCTCCGCAGCGTCCTGCGGACGAGCGCCCGGTTCTTCGTCCTGAACACGAACCGGATCTCGTCGCCTTCGATCTCGACGTGGCGCTTCGTCAGCGTCGTGACGCCGTACGTCCGCGTCGCGCGCGCGTGGCGGTCGCTGCCGACGCGGAACCAGGCCTTGTTCACGATCCCGACCGCGATCGCGCACGCCCACTCGAGCTCGTACGGCCCGAGCCGCAGGTGCCGGTCGGTGTGGGCGCGGAGCTCGGGGAGGCTCTCGGCGAAGTGCAGCAGCCGGTCGAACTTCTCCTTCTCGCGCCGCGCCCGATAGCGGTCGCTGTAGAGGTACTGCCTCCTCCCTGCGGCGTCCACCCCTGTCGCCTGCAGGTCGGCGCGCGGGTTCGGCGAGATCCAGACGTCCTGCCAGGCAGGTGGAACGACCAGGGCACGGATCCGCTCGAGGCGGTCCTCGTCGTCGATCGGCCGGCCCCGGGCGTCGACGTACCGGAACCGCGTACGGCCGAGCCGGCGCCATCCACCCCGTCGGGCCACCGCGACGCGAGCTCAGGCTTCCCAGCGCCCGAGCACGAACCAGAGACGCGGCCCGAGCCGCAGGCGCACGTACCACCCGTCCCGATCCCGCACGAAGATGCTCACTCGACCTCCCTCACCGGAGACGGACGGCGCCGCCGACCGGTGTTCCTCGCTGTCCGTCGTACACAGCGCTTCCCGGCGATCCCGGTTGGCAAACGGCATACGCACGGCTCTGTCAGTGTGTCGCGATGAGTGCCTCACGCCGGGAGCGCGGTCCGTGGTGGCGCGAAGCCGTTCTCTACGAGGTCTACGTGAAGTCCTTCGCAGACTCGGACGGCGACGGGCTCGGCGACCTCGACGGCGTCACCGAGCGGATCGACCATCTCGTCTCGCTCGGAGTCGACGCGCTGTGGGTGACTCCCTGTTACCCGTCGCCCGACCGCGACGGCGGCTACGACGTCGCCGACTACTTCGCGATCGCGGAGGTCTACGGCGGCGACCCGGCGCTCCGGCGCCTCCTCGACGCCGCGCACGCGCGTAGGCTGCGCGTGCTGCTCGACCTCGTGCCGAATCACTGCTCGACCGAGCATCCGTGGTTCCAGGCGGCCCTGCGCGAGCCGCCGGGCGGGCCGCACCGCAGCCGGTTCCTGTTCCGCGACGGTCGCGGGCCGCACGGTGAGGAGCCGCCGAACAACTGGCGCTCGACGTTCGGAGGCCCCGCGTGGACGCGCGTCGCCGACCCCGACGGCACGCCCGGGCAGTGGTATCTGCACCTGTTCGAGCGCGGACAGGCCGACTTCGACTGGCGGAGCGCCGACGTGCCGGCCTACTTCGAGCGCGTGCTGCGCCACTGGTTCGACCTCGGGGTCGACGGGTTCCGGATCGATGTCGCGCACGGACTCCTGAAGGCTCCCGGCCTGCGCGACGTCGATCAGGCGCTCGACGACGACATGCCCATGTCGAACCAGCCAGGCGTGCACGACGTCTATCGCTCGTGGCGCACGCTGGCCGACGGCTATCGACCGGAGCGGCAGCTCGCGTTCGTCGCGGAGGCGTGGGCTCCCGGGCCGGTCCAGGCTGCAGCGTACGTCCGGCGCGGCGAGCTGCACCAGGCGTTCTACTTCGACCTCGTCATGCGGCCGTGGGACGCGGCGGACTTCCGGGAGAGCGTGGGGCAAGGGCTCGACGCGCTCGACGCGGTGCGCGACGCGCAACGGCCCGACGACGGGGGCGTGTTCGTCTGGACGCTGAACAACCACGACGTGTTCCGCTCGGTCACGCGGTACGGCGTCGTCGAGCCGTCGCCGCTGCCGATGGACCCGCACGTCGCGGCGATCCGCCCGCGGGGCGTCGTCGACCTGGCGCTGGGAACGGCGCGGGCGCGCGCGGCCGCGCTGTTCACGATGGCCCTGCCGGGGCCGGTGTGCCTCTACCAGGGAGAGGAGCTCGGCCTGCACGAGGTGCTCGATCTCCCCGACGAGCGGCGTCAGGACCCGATCGTGCGCCACGGAGACGGGTCCGACCTCGGGCGCGACGGGTGCCGCGTGCCGCTCCCGTGGAGCGCGGGCGCGCCGGCGCTCGGGTTCTCTCCGCCAGGCGCGCGCGCCGAGCCGTGGCTGCCGCAGCCGCCGTCGTACGCAGCGCTCGCCGCCGACGCGCAGTCGGATCGACCCGGCTCCACGCTGACGCTGTACCGGCAGGCGCTCGCACTGCGGCGCGAGCACGTGGTCGGCGCGCCGTGGACGGTCGAATGGCTCGCGCCGCCCGACCGCGACGACGTCCTCGCGTACCGCCGCGGCGCTCTCGTGGTCGCGACGAACTTCGGTGCCGAGCCGTTCCCGCTGCCCCGGTCCTGGGGCACGCCGTTGCTCCGCAGCGACGGCGCCGACGGCGCGTTGCTCGCGGGCTCGAGCACGGTGTGGCTCGAGAGCTCGGCCGGAAGGTGACGCGGCCCGGGACTTCACGCGCTGACGTACCGGCGCATCACAGACGAAGACGTGCCAGACTCCGTCGCTTCGGCGGGAGCCGCCGACCTCGTCCCCCCCGGCGACAGAGGCACCCGCCGCCGCACGGGCCCGCCGGAAACGCCCTTCCCCCGGTGCTCCGGCGGGCCCTGCGGCCCGGTCGCCAGCGCCCCACCCTGGCGCGAGGGCAGTATCTCCAGGCGCCGGAGGGCTGCACACCGGTGGATCGTCTAGGTCCTCGCCCCACCCATGACCGGGGGACCGGCCTCGAAGCTTTCGACGACCACGAGCGCGTCGTGCTCCCTGACCGACTGGCTACGCTCGGACTGCTCCACCGAGACACGAACCGATTGCCGTCGCGATCGCCTGCCCGCGAGATGCGGGCGACGCGGACGGCCCGACGAACGGAGGCTCCGCGTGCTGACCGAAGGTGATCCGGCTCCCGACTTCACGCTCACCGCGGACTCCGGCGAGACCGTCGCGCTCTCCTCGCTCAGAGGGAAGCCGGTCGTCCTCTACTTCTATCCAAAGGACGACACGCCGGGCTGTACGGCGCAGGCGTGCGGGATTCGCGACGCCTACGGCGAGTTCGAGCAGGCCGGTGCGGTCGTGCTCGGCGTGAGCCCCGACGACGAGGAGTCGCACGCGAAGTTCAAGTCGAAGTACGACCTGCCGTTCACGCTCCTCGCCGACACCGACCACGAGGTCGCGGACGCGTACGGCGTCTGGGGCGAGAAGACCTACGC
Organism: Gaiella sp.; assembly: GCA_035706725.1. Lineage (GTDB taxonomy): Bacteria > Actinomycetota > Thermoleophilia > Gaiellales > Gaiellaceae > Gaiella. The sequence continues at coordinate 3,107 of DASSUT010000162.1, read as the reverse complement.
GGGCAAGACGTACATGGGCGTCAACCGCTCGACGTTCGTGATCGGCGAGGACGGGACCCTCGCGCGCGTGTTCCGCAACGTCAAGCCCGACGAGCACGCCGACCAGGTACTCGAGGCTCTTTCTCGCTGACACGAGAAAGTGCGGGCGAAGACCTGCAACTGGCACTTCCTGCGCCAGCAGGAGTGGCCGGGTTTCGAGCGGCTCCCGGGCTACACTGAACCCCTCGCGGATGTGGCGGAATTGGTAGACGCGCACGGTTCAGGTCCGTGTGCCCGTAAGGGCGTGGAGGTTCAAGTCCTCTCATCCGCATAACGCAGGCACCACCGACTCCCGGGAGGCGCAGGCGTCCAATTTCTCGTGACGCGCGCGCTCCTCTTCCCCGCAGCCCTCGCAGCAGCGCTCGTCCTCGGCGCGACGGTCTCCGCAGGAGGCGGCCCCGAGGCTACCGCCACGGATGGCACCGAAGTCGTCGTCGAGCTCGGCGCTCCGCCGCTCGCCTACGCGCACACGTCGAGTGCGCGGACGGTGATCCATGCGGAGCAGCGGCACTTCGTCTCGGCGCTCCGCAGGTCGCTTCCGGCCGCAGCCGTCCGGTGGCGCTACCGGATCGTCGTGAACGGCGTCGCGGTCGTCGTGCCGCGCGGCGAGCTGCCTCGCCTGCGCGCGCTTCCCGGCGTGAAGCGCGTCTACTCCGGCACCGGCTACCGCGCGCTCGCCGGCCCGGACGCGACGACGATCCGAGCGAGGGCGCTCCCGAGCACGCCGGTCGCTGCGACGGGTGACGGGATCAAGATCGGGATCATCGACGACGGCGTCGACCAGACGAACCCGTTCTTCGACCCGGCGGGGTACACGATGCCGGCCGGGTTTCCGAAGGGACAGACGGCGTTCACGACCGCGAAGGTGATCGTTGCGCGCGCGTTCACGCCTCCCGGCACGACGTGGCGCTACGCCGGCCGCCCGTTCGACCCGGAGCAGTCCGGCCACGCGACGCATGTCGCCGGGATCGCCGCCGGGAACGCGAACACGCCCGCGCAGGGGCAGAGGATCAGCGGGGTCGCGCCGCGCGCGTACATCGGCAACTACAAGGCCCTCACCGTGCCCACCGACGCGGACGTCGGCCTCGACGGGAACGCGCCCGAGCTCGTCGCCGCGATCGAGTCGGCGGTGGCCGACGGGATGGACGTGATCAACCTCTCGATCGGGGAGCCCGAGATCACCCCGCAGCGCGACGTGGTCGCGCTGGCGCTCGACGCCGCGGCGGCCGCCGGGGTCGTTCCCGTCGTGGCGGCAGGCAACGACTACGACGAGCTCGGCGTGGGATCGCTCTCGTCACCGGGCAGCGCCGCCGACGCGATCACGGTCGGAGCGACGACCTCCGGGGCCGCGCCGACCATGGCGAGCTTCTCGGCGTCCGGCCCGACCGCGCTCTCGCTCAGGCTGAAGCCGGACGTCGTCGCGCCGGGAAGCTCGATCCTCTCGTCGCAGCCCGGAGGCTTCGGTGAGCTCTCGGGGACGAGCATGGCCGCGCCGCACGTGGCGGGCGCGGTCGCCCTCCTCCTGCAGCGACATCCGGACTGGACGCCGGCCCAGGTGAAGGCCGCGCTGACGGCGACCGCACGCCCTGTCGGGGCCGCAAAGCCGGTCGGGCCTCTGCGCGCGGGGGCCGGACTGGTGGACGTCGCGGCCGCGGACACGCCGCTCGTGCGTCCCACGCCGACGGCGGTCTCGTTCGGCCTCGTCCGGCCCGGGGCGACGCTCGACCGGACGATCGCGCTCGAGGACGCGGGCGGAGGCGCCGGCACGTGGGCGGTCTCCTTCCAGCCGGATCGGGCAGCCGGCGGGGCTCGCCTCGCGCTTCCGCCCGAGGTAACGGTGCCCGGCCCGCTGACGCTCGGTATCACTGCAGGGTCGACCGAAGGCGACCTCGACGGCATCGTTGTCCTCACGCGGGACGGCGTGACGCGCCGCATCCCGGTCTGGGGCAGGATCGCGGCGCCGCACCTCGCGACCGCGAAAGCCCGCCCGCTCACGCGCCCCGGGGTCTACGCCGGGAACACGCGCGGCCTTCCCGCCAGGGTCGACACCTACCGCTACCCCGACGTCCCGGCGGACGGCATCGTCACGAGCCGCCTGAAGGGCCCGGAGCAGGTCTTCCGGGTCGTTCTCCGCCGGCGGGTCGCAAATCTCGGGGTCGCGATCACGTGGCGCGCACCCGGCGTCCGCGTCGAGCCGCGCATCGTCGTCGACGCGGACGAGAACCGGCTCACCGGGTACGCGGCGCTCCCGTTCAACCTCAACCCGTACGTCGACGAGTTCGAGGACCCCACGCTTGTCGCGGGCGCGATCGAGCCCACCCCGGGAACCTACTCCGTCGTCTTCGACAGCGCGACGCGGGCGGGCGCGGGAGCGTTCCGCTTCCGCTTCTGGACGGACGACACCACCCCACCGAGGGCACGGCTGACGGTGCGCGGCGTGCGCGTCGGCGTGCCGCTCCGCGTGAGCGTGGCCGACGGGGGGTCGGGCGTCGACCCGCGCTCCCTCGAGGCCACGATCGACGGTCGCTCCGTGACGGCCGTGCTCCACGGGAACGAGGTTCGGGTGACGACCCACGGCGTCGGGCCGGGGGCGCACCGGCTCAGGCTTCGGCTCGCCGACTACCAGGAGACCCGCAACATGGAGAACGTCGCGCGGATCCTCCCGAACACCCGTGTCCTCACGGCCGGCTTCCGCGTCAGGCGTTAGGCGCTGCTGTCAGGCGGCGCACGGGCCGGCCACGCCGTCCGGGCCGACGACGCCGCCTCGACAGCGTGTCGCGCCGGGTCAGGGACGCTTGGAGCGCGGCTCTTCGATCGTCGGCAGCGAGTCGAGGTCGCGCGTCACGCTCTCGACGAAGTCGTCGTCCTCGGGGTTGACGACCCGGAGCTTCGCCTTGCGGCGCTCCCGCTCGCGCCTGCGGCGCGCGTCGGCGCCGACGAGGCCCGAGACCCTCGGCCACTCCGCTGCGGCGACCAGGAAGACGCCGAGGGCGAGCAGGACGATCCACGGCCAGCTCACGACGCCCATTCTAGAGGCTCACGCCGGGTCTGGGGAGATCACACCGGAC
>DASSUT010000161.1:0-2370 GCA_035706725.1 Gaiella sp. | reverse complement strand
TGACCTCTGCGACCGGCACGGGATTGTGCTGGTCGCGGACGAGGTCCAGACCGGCTTCGGCCGCACCGGGCGGATGTTCGCGATGGAGCACTTCGACGTCGAGCCGGATCTCGTCACGGTCGCGAAGTCGATCGCGGCCGGTCTGCCCCTCTCGGGCGTCATCGGTCGGGCCGAGATCATGGACGGCGCCCATCCCGGCGCGATCGGCGGAACGTACATCGGCAACCCGGTCGCACAGGCGGCCGCGCTCGCCGTGCTCGACGTCTTCGCGGAGGAGGACCTCGTCGCGCGCGCGAACGTCGTGGGCGAGCGCATCCGCGAGCAGATGCTGTCGTGGCAGGAGCGCTGGCCCGCGATCGGGGACGTGCGCGGGCTCGGCGCGATGCTCGCGATCGAGCTGGTCCACGACCCGGAGACGAAGGAGCCCGCGCCGGACCTCGCCGTCGCGACGATCGAGGCGGCGCTCGCACGAGGCCTGATCCTCCTCAAGGCCGGCCTCCACGGGAACTGCATCCGCGTCCTCTGCCCGCTCACGATCGAGGACGCGGTGCTCGACGAGGCACTTGCGGTGTGGGAGGACGCGCTCGCCGACGTGCTCGGCTAGAGGCTTGATGTGGGTTGCAGGCACGCACGGATGGGGGCCTGCGCGCGGCGCATCGCCGCCGTCTCGGTTGGCATGCAGGCGTCCAGCCTGTACGCCGCCCGAGCCGACGCCGCTGCTTGGCGCATGCCCTCCCCGCACGCACCTCCAACCCACATCAAGCCTCTAGTACTCCAGGCTCTTGCGCCGCTCGTGCCGCTCGAGCGCCAGTGAGATGAGCCGGTCGAGGAGCTCCTCGTACTCGATCCCGGATGCGGCGAACAGCCGCGCGTAGAAGCTGGTCGCGGTGAACCCCGGGATCGTGTTGAGCTCGTTCATCACGATCTCCCCGTCGTTCTCGCGGACGAAGAAGTCCGCGCGAGCCATGCCTTCGCACGACGTGGCGACGAAGGCGGCGACCGCGAGGTCCCGTGCCCGCTCGACTTGCGCGTCGCTCAGGCCGGGCGGCGGCACGACGAGCTCCGAGCCTCCCTCGTCGTACTTCGACGCCCAGTCGTACCAGTCCGCCTTGTGCGCGAGGACCTGACCGGGCAGCGAGGCCTCGGGGCGGGGCAGGTTCCCGAGCACGCCGACCTCGATCTCGATCCCGGGCACGAACTCCTCGACCATCACCTTCTCGTCGTGGCGGCGGGCGAGTGCGACCGCCGCCTCGAGCTCGCTCTCGTCGTGCGCCTTCGAGATCCCCACCGACGAGCCCATGTTCGCGGGCTTGACGAAGACGGGGTAGCCGTACGGGTTTCGGACCGGGTCGCCGAGCCGGAGCGCGACGTGCCGGGCGACCGGGATACCCGCGCCGCGCATGAGCGTCTTAAACACGTCCTTGTCCATGCACACCGACGACGCGAGGACTCCGGGGCCGACGTACGCGATGCCGGCGAGCTCGCAGAGGCCCTGCACGGTCCCGTCTTCCCCAAACGGCCCGTGGAGGATCGGCAGCACGACGTCGACGGCGCCGAGCGTGGCGGGGGCGGAGTCGGCCGGCACCGGCAGGGTCTCGGCGGTCGTGCGGGGCGGCAGCTCCGTTCGCGTGTCGCCGGCGGGAAGCGCCCACCGGCCGTCGCGCCCGATCTCGATCGTCCGCACGTCGTACCGGTCGCGGTCGAGCGCGGCGACGACCGAGGCGGCCGAGGCCACGGAGATGTCGTGCTCGCTCGAGCGCCCACCCGCCAGCACGGCCACCCGCATCCTGCTGCTCACGCGCGTCCCTGGCCGGCGGCCGCTCCCGCCCGGCGGAGCCGGGCTCCGCGGCCGCCTGATGCCGCTCGCGGCACGGGGCCTTCCGGGCCCGTCGTGACAACACTCCTTGCCTGCCCTTCGGCTCCGCACCGCGAGCGGCGCCCCAGGAACCCGCGTGAGGCGCAGGGGCGCCTCACGGAGGCGGCGGCGGGCTGGTCGGCGTGGTCGTCGGGGTGGTCGGGGTCGGCGTGGTCGGAGTCGCGGGTGTGGTCGGCGTTTGCGACGTCGGCGGCGGCGTCGTCACGTCGGGCGGTGGGACGTAGCTGCCGACGGTCAGCGCGACGGTGCTCTTCGGGTCGGCCTGAGCGTTCCCGGCCGGGTCCTGGCTGATCACGAGGCCGTCGAGCGCCTCGTCCGACGTCTCCTGCTGTGTGACCGTCGAACGGAACCCTGCCGCGCGCAGCGTCGCGCGGGCGTCGGCGACCGTTTGCAGCGAGACGTCCGGCACCGTGACGGTCTTCGGGCCCTTGGAGACCGACAGCGTCACGGACGAGCCGCGCGAAGCCGTCGAGTTGCCGGGCGGATCCTGGTCG
>DASSUT010000160.1:0-5274 GCA_035706725.1 Gaiella sp. | reverse complement strand
CCCCAGGGGATCGCGGCAGGATCCCGCTCCGAGAGCATCTTCATCTCCTCGCCGCCTGCCCGGATCACGCCGTCCCCGAGCTCCACGTCGCCCGCGAAGGGCCCGAGCACCGAGTCGTACCGCAGGAGGTGCGCCATCGTGTTCGCATCACCGAGGTCGTTCACCGCAACGATCTCGACGTCCGCGCCGAGTTGCTGCTGCGCCCTGAAGAAGTTGCGGCCGATCCTGCCGAAGCCGTTGATGCCGACGCGGATTGCCATGCGGTCTCGACCTCCGTTGTCTCGTTTCGCGTTGTCTCGTTTCGATCGAGTCTAGTGAGAGGGCGCGCGTCCCCGGGTACGCTCCGGTCGGTGGCGGGCTACACGAAGCTGAACCTGCGCACGGAGGTGGAGGACCAGGCGCAGGCGTTCGGCTTCAGCCCGAATCTCGAGTTCCGCGTCGCGCGCGACGCCCTGGGCACGACCGAATCCGCGCTCAGCTTCATGCGCCTGGCTCCCGGCTTCCGGGTGCCGTTCGGCCACCATCACGAGCTGCAGGAGGAGGTCTACGTGCTGCTGTGCGGCGGCGCGAGGCTCAAGCTCGACGACGACGTGCTCGAGCTCGAGCCGTGGGACGCGGTGCGGATCGCGCCCGGCGCCATGCGCGACGTCGAGGCCGGCCCCGACGGCGCCGAGCTGCTCCTGATCGGCGCGCCCCGCGTCCCGCCCGGTGACGCGGTCGTGGAGCAGGAATGGTGGATGGACTGAAGGCTTGCTCGCGCACCGGCAGTTGCGACCGCGACAGCGGGCGCCTCTAGGGATTTGCCGCCCCCGCAGGACGGGGATCAAGCGGCAGGATTCCGCCTCTGCGGAATCCTGCTTCGCGAGCAAGCCACAGCCGGTGTGCACCCTGCTCGCGCACCGGCAGTTGCGACCGCGACAGCGGGCGCCTTCAGGGATTTGCCCCGCCCGCAAGGGCGGGGATCAAGCGGCAGGATTCCGCTTCTGCGGAATCCTGCTTCGCGAGCCAAGAAGCCCAGCGGTGGGCTGAGGGAGGGGCTCCGAGGGATCCCCTCCCCCACGTGCGCGCTCCGGCACCGGGCGGTGGACGGGGTCTGGTTCCGCCGCCCGGGAGCGCGGGCCCACCGCGGTGGAGTATGGGTCCTGCGCGCCGTTCGCTCAAGCGGCTCGGTCGCGGCCGCCTCGCAGCTCCGTCGCGAGCGCGACGAGACGGGCGAGCCGGCCTGCCATTGCGGCCTTCGTCACCGGGGGGTCGGCGCGCGCCGCGAGCTCGCGGACCGAGAGCGCCGGATGGCTGCGCCGCAAGTCGGCGGCGGCCTGCAGGGCCGGCGCGAGGCCGTCGAGAACACCCTCCGCCTCCAGGCAGCGAGCCGCGTCGAGCTGCGCCCGGGCGGAGCGGCTCTGCCGGACGAGATTCGCGTGGTCCGCGTTCGCGAGGCGGTTCGCGTCGGCGCGAAGCTCCGCGACGAGCGCCCGCTCCTCGAGTGCGAGCACGGTCTCGACGGCACCGGCGACGGAGAGGTACGACTCGATCGACTCCCAGCTCTTCGCGTACGCGAGCGAGTGGGCCTCACGGTCGGTGACCCGCATGCGGACCCCCGCGGCCGAGGCGACGCTGCGGACGAACGCCGCTCCCGCGTGGAGGGGCGTGCGGATCTCGAGGTGTGGCGATCCGGGCCCGCTCAGTGACCCTGCACCGAGGAAGGCGCCCCGCAGGTAGGCGGCGCGGCAGCACGGTCGCGCGACGACCTTCCCCGGCGGCCGGTCGAGCGGCAGCCCGTCGTCCGCGAGCACCCCGGCCTGACTCAGCGTGTCGATCGCGTGAGAGGAGCCTGCGACGACGAGCTGTGTGCGTGGCGCGCGGTCGAACGACCTGCTGTGGTACGTCCGGATCTCGGACTCGACGCGGAGCTCCTTCAGGATCGAGTACGCCCGTCGGGCGGCCGCCGACTCGGCGAGGTCGAGATGGAACGAGAGCGCGCCGCGGCCGAGCAGGTGCACCGTGCCTGCCGTGTGGAACAACGCGGAGAGCTCCGCGAGCCGGTCGCAGCGCCGGTCCGGCGCAAGCGCGGCGAGCTCCGCTCGCGCGGCGGCCGCCAGCGTGGTGGCCGTCACAGCACCGTTCCCTCGAGCGCGAGCAGGCGCCGTTTGAGGGCTCGTCCCGAGGCGCCGTAGCCCCCGAGCTCGTAGGGCTCGCCGCGACCTGCTGCGACGACGCGGTGGCACGGCACCACGAGGGAGAGCCGGTTCGCCGCGCAGAAGCTTCCCGCCGCACGCGCGGCGCGCGGCCGGCCGGCGAGGGCCGCGAGGCCGCCGTACGTGACGACGTCCCCCCACCCGATCGTTCTCGCGGCGTCGAGGAGCTCCCGCTGAAACCCCCCGAGGCCGTCGACCTCGATGCGGACGTCGTCGTACCCGACCGGACTGCCCGCCAGGTGCGCCGCAAACCGGCGGCACAGATCCGACACGAAGCCGTCACCCACCCGTGACGATGCTGCGGGTAGCGTGACCTCAGGGGTGCTCGCGCCCCCCTTGGGGGCCCCCGCGCCAGGGGAGAGTGACCGGCGCCGCGAGGGGAGTGCATGGGAGAGGAGCGCGCCGTCGCGGACGACGACCTCGCCGACACCCCAGCCGGCGATCGCGTAGCGATGCCGCGTCGCCTCCACCCGCGCGACTCTACAATCGCGCCGTGAGCGCCCCCGGGATCTTCCGCACGCCCCCCGCGACGAACGAGCCGATCAAGACGTACGCCCCCGGGTCGCCGGAGCGCGCCGAGCTGCAACGACGGCTCGCAGAGATCTCCGGGGAGCGGATCGCGGTCCCGCTCGTGATCGGCGGGGAGCGGGTCGAGACCGGCACGACGTTCGAGGCGGTCATGCCGCATGACCGTCAGCATGTGCTCGCGGACGTCGCGAAAGCGGACGCGTCGCACATGGAGCGCGCCATCGCCGCGGCGCGGGAGGCGCACCCCGGTTGGGCGTCCACCCCTTGGTACGAGCGGGTCGCGGTCTTCCTGCGCGCGGCCGAGCTCCTCTCCGGCCCCTGGCGCTCGACGCTCAACGCCGCGACCATGCTCAACCAGTCGAAGACCGCGCACCAGGCGGAGATCGACGCCGCGTGCGAGACGATCGACTTCCTCCGGTTCAACGCCGAATACCTCGTCCGCGTCTTCGAGGAGCAGCCGGTCTCGTCGCCGGGCGTCTGGAACCGGCTCGAGTACCGACCGCTCGAGGGCTTCGTGCTCGCGGTCAGCCCGTTCAACTTCACCGCGATCGGAGCGAACCTGAGCACGTCGCCGGCGCTGATGGGGAACACGGTGGTGTGGAAGCCGGCGTCGACGCAAGCGCTCTCGGCCTGGTACACGCTCCGCGTGCTCGAGGAGGCGGGGCTTCCACCCGGCGTGATCAACCTCGTGTTCGGGCCGGGCGGAGAGCTGGGAGACGCGGCGCTCCGGAGCCCCGAGCTCGCCGGCGTGCACTTCACGGGCTCGACGGCCGTGTTCCAGTCGATGTGGCGCACGATCGGCGAGGGCATCGGGCGCTACCGCAACTACCCACGCATCGTCGGCGAGACCGGCGGCAAGGACTTCATCCTCGCGCATCCCTCGGCCGACCCCGACGCGGTCGCGACCGCGATCGTGCGCGGCTCGTTCGAGTACCAGGGGCAGAAGTGCTCGGCCTCGTCCCGGCTCTACATCCCCTCGAACCTGTGGGACGACGTCCGGGAGACCCTCGAGCGGGACGTCGCGTCGATCCGGATGGGCGATGTCCGGGACTTCACGAACTTCATGGGTGCGGTGATCGACGGGTCGTCGTTCGCGACGCAGGCAGCCGCGATCGCGGAAGCGCGCGAGGCGGGCGCCGAGATCGTGGCGGGAGGGAAGACCGACGACAGCGAGGGCTGGTTCGTAGAGCCGACCGTGATCAAGACCGAGGACCCGGGCTTCCGGCTCATGCAGGACGAGCTCTTCGGGCCGGTCGTCACCGCGTTCGTGTACGACGAGAAGCGGTGGGACGACACGCTCCGGCTCGTGGACTCGACGGGGACGTACGCGCTGACCGGCGCCGTCTTCGCAAACGACCGGCGGGCGATCGAGCAGGCACACGAGGAGCTCCGGTATGCGGCGGGCAACTTCTACGTCAACGACAAGCCGACGGGCGCGGTCGTCGGCCAGCAGCCGTTCGGCGGCGCGCGGGCGTCCGGGACGAACGACAAGGCGGGGTCGATGTGGAATCTCATCCGCTGGGTGAGCCCCCGGACGGTGAAGGAGACGCTCCTGCCGCCAACCGACTACCGCTACCCGTTCCTCGCGAGCGACGAGTAGCGCGCACGGCGCCGGGCGTAAGCACGCGCCCGAGTTGCGGCACGCCGGCCCGCTGTAGCGTTGCAGCGTGCTCTTCGGCGCCCACGTGTCCTCGGCGGGTGGAATCTCGAAGGCGATCGACCGGGCGGAGGAGCTCGGCTGCGACGCCGCCCAGGTGTTCACGCAGAGCCCGCGGATGTGGAGGCCGACCGCGCACCCGGCGGAAGAGGTCGCACGGTTCCGCGACCGGCGTGTCGAGGCGAAGATCCAGGCGGTCGTCTGCCATGCGCTCTACCTCGTGAACCTCGCGGGAGCCGACCGCGAGCTCCACAGGAAGTCGGTGACCGCGATGCGCGCGTCCATGGAGACCGCCGGGTCGATCGGCGCGGACGGGGTCGTGTTCCACGTCGGCTCGCACCTCGGCAAGGGGCTCGAGGCCGGGTACAAGCGTGCGGTGCCGGCCCTCCGCGAGCTGCTCGAGCTCACGGACGAGCGGCTCTGGCTCGTGCTCGAGAACTCCGCAGGCGCGGGCGGCACGATCGGGCGCTCACTCGACGAGCTCGGGACACTGTTCGAGCGGCTGGACCGGCACGAGCGCCTCGGTATCTGTCTCGACTCCTGCCACTGGTGGGTCTCGGGCATCGACGTCACCGACCCCGACGACCTCGACGCCGCGCTCGCCGAGCTCGACGAGCGCATCGGTCTCGACCGTCTCCGGTGCCTGCACGTGAACGACGCGGGCGCGCCGCTCGGTTCGAACCGCGACCGGCACGCCTCGCTCGGCCTGGGTGAGATGGGCGACGGCCTCGCGACGTTCGTCGCGCACCCGGCGTTCGAGAGCCTCCCTGCGATCCTCGAGACGCACGGCCCCGACGGCGGCTACGCGGGAGAGATGCGCCTCCTCCGAGAGCTCCACCGCAAGGGCCGCAGGCGGCTCGCCGCCCGCACGCGCCGCAGGTCGTCAGGAGCCGC
>DASSUT010000159.1:0-9159 GCA_035706725.1 Gaiella sp. | reverse complement strand
CTGAACACGACGGCCGTGTTCAGGCTCGGGTTCATCACGATCTTCATCGCGCACGTCATGTTCATCGTCAGCTTCGTCGTCGTCACGGTGAAGGCACGCCTGATCGACTTCGACCGGCATCTCGAGGAGGCCGCGATGGATCTCGGCGCGAACGAGGTGACGACGTTCCGCAAGGTGACCATGCCGCTCCTTGCCCCGGCGCTCCTCGCCGCCGCTCTCCTCGGCTTCGCGCTCTCGATCGACGACTTCGTCATCACGTACTTCAATGCGGGCGCGACGCAGACGTTCCCGATCTTCGTCTGGGGCATCGCGCGCGTCTCCGTTCCCCCGCAGGTGAACGTCGTCGCGAGCGGCATCTTCCTGATCGCGATCGCGCTCGCGCTGGGCAACGTCTACTGGCAGTACCGATCCGCAAGACGAACGACAGGAGCCGAATGACCGCCACCGAGATCGCCGACCTGCAGCAGCTTGCGAAGGACCACCTGTGGATGCACTTCACGCGACTCGGGGGCTTCCGCGACAGCGACGTGCCGATCATCGTGCGCGGCGAGGGCTGCTATCTCGAGGACTCCTCCGGCAAGCGCTACCTCGACGCGCTCGCGGGTCTGTTCTCGGTGAACATCGGCTACTCGTACGGCGAGGAGATCGGACAGGCGGCGCTCGAGCAGATGCGCGAGCTGCCGTTCTACACGAACTGGACGTACGCGCACCCGCGCGCGATCGAGCTCGCGGGCGAGGTCGCGTCGCTCGCCCCCGGGGACCTCAACCGCGTGTTCTTCGTCTCGGGCGGCTCGGAGGCGGTCGAGTCCGCATGGAAGCTCGCGCGCCAGTACTACCTCGCGCGTGGCGAGAAGCGGTTGCGCACGGGCGTCTCGACCCCGGAGCGCGATCACGACGCGATCGCGGCGAACCTCCGCATGCCACCGCGGCGCTACAAGGCGATCACCCGCGCGACGGCGTACCACGGGACGACGCTCGGCGCGCTCTCGCTGACGGGGATCCCCGCGATCCGGATGCCGTTCGAGCCGCTCGTGCCGGAGGTGCGGAACGTCCGGAACACGAACCGCTACCGCCGGCCGGCCGAGGAGACCGAGGACGAGTTCACCGCCGACCTCCTGGCCGAGCTCGAGCGCACCATCGAGTCGATGGGGCCGGAGACCGTCTGCCTCGTCCACATGGAGCCGGTCCAGAACTCGGGCGGCGCCTTCACGCCCCCGGTCGGCTACTGGCGCGGCGTGCGGGAGCTCTGCGACCGCTACGACATCCTGCTCTCCGCGGACGAGGTGATCACGGGCTTCGGTCGGATCGGCGCGTGGTTCGCCTCCGAGCGCTACGACATCCGACCCGACCTCATCACGTCGGCGAAGGGCCTCTCGTCGTCGTACGCGGCGATCGGCGCGGTGATCGCGACCGACCGGGTCGCGGAGCCGTTCCTCGAGGCGACGTCGATGTACACGCACGGGATCACGTTCGGCGGCCATCCCGTGCAGTGCGCGGCGGCGCTCAAGAACATCGAGATCATGAAGCGCGAGCGCATCGTCGAGCACGTCCGCGACCACGAGGACGTGTTCCGCGCGAAGCTCGAGACGCTGCTCGACCTCGAGATCGTCGGCGACGTCCGCGGCGCCGGGTTCTTCTACGCGCTCGAGCTCGTGAAGGACAAGGAGACGAAGGCGACCTTCGACGACGCCGAGTGCGAGGCGCTGCTCCGCGGCTACCTCTCCCCGGCGTTCTTCGACGCCGGGCTCATCTGCCGCTCCGACGACCGCGGCGACCCGGTCGTCCAGATCTCGCCGCCGCTCGTCGCGACCGAGACGGAGATGGACGAGATCGTGGGGATTCTCGGCGACGTCCTCGCCGAGGCCGAGCGCCGCGTCCGGGCCTGAGCCGTTCGGGGCTGCCCCGCACGGGCATAGTGGGGTTAGCCGAACCACGCGTGCGCGCGGCGGCGGTCACGCTGGTTGTCGGACACGATGACAGGAGACGGGATGAATCAGAACGGGATCGTCGTCGTCGCGCGCGACGTGACACGGCGCTACGGCGAGGGCGAGACGGCGGTCGACGCGCTCCGCGGCGTGTCCGTCGACGTGCCGCGCGGGCGCCTGACCGCGGTGATGGGGCCGTCCGGCTCCGGGAAGTCGACGCTCATGCACATCCTCGCGGGGCTCGACAGGCCGACCTCCGGCTCCGTGGCGATCGCCGGCACCGAGATCACGACGCTCAAGGACACCGAGCTCACCAAGCTCCGCCGGAGCCACATCGGGTTCGTGTTCCAGTTCTTCAACCTGCTCCCGATGCTCACGGCGGAGGAGAACATCCGGCTCCCGCTCTCGATCGCGGGTGACAAGCCCGACAAGGAGTTCTTCGACGAGCTCATCTCGGCGGTCGGGCTCGGCGACCGGCTCTCGCACCGTCCGGCGGAGCTCTCGGGCGGCCAGCAGCAGCGCGTCGCGATCGCGCGCGCCCTCGTCTCCCGCCCCGAGGTCGTGTTCGCGGACGAGCCGACCGGCAACCTCGACTCGAAGACCGGGAGCGAGATCCTCGAGCTGCTCCGCCATTCGGTCGAGGAGCTCGGGCAGACGATCGTGATGGTCACGCACGAGGCGCGCGCCGCCGCGATCGCAGACCGCGTCCTCTATCTCGCGGACGGCGCGATCGTCCGCGAGCTCCAGGGTGCGTCGCAGCAGGAGATCGGGGCGACGATGGAGGAGATCGGCGCGCTGTGACGTCGTTCACGCTCAAGGGCCTCCTCACCCGCAAGCTCCGGACGGCGCTCACCGCGATCGCGATCATCCTCGGCGTCGCGACCGTGAGCGGCACGTTCGTGCTCACGGACTCGATCGACAAGGCGTTCGACACGATCTTCACGCAGATCTACCGGAACACCGACGCGACGATCACGGGCAAGTCGCCGTTCGACGTCCAGAGCGGCTCCGGCTCGACGGAGACGTCGTTCGACCAGTCTCTGCTCCCGAAGGTCAAGGAGCTGCCCGACGTGCGGGCCGCCATCGGCGGGGTCTCCTCGGAGAACGCGCAGCTCGTCCTCGACGGCAAGGCGATCGCGTTCGGCGGCGCGCCGAACCTCGGGTTCTCGGTCGACCCGTCGCAGCCGGAGTTCAACTCGCTGACGCTCGTGCAGGGCGCCTGGCCGGGGGCGAACCAGGTCGTGATCGACAAGTCGACCGCCGGCAAGAAGGACCTGGCGCCCGGCGACACGATCGGCGTGCAGGTCGAGGGACCCGTGAGGAAGCTGCGCATCTCCGGGATCGTGAAGTTCGGGTCGGTGAGCTCGATCGGCGGGGCGACGCTCGCGGGCTTCGACCTGCCCACCGCCCAGCGGCTGTTCCGCAAGGAGGGGAAGCTCGACCAGATCCGCGTCGCCGCGAAGCCGGGGGTCTCGTCCGCCCGGCTCCTCGAGCAGATCCGGGAGATCCTCCCGCCGAACACGGCGGTGCGCACCGGTGACGCGCAGGCGCAGAAGGACGCCGGGGACACCGACGAGTTCATCTCCTTCCTCCGCTACTTCCTGCTCGCGTTCGGCCTGATCGCGCTGTTCGTCGGCGCGTTCGTGATCGTGAACTCCCTCTCGATCACGATCGCCCAGCGCACGCGTGAGCTCGCGACGCTGCGGACGCTCGGCGCCTCGCGCCGCCAGGTGCAGGCCTCGGTCGTGCTCGAGGCGCTCGTGATGGGGATCCTCGCGTCGGTCGTCGGCCTGTTCCTCGGGTTGGGGCTCGCGACCGGCCTGTTCTCGTTGTTCGACGCGGTCGGGTTCACGCTGCCGAACAACGGGCTCGTGTTCGAGACGAGAACGGTCGTGATCTCGCTCCTGCTCGGCATCCTGGTGACGCTGATCGCGAGCGTCTTCCCGGCCGTGCGCGCGACCCGCGTGCCTCCGATCGCGGCGGTGCGCGAGGGCGCGGAGCTGCCACCCGGCCGCTTCCACCGCTTCCGCACGCCGTTCGCCGTCGTGCTCACCGCGCTCGGGTTCGCGCTGCTCGTGCTCGGTCTCTTCTCGAGCGGCACGTCGACCGTGCTGATCCTGCTGATCCTCGGGACGCTGCTCGTGTTCATCGGCGTCGCGATGCTGTCGGCGCCGTTCGTCCCCGCGCTGTCCGGCTTCCTCGGCTGGCCTGCGACGAAGATCGGCGGCGCGGCGGGCGCGCTCGCGCGCGACAACGCCCGCCGCAACCCGCAGCGCACCGCCTCGACGGCGGCCGCGCTGATGATCGGGCTCGCGCTCGTGACGCTCGTCGCGACGCTCGCCGCCGGGATCACCGCGTCGTTCAGGGGCGCGGTCAACGACATCTTCACGTCCGACTACGCGATCACCTCCCAGAACAACTTCACGCCGATCCCCGTGTCGGTCGGCAAGGCCGCGGCGAGCGCGCCCGGCGTGACGGCGGCCGGCAGCGTGCGGACCGGCGACACCCTCGTCTTCGGCCAGACGCAGTTCACGACCGCGGTCACGCCCGGGGCGAAGGACGTGATGACGCTCGACTGGACGAAGGGCTCTCAGGACGTGCTCGGCAACCTCGGCGCCGACGGCGCGATCGTCGACAAGGGGTTCGCCGACGACCACAACCTCTCGCTCGGCTCGCCGGTCCACGTCACGTTCGTGACCGGGAAGTCGCGCATGTTCAGCGTGAAGGGAATCTTCAAACCGCCCACCGGCGGCTCGCCGTTCGGGCCGGTGACGATCTCCGCGGCGACGTGGGACGCCGAGAACCCGCAGCCGAAGGACCTCTACACGTTCCTGCAGGTCAAGGGTGGCGAGACCGAGGCGAACCAGGCGGCGCTCGAGAAGGCGCTCTCCGGGTTCCCGAACGCGAAGGTGCAGACGCGGCAGCAGTTCATCGACAACCAGATCTCCGCGCTCAACTCGATCCTGAACATCCTCTACGTGCTGCTCGCGCTGTCCGTGATCGTGAGCCTGTTCGGGATCGTGAACACGCTCGTGCTCACGGTGTTCGAGCGCACCCGCGAGATCGGCATGCTCCGTGCGATCGGGCTCACGCGCCGGCAGACCCGGCGGATGATCCGGCACGAGAGCGTGATCACCGCGTTGATCGGCGCGTTCGTCGGGATCGTGCTCGGGCTCATCCTCGGCGGGCTCCTGATCGCGAAGGTCGACTTCCTCGTGTTCTCGTTCCCGACGTCGCAGGTGATCGTGTTCGCGATCGCGGCGATCGTCGTCGGCATCCTCGCGGCGATCTTCCCCGCGCGCCGGGCGGCGAGGCTCGACCCGCTCGAGGCACTGCACTACGAGTAGGGCTAGGCGCGCGTCTTGCGCGCCACGCCGTCCCGTTCGGCCGCCTCGGCGACCGCGGCGGCGACGAGCGGCGCGACGTCGCGGTTGAACACGCTCGGGACCACGTACTCGGGCCCGAGCTCGTCGCGGGGGATCGCACCTGCGATGGCGGCGCTCGCGGCGAGCTCCATCCCGCGCGTGATCGCGGACGCCCGGACGTCGAGCGCGCCGCGGAAGACGCCCGGAAACGCGAGCACGTTGTTGATCTGGTTCGGGTAGTCGGAGCGCCCGGTCGCGACGACCGTCACCCGGCCCGCGGGGAGGTCCTCGGGTGCGATCTCGGGCAACGGGTTCGCGAGCGCGAACACGACGGCGCCTGGCGCCATGCGTGCGACGCCCTCGGCGCTGATCGCCCCGGGGACGGAGAAGCCGAGGAACACGTCGGCGCCGGCGAGGAGCTCGTCGGCCGAGCCCTGCTCGTCCCCGGGGTTCGTCCGCTCGGCATAGGCGGCCTTCGCCTCTGAGAGATCGGTTCGGGCGCGGCAGATCGCGCCGCCCTCGTCGCAGCCGATGATCTCGCGCGCTCCGGCGGCCAGCAGGATGTCGGTCACCGCGATCCCCGCCGCCCCGACCCCCGTGGTCACGATCCGGACGTCGGCGAGCTTCTTGCCCACCACCCGCAACGCGTTCAGCAGCGCGGCCAGCACGACGACCGCGGTGCCGTGCTGGTCGTCGTGGAAGACCGGGATGTCGAGCGTCTCGCGCAGCCGGCGCTCGACCTCGAAGCAGCGGGGCGAGGAGATGTCCTCGAGGTTGATGCCTCCGAAGCCGGGCGCGATGGCGGTCACCGTGGTGACGATCTCGTCGACGTCGGTGGTCGCGAGGCAGATCGGCCATGCGTCGACGTCGGCGAACTCCTTGAAGAGCGCTGCCTTCCCCTCCATCACCGGCAGCGCGGCGGCCGGCCCGACGTTCCCGAGGCCGAGCACGGCGGTCCCGTCCGTCACGACCGCGACCGTGTTCTGCTTCGAGGTCAGGGTCCAGGCCGCGGACGGGTCGTTCGCGATCGCGGTCGAGATCCGCGCCACACCTGGGGTGTAGGCCATCGAGAGGTCGTCGCGCGTCTTGAGCGGCACCTTCGGGCGCACGGCGATCTTGCCACCGAGGTGCAGGAGGAACGTCCGGTCGGAGACATGCTCGACCTCGACCCCCGTGAGGCTGCGAACGGCCTCGGCGATCCGCTCGAGGTGCTCCGCGCCGGTCGCCTCGACCGTGACGTCGCGCACCTTGACGCCGGGCTCGACCCGGACGATGTCGATGGCGCCGAGGAGCCCGCCGGCGTCGCCGATCGCCTGCGCGAGGCGTGCGAACGAGCCGGGGCTGTCGGGCAGGTGGACGCGCAGCGTCGCACTGAACGAGGGGGAGAGGTGGCCGGTGCTCACGTGCCGATCACGCCCTCGGCCGCGAGCACGGCGATGTCCTCGTCTCGGTAGCCCGCGTCGCGGAGGACCTCCTCGGAGTGCTCGCCGACGTCGGGCGGCGCGCTGGGATGGAGCGCGCGCCGGCCGTCGAACGAGAGCGGCAGGGCGGCGAGCCTCAGGTCCTCGATCCTGGCATGGTCGAGCGGCTGGAGGATCCCGAGCGCCGCCGTCTGCGGTGACAGCGCCACGTCCCGCACGTCCGCCACCGGAGCCGTGGGAACGCCGGCCGCGGTCAGCCGCTCGTGCCACGCAGCCGTCCCGTCGGTTGCGAGGCGGGCGGAGAGGAGCGCCGCGAGCGCGTCGCGGTTGCGGACGCGGTCGGCGTTCGTGCGGAAGCGTGGGTCGTCGAGGAGCTCGGGCACGCCGAGCACGTCGCAGAGCGCGCCGAAGATCCGGTCGTTGCCGCCGGCGACCATCAGCTCGCCGTCGGCGGTCGAGAGCGCCTCGTACGGCGCGATCATCGGGAACCGTGTCCCCTCGCCCGACGGGACGGTGCCGTCTGCGAAGAACCCGGCGAGGTGGTAGCCGAGGTAGCCGACCGCGGTCTCGTAGAGGGACACGTCCACCACACAGCCCTCGCCGGTGCGCTCGCGTTCGAGCAGCGCGGCGACGATCCCGAGGGCGGCCCACGTCCCCGTGCCCTGGTCGATCGTCGACGTGCCGACGCGGACGCCGGGTCGGCCGGGCTCGCCGGTCACCGAGATCAGCCCGCCGGCGGCCTGCATGAGCGCGTCGTACCCTGCCTCGCGGGCGAGAGGGCCCGTCCGCCCGTAGGCGCCGACCGTGCAGTACACGAGGCGCGGGTTCCGGGCACGGACGGCGTCCGGCCCGAGCCCCAGCTCCTCGGCGAGGCCCGGGCGGAGGCTCTGGACAAACACGTCGGCCCGCCCGGCGAGCGCGAGGAGAGTGTCACGTCCACGCGGGTCGCGGAGCGTCAGGGCGAGCGAGCGCTTCCCGGCGTTCGCGGAGAGGAACATCGTCCCCTCGCCGTCCCAGAACGGCGGCCCCCACGCGCGCCCGTCGTCGCCGGTGTCGGGTCGCTCGACCTTCACGACGTCCGCGCCGAGGGCGGCGAGGATCTGGCCGCAATAGGGGCCGGCGATCGAGGTCGTGACGTCGAGCACGCGGACGCCGCGGAGCGGGGGCTCGGTCATGGCCCAATCATTGCCCGCCGCGGTCGTGGCCGCTCCGCAAAGCGTCTTTGCGAGGATGGGCAAGTGCCGCTCGTCGTGTTCCTGCCCGGGGTCCTCGCCCTGTTCGGCCAGTTCGAGAGCTGGGTCTCGAGCGACTGGGCATACCTCGCGATCTTCTCGGTCGCGATGATCGACGCGTTCTTCCCGCTCGTGCCGAGCGAGACCGTGGTGATCACGGCGGGCGTGCTCGCCGGCACCGGCGACCTGCAGCTCGCGCTCGTGATCCTCTGCGCTTCGGCCGGCGCGATCGCCGGCGACAACGTCTCGTACGCGCTCGGCCACTGGTTCGGCGAGCACACGGTGAAGCGTGTCTTCAAGAGCGACAAGAGCCGCGCGGCGTTCGCCTGGGCGGAGCGCCAGCTCGACGAGCGCGGGACGTACATCATCGTGATCGCGCGCTTCATCCCCGGCGGGCGCACCGCGACGACGTTCTCGTCGGGCTACGTCCAGACGTTCCCGTATCGGCGCTTTCTGGCCGCGGACGTGCTCGCGGGCCTGATCTGGGGGACGTACGCCGCATGCCTCGGCTACTTCGGCGGCAAGACCTTCGAGAACCAGCCCTGGAAGGGGTTGATCCTCGCGTTCGTGGTCGCGATCTCGATCACCGGCCTCATCGAGCTCGTCCGCCACCTGCGGCGGGTAAGAACAAAGACGTGAACCGTCTCGCGGAAGCGTCGAGCCCGTACCTCCTCCAGCACGCCGAGAACCCGGTCGAGTGGTACACGTGGGGGGAGGAGGCGTTCGCCCGTGCGCGCGAGGAGGACCGCCCGCTGCTCGTGTCGGTGGGTTACAGCTCGTGCCACTGGTGCCACGTCATGGAGCACGAGTCGTTCTCCGACCCGCGAACCGCGGCGCTCATGAACGAGCTCTTCGTGAGCGTGAAGGTCGACCGCGAGGAGCGCCCCGACGTCGACGCGATGACGATGGACGCGTGCGTCACGCTCACGGGCCAGGGCGGCTGGCCGACGACGGTGTTCATGACGCCGACGGGCCGGCCGTTCTATGCAGGCACGTACTACCCGCCCGAGCCGCGGCACGGGCTGCCCGCGTTCACGCAGGTGCTGCGCGCCGTCGCCGAGGCCTGGCGCGACCATCGGCACGACGTGGAGGAGCAGGCCGGGCGCCTCGTCGCCGCGCTCGGGCGCAGCGCACGGCTCGAGCCGGGCGACGAAGAGCTGAGAGCGTCGCTGCTCGACGCCGCCGAGACCGGCCTCACGCGTGTGTACGAGCCGGC
>DASSUT010000158.1:0-11139 GCA_035706725.1 Gaiella sp. | reverse complement strand
CGGTTCACGAGCCGTGGCTCTCCTCCCACGGTCGTCTCGACGAGCGCCCGGCGGGGCGCGTTGAGCCGCGCCGCGACGCCGTGCGTGGAGATCATCCGACATCGCGGGGGACGACGAGCGCCCGGGTTTCGGGGATCCGCGACCACGGCGCGACCTCCACGACCGCCCCCACGGCGCCGCCGCCCGCGCTCGCACGCACCTGGCGGAGCCCCTCCCGCAGGAGCGTGTCCGTCTCCTGCCCCTCGGGTGCGAGGAGCGCGAGCTGCTGCCCCTCGTGCTCGGCGAGCTCGACCGCCTCGAGTCGAAGCTCGACCACCGGTGCCGGAATCTCCACGAGCTTCGGGCCGAGCGCCGCTCGGAGCCGCCCACGTTCGGCCGTTGCCTCCCGCAGGGTGACCGTACGCCGCCAGGAGCCGCCGCCGACGAGCCGCGCGGCGAGCGCCAGCTTCCGGAACGGGCGCCGCTCCCGCTCGGGCCGCGCGAGCAGCCGGTCGAGCAACGCGCCGAACGCACGGCGCAGCGTGAGCTCGTTCGCGACCGCCTCGGGGAAGGAGAGCGCCTCGGCCAACTCTGCCGCGGGCGATCGCCCACGCACGCGCCGGCGCTCCCCGCCGCGCGCGAGGCTCCACGCCCGCTTCCCCTCCGGCCCCAGCCGCTCGGACACCGCTCCGCCCGGTAAGGAGGCGAGCGATCCGAGGGTGCGGACGCCGAGGCCCTCCAGCTCGGCGTACCGCCCCTCGTCGAGCGGCAGGAGCGAGAGCGGGAGCGGCTCGAGGAACGACCGCTCTTCCCTCCCCTCGACGATCACCGCCTGCCCCGGGCGTGCCACGCTCGCCGCCGCGAGGGCGACGAACCGCCGCCCGCCCGCGCCGGCCCGTGGATCCCAGGCAGGCCCGACGGAGGCGAGCGCCTTGCGGAGCGCCGCCTCCACCCCTCCGTAGAGCCGCTCGACCCCGGTCGTCTCGAACACGACCGCTCCGGGCTCGAGCGGCTCCACCCCGAACCCCGCGTCCTCCAGGCGCCGCAGCACCCCCTCCCACTCCCGCTCGGCCCCGGCCGGGTCCGGATCGACGAGCACCAGCTGGGGGCACGTCGCGAGCGCCTCTCCGAGGCGCATTCCGGGAGTCACTCCGAGCGCCTCCGCGGCCGCGGTCACCGGGCCGACGAGCTGCTCGCGCCCCGGCTCGGGCGCGAGTGCCGCGGGAACGACCGCGAGCCTCGGCCGGGAGCGGAGCGCCGCACGGAGCTCGAATCCTGGGATGAGGAGGCACGCGATCACGAGGGAACGTACGTTCTATCGAACGTGCGTTCGCGTGTCAAGGGAGGCGGTCTCCGCGATCAGCGCCGCGCTGCGCGGAAGCACTCCACGACGTACGGAAGCGTCAGCATCCCGTCGCGGGCGTGCGCGTCGAACAGCGCGTCGACCCTGCCGAGGATCGGGGCGCGCTCCTCCTCGGGGAGCACCGCGCAGTAGCTCCGCGAGAGGACGAGCGCGCGAAGCCCTTCCCGGTCGACCGCCTGAGTGTGCTCGAACGTCGCGTGCTCGACCTCGTCGAACAGGCCGCTCCGCTCGATCGGGGCGACCGCTCCGCGGTCGACACCGGTCCGCCCGACCATTGCGTCGCTCAGCTCGGAGACCCACGGGACGCGTTCGTCGCGCACGTTCCAGACGAGCGCGATCCGTCCGCCGGGCCGCAGAACGCGGGCGATCTCGGCGAGTGCCGGCTCGTGGTCGAACCAGTGGAAGGCCTGCGCGCACGCGACGACGTCCGCGGACTCGTCGGCCAGCGGCATCGACTCCGCCGACCCGTCCACGGCAGTGACCCCGGGCACCGCGGCACGGAGCTGGGCGAGCATCTCGGCGAGCGGCTCGACCGCGACGACGTGGTGCCCAAGGGCGGCGAGCGAGCGGGTCAGCTTGCCGGTTCCGGCGCCGAGGTCGACGACGTCGCAGGGCGTCTCGCCCGCGACCCAGAGCACGGCGTCGGCCGGATACCCGGGGCGGGCCTGCTCGTACGCGGCCGCCACCCGGGCGAACGAGGCTGCACGCTCGGCCCGCACGGGACGAGCCTACTCCCCGTGCTCGGGCAGCTCCCGCATGCGCGGCACGGGCGACGGCAGCAGGAAGAGCACCCCGAGGAGGGCGCCGGCCGTGCCGATCCAGAGCGCGGGCTGGAGCCCGATCGTGCTCCCGAGCAGCCCGCCGACGAGGGAGCCGAGCACGCGCACCCCGTAGTTGACGAAGGTGTACGCGCCGGAGACCCGCGAGCGCAGGCGCGGCGGGATCACCGCCGCCATGATCGCGCCCGCGCTGATGTCGAGCAGCATCACGCCGAACCCGCAGCCGAGCTCCGCGAGGAAGAGGCAGGCGAGGACGACGTGCTGCGAGCCCCCGGCGAGCGGTACGAGCAGGAGTGGCGCCGGGAAGAGCACACAACCGAGGACGAGGGTCGGCCCGACGCCGATCCGCCGCGCCACGGGAGCGGCCGCGACCGACCCGACGAGCCCGCCCACCGCGCCTGCGCCGAGCACGAGCCCGAGCGTGCCCGGCGAGACGCCGAGCGTCCGCGTCGCATAGAGCACGAACAGCGCCGCGAAGACGAAGTTGAAGAAGTTGATCGTCGCGGTCGCGAGCAGAGTGGCGCGGATCACCGCCGATTCCACGATCCAGCGCAGGCCGATCGTGACGCCGCCGCCCCGTCCGTCGGGCGGAGGCTCCTCGGGCCGGATGCGGTGGAGGAACGCTCCCGACGCGAGAAACGACAGGCCGTCCAGCACGAGCGCGCCCGGCGCGGTGACGAGATGCACGAGGACGCCGGCGACGGACGGGCCGGCGACGAACGAGAACGCGCGGCTTCCGTTCAGGAGCGAGCTCGCTTCGACGAAGCGCTCGCGCGGGACGATCGTCTGGAAGAGCGACGAGTCCGACACGGTGAACAGCACCGAGAGCGCCCCCGCCCCGAACGCGACCGCATACAGGTGGGGAAACGTGAGCACGTGGAGCAGATAGGCGACGGGCACGCTCAGGAGCAGCGCTGCGCGGCCCACGTCGGCGGCGATCATCGCCTGGCGCCGCTTGCCGCGCCTGTCGACCCAGGCGCCCGCGTGGAGCGCGAACAGGAGGTTCGGCAGGAGCGCGACCGCCGTGAGGTAGCCCATCTCCCGAGCGCTCGCGTCGAGCGTCAGCACGGCGACGAGCGGAAGCGCGAGGTACGACACCTGGTCGCCGAACAGCGAGACGGTATGCGCGTTCCAGTAGCTGCGGAACACCGCGCTCTCGCGGAGGAGACGCGGAAGCGACAGCCGCCGGCTCCGCGGCGGGGCCTGCGACTCGACGATCACGGCTCGTCGACCGGGAACGCAATCTGGACGAACGCCACCGGTCGCGCCCCGGCGGGCCTGAGCGCCGGATCGGCGATGCGCTCGAGGTACGGCTCCGCGAGCGCCTGGAGGCTGTCGCGGAGAGCTGCGAGCTCGTCCCTGTCGAGGTACAGCAGGCTGTCGCCGAACGCGGCGGCCTCGACCCACTCGCGCGGCTCGTCCCTGCGCCGCTCGATCCACTCGGCCAGGCGCTCGCCATAGCGCTCGACCACGAAGCGGTCGAGGACCAGCGAGGCCTCGGCGAGCTCCTCGGTTTCCGGGCGGCTCGGCCAGGACGTGTAGAGCGAGGTTGCCCGCCACGGCTTGGCGCGCCCGCGGCCGCCCCCGTCCTCCTCGACGAGCCCGAACCGCGCGAGCTGGCGCAGGTGGTAGCTCGTGCTGCCCGAGCTCTCGCCGAGCCGCCGTCCCGCCTCCGAGGCGGTCAGCGGACCCTCGCGCCTCAGGAGCGCGACGAGGCGGAGCCGAACCGGGTGCGCGAGCGCGCGCAGCGAGGCGGGATCACGGAGCTCGACCTGCCGTTCCATGCAAAGTAATCTTTGCAAAGATCTCTTTGCATGTCAAGCCGCTTCTTGGTCCTCGACATCGGTGCGGTGTCGTCTTCCTCAGGACAGCTCGCGGGCGCGGGCGAGGAGCGCCGTCTCCGCCGCGAGCTCGGCCTCCCGTGCCGAGCGGCTCCAGCGCTCGTGCTCGTCGAGTGTCGCGCGGAGCCCGTCCAGCATCTCCGCCATGGCGGCCTCCGACGACGAGCCGACCTGCCGGCGGGCGGCGGCGCACGCTGCGGGGTCGAGTGCGTCGCCGAGCACCGTCTCGTCGATCTCGACCGGCTTTCCCGTCGCGGCCACGGACGCGTCGGCGAGACGGCGCGCCGTCAGCGCAGACGGCGGCTCGCCTGCATCGACGAGCTCGCGAACCGCACGGCCGACGATCGTGTGCGCGCTGCGGTAGTCCACGCCCGCCGTGAGCGCGAGGACGTCGGCCACGTCGGCGGCGGTGACGAAGCGCTCGCGCGCGATCCCCGCGAAGCGCTCTGCGTGCAACTCGATGCCCTCCAGCACGGACGCGGTCAGCCGTGCGATCGCGACCGCCTCGTCGAGCGCTCGTGGCACGGTGCCGTTCAAAAGGTGGAAGTGATCCGTGCGCGCGGACCCGGTGTGGAGCGCGACGACCGCGCCCGCGACGTCGCCGGCGGCCTGGCCTGCCTGCGTGCGGATCGCCGCCAGCGCGTAGGGGTTCTTCTTCTGCGGCATCAACGCGCTCGCCCGGCTGTGGGCGTCGGCGAGCTCGACCAGGCCGAACTCCTGACTCGCATAGATCTCGAAGTCCTGCGCGAGCTGGCTCTGGTGCGTGGCGGCGATCGCGAGGGTCGCGAGGAGCTCGAGGTACACGTCGGCCTGCCACGCCGCGTCCTTCGCGTGCTCGACGATTCCCTCGCACCCGAGCAGCTCGGCGAGCCGTGCGCGATCGAGCGACCAGCGCGAGCCGGCGCTCCCGCCCGCTCCTGCGACGCTCGCGCCCAGGGCCGTATGTGAGGCGCGCGCCCGCTCGCCGTCGCGAAGCGCCGGGTAGGCGTACGCGAGGAGGAGATGCCCGACCGTCGTCGGCTGGGCGGGCTGGAGGTAGGTGTAGTCGGTCGCGAGCGCCGAGCGGGTCTCGGTTGCGTGCCGGGCGAGTGCCGCGACCTGGGCGACGAGCGCGTCGTGCAGCTCCCGCACACCCACGCGCGCGGTCAGCCGGAGCGCGACGCGAAACGCCTCGCGTCGCGGACGGCCCGCGCTCAGCCAGCCCGCGGCCGCCCGACCGATGCGCCGCTCGAGCTCTGCCTCCCGTGCGTTGAACGCGTCGCCGCGCGACGCGTCCCACGGGAACTCGTCGCCGGGGATCGCGTGCAGCTCGAGCAGTCCCCGGAGGAGAGACCTCGCGTCGTCACCGGCGAGATCGCCGCCCTCGACGAGCGCCACGGCGTGTGCAAGGTCGGCGAGCGACAACCCGCGAGCGAGGCGCGGGCCGTGAGCGCTCTCGGCCGCGTACGCCGCCGCCACGAGCTCGACCGCGGCACTGCCGCGCAGCCGCCCGTCCCGCCCCAGCTCCTCGGCGCCGGTCACGAGCGGGACACTACGGCCTGAGCTCCGCGGCGACCCCATGCAAGCCGACCAGACGGGGGACCACGTCGAGCACGCTCTCCCTCGCGCACAAGGCGATGTCCGCCTCGAGCACCGGCCCGTGCTCGATGAGATCTCGGCCCGAGCGGGACGCACGGAACACCTCCTCCGCGCTCCCGTACGACCGCGCGAGCCGGACGGCCGCCTCCGCCGCGTCGCTGCGCTCCCACCCGAGGCCCTCCGCCACGCGGCCCGCCACGTAGGCGTCGTCGAGCGCGAACGCGCCCCGTACTCCGGCGCAGAACACGGCAACGTCCTCGCCGTGCGCCGCAGCGGCGGCCGTCACCGCCTCGAGGTTCAGCAGCGAGGCGATCAGCACCCGGTCGCAGCGCGCTGCGGCGGTCACGATCGCGCGCGTTCCGTTCGTGGTCGAGAGCGCGAGCGTCGGCGTGCGCGGCTCGACGTATTCGCTCGGCGAGTTGCCGAGGTCGAACCCCTCGATCCGCACCCCCTGCCGCTCCCCGCCGAGCGTCACCTCGGGGCTGCGAAGCGCTCGCGCGTCCTCCACCTCCGCCGCGCACCAGACGCGCTCGTAGCCCGCGTCGAGCGCCTGACAGATCGTCGAGGTGGCCCGGATCACGTCGATCACGATCCCCGTCGGGGCCGCCGCTGCCTCGTCGGGAGTGAACGCGACGTGAACGCGCACGCGGGTACGCTAGCCGTCCCTGTGGCCACCGCCCCGGCTCCTCGCTGCTATCGCCATCCCGACCGCGAGACGCTCGTCTCGTGCTCGGAATGCGGCCGGCCGATCTGCGAGGAGTGCATGAACTTCGGCCCGGTCGGGATCAAGTGCCCCGAGCACGCCGCGGTCAAGCAGTCGCGCGTCCGCGCGGCCACGAGCCCTCGTCAGGTGCGCCAGGCGCAGCGGAGGGTCGCGGGGCTCGCGGCACCCGCAACGGTCGGTCTCGTCGCGCTCAACGTCCTCGTGTACCTCGTCACGATCTACCAGGGCTCGGGGATCGACGCTCCCGGCGGGAAGGTCTTCGAGGACGGCGCCCTGATCGGCGCTGCGATCGACCTGAACGGTGACTGGTACAGGCTCGTCACCGCGATGTTTCTCCACGCGGGGATCCTCCACATCGCGTTCAACATGCTCGTGCTCTACTGGCTGGGCACGATCGTCGAGCAGGCGCTCGGCACGTGGCGCTTCCTGCTCGTCTACTTCGTCTCGGGTCTCGCCGGCTCGGCGGGCGCGCTCCTGCTGACGAATCCGCTCGAGGCGACGGTCGGCGCCTCGGGGGCGATCTTCGGGATCATGGGCGCGCTGCTGGTGCTCGAGTACGTCGCGACCGGCACTCTCGCAGGGCAGGCCCTGACGCTGATCGTCCTCAACCTCGTGCTGACGTTCGCCTTCCACAACAACATCTCGGTCGGGGGCCATATCGGCGGGCTCGTGGGTGGGATCCTCGCGACGTTCGCGCTCGTCCACTTCCGCCACACCCGCCCTCGCTGGATCGGGCCCGCGCTCGTCGTCGCGGTCGGCGTGGCGAGCGTCGTCGTGGCGGCCGTCCGCGTCGAGAACTACGACTACGGCGGATCGCTGGCTCAGCCGCCGACCGCGACCGCGGTGACGCCGCTCTCGGCGAGCGCGGCCTGGGCTGCTGCGAGCCGCGCGAGCGGCACACGGTACGGCGAGCACGACACGTAGTCCAGCCCGAGCGTGTGGCAGAACGCGACCGAGCGCGGCTCGCCGCCGTGTTCGCCGCAGATCCCGAGCTTGATCCCGGGCTTGGCGCCGCGACCACGCTCGACGGCGATCCGCATCAGGCCGCCGACACCGTCGACGTCGAGCACCTCGAACGGGTTCCGCTCGAGAATGCCCTGCTCGAGGTAGTACGTGAGGAACTTCCCTTCGGCGTCGTCGCGCGAGAACCCGAGCGCGGTCTGCGTGAGGTCGTTCGTCCCGAACGAGAAGAAGTCGGCGAGCTCCGCGATCTCGTCCGCGCGCATGCACGCCCGCGGCAGCTCGATCATGGTTCCCACCAGGTGATCCACCGTCGTCTCCTCGGCGGCCGCCCGCTCGGTGAGCTCCCGGAGCCGGCGGAGCTCTTCACCGAAGCCCACGAGCGGGTGCATGATCTCGACGAGCGGCGCCTCACCCGTGCGTTCGTGCACCGCGGCGGCCGCGCGGACGATCGCGCGCACCTGCATCTCGTAGATCTCCGGGTACTGGAGGCCGAGCCGGCAGCCGCGCGTCCCGAGCATCGGGTTCGCCTCGCGGAGCTGCTCGATCCGCCGCCGCATCGTCTCGGAGGTCGCCTCCTCGGCGGAGGGGAGGAACTCGTGCAGCGGCGGGTCGAGGAGCCGGATCGTGACCGGCAGTCCGGCCATCGCCTCGAAGATCCCCTCGAAGTCCGTCTGCTGGAACGGCAGCAGCCGGTCGAGCGCGGCCCGGCGGCCGTTCGCGTCCGAGGCGAGGATCATGTCCTGAACGACCGGCAGCCGGTCGGGCGCCATGAACATGTGCTCGGTGCGGCAGAGGCCGATCCCCTCGGCGCCGAACTCGCGCGCCTTCGCCGCGTCCTCGGGCGTGTCGGCGTTCGCGCGCACGCGGAGCCGCCGGAGCGCGTCGGCCCAGTCGAGGATCGTCCCGAAGCGCTCGTCGATCTCGGGCGGGACGAGCGGGACCGCGCCGACGATCACGCGCCCGGTACCGCCGTCGATCGTGAGGTGGTCGCCCTCGGCGAGCTCGACGTCGCCGAGCCGGATCGTCCGCGAGCCGAGGTCGATCGACAGCGTCTCGCAGCCGGCGACGCACGGCTTCCCCATCCCGCGGGCGACCACCGCTGCGTGGGACGTCATGCCGCCGTGCGCGGTGAGCACGCCCCGTGCGTGGATCAGCCCGTGGATGTCGTCCGGGGTCGTCTCCCAGCGGACGAGGAGCACGTCCTCGCCGGCGCGTCCCCGCTCCTCGGCGAGGTCTGCGTCGAGCACGATCGCGCCCGCGGCGGCCCCCGGGGACGCGTTGAGCCCGGTCGCGACGACGTCGAGCTCCGCGTCCGGGTCGATCATCGGATGGAGGAGCTGGTCGAGCTGCCCGGGGTCGATGCGCGCGACTGCCTCCTCGCGCGAGATCAGCCCCTCGTCGGTCATCTCGACCGCGATCCGCAGCGCCGCCCGGGCGGTCCGCTTCCCCGTGCGGGTCTGGAGCAGGAAGAGCTCGCCCTCCTCGACCGTGAACTCGATGTCCTGCATCTCCCGGTAGTGCGCCTCGAGGCGCTCGAGCGCCTCGACGAGCCGGCCGTACGCGTCGGGCATCAGCGTGCGCATATGCTCGATCGGCTCCGGGGTGCGGATGCCGGCGACGACGTCCTCGCCCTGCGCGTCGACCAGGAACTCCCCGAACAGCCGACGCTCGCCGGTCGAGGGATCCCGCGTGAAGCACACGCCGGTGCCCGAGGAGGCGCCCTTGTTGCCGAACACCATCTGCACGACGTTCACCGCCGTGCCGAGGTCGTCGGGGATGTCGTACGTGCGGCGGTAGACCTTGGCGCGCGGCGAGTCCCAGGAGTCGAACACCGCGCGCACCGCGCGCCGGAGCTGCTCGGACGCGTCGGACGGGAACGGTGCGCCGACCTCGCGCTCGTAGATCTCCTGGAACGTCCCGATCAGGCCTTTGAGGTCGTCCGCGGTGAGGTCGACGTCGAGCTCGACCCCGCGGCGCCCCTTGAGCTCCTGGAGCTTGCCCTCGAACGCGTGGGCGTCGATGCCGTCGACGACCTCGCCGAACATCTGGATCAGCCTGCGGTACGAGTCGTACGCGAACCGTGCGTTTCCGGTGGCAGCTGCGAGCCCCTCCACCGCCTCGTCGTCGAGGCCGAGGTTCAGGATCGTGTCCATCATCCCGGGCATCGAGATCGCGGCGCCCGAGCGGACCGAAACCAGCAACGGGTCGGACGCGTCGCCGAACCGCTTGCCGGCACGCTGCTCGAGGCGCGCCACGTGCTCGTCGATCTCGTCCCACAGGCCGTCGGGGACGTCGCCGGTTCGCATCACCTCGCGGCACGCGTCCGTCGTGACCGTGAACCCGGCTGGCACCGGCGCGCCGAGCGCGGTCATCTCCGCGAGCCCGACGCCCTTGCCGCCGAGCAGCTCCCGGCCCCCGGGCGCCTGCTCGTCGAACGCGTACACGAAAGCCACGTTCACGATCCTATGCAGGACGGCGAGCGCCGCGCGCCCTACGCCGCGCGCCCTACGCCGCGCCCCCTACGCGTCCGCGGGCGCGCGAGCGGAGCTCCGCGACCCACGCGGCGGCGCGAAGGCCGAGCCAGACCGGGGTGAGGACGACGTAGAACAGCACCATCGCGGCACCGAGGGCGCTCCACCAGAGAACCCAGTAGCGGACCGGCACCCACCCCTTCTCGGAGAGGTCGCGCCGGATCCCGCGGGCGAGCACGCCATAGCGGTCGTTCGGCCCCGTCACGCGCGCGAGCCCTCGTGGCGGCGGCCACGCTCCGAGACGAGCCGCACGATCCGCAGGGCGGTCTCCTCGACCGACAGCTCCGAGACGTCGATCACGGGGCACCCGAGGCGCCGGTGGATCCGCGAGGCCGCGTCGAGCTCCTCGAACACTGCCTCGAGGTCGGCGTAGCGCCGCCGCGGTGCTCCCATCGAGCGGACGCGCTCCTCCCTGATCTCGGCGAGCCGCTCGGCATCGATCGTGAGGCCGACGATCTTCGCGCGGTCGATCTCGAACAACGCCTCCGGCGGGTCGACCCCCTTCACGATCGGGATGTTCGCGGCCTTGTGCCCGAGGTAGCCGAGGAAGATCGAGAGCGGCGTCTTCGAGGTGCGCGAGACGCCGACGAGCACGATGTCGGCCTCGTCGAGGCCGCCGCCGACCCCGTCGTCGTAGCGAACCGCGAACTCGATCGCCTCGATCCGGTTGAAGTAGGTCTGGTCGAGTGGGGCGCGCGCGCCCGGCTCCATGCGCGCCGCGACGCCGGCGACCCGCGAGATCGAGTCGATCGGGTGCCCGAGCAGGTCGCAGTAGTGCACGCGCGCTCGTCGGCAGAACTGCCGCATCGAGTCGCGATACCCCGGCTCGACGAGCGTGTAGACCATGACGGCCGGCCGGCCGCGAGCGCGCTGTACCGCGAGCGCGAGGTCCTCCACCGACTCGACGCGCGGATGCCGCACTTCCTCGAAGGCGAGG
Organism: Gaiella sp.; assembly: GCA_035706725.1. Taxonomy (GTDB): domain Bacteria; phylum Actinomycetota; class Thermoleophilia; order Gaiellales; family Gaiellaceae; genus Gaiella. Next base: position 444 of record DASSUT010000158.1, on the reverse strand, counting down.
TCCGGGAACTGCGCCTCGAGCGCGAGCACGAGCCGCGCCGCCGTCTCTCCGGTCGAGTCCGAGACGATGTGGAGCTCGACGGGGACCTGGTCGGCCACGGCGGGAGGCTAGATGATGGATCACCGGTAGCGTTGTCCGCCCGATGGCGACCGAGGTCACGATGGAGAAGATCGTCTCGCTGAGCCGCCGGCGGGGGTTCGTGTTCCCGTCGTCGGAGATCTACGGCGGGCTCGGGTCCTCCTACGACTACGGCCACTACGGCGTCCTGCACAAGGACAACGTCAAGGCCCGCTGGCTCGAGGCGATGGTGCGCGAGCGGGACGACATCGTCGCGCTCGACTCGTCGATCATCCTCCACCCGAAGGTCTGGGAGGCCTCGGGGCACGTCTCCGGCTTCACCGACCCGCTCGTCGACTGCCGCACGTGCAAGAAGCGCTTCCGCGC
>DASSUT010000157.1:0-3378 GCA_035706725.1 Gaiella sp. | reverse complement strand
TCCCGATGCTGACGATCATCGCGGTGGTGCTCGCGCTCACGGTGCTCCCGAGCCCGTGGGGTGTCGTCGCGATCGTCGTCGCGGCGGCCATCGACGTGGGCGAGACCGTGTTCTTCGTCCGTTGGTCGAAGCGCCGGCGCGCCACGGTCGGCGCCGAGACGCTCGTGGGCCGGCGGGCGGTGGTCGTCAGGCCGCTGACGCCCCGGGGCCAGGTGAAGCTCGACGGCGAGGTCTGGGAGGCACGCTCGTCCGTGGAGGTGCTGCCCGGCGCCGAGGTCGTCGTGACGGCGCTCGACGGGCTCGTGCTCGAGGTCGAGCCGGCCAAGTAACACTGTGTTACAAGCAACCCCGTGGCGACGCTCAAGCTGACGCTCGAGTACGACGGGACCGGGTTCAAGGGCTGGGCGCGTCAGCCGGGCGAGCGGACGGTCGAGGGGGCCCTCCGCGCCGCGCTCGACGCGGTCGTACCGGGTTGGGCGGGCCTCGCAGTCGCCGGTCGTACCGACGCCGGCGTGCACGCCACCGGACAGGTGGCCACCCTCGAGGCGGTCGGCGGCCCTCCTGTCGGGCGTCTACCCGAGGCGCTCAACGGCGTCCTCCCGGACGACGTGGCGGTCACGGCGGCCGAGCCGGCTCCCGACGGCTTCCACGCCCGGTTCACCGCGACGGCGCGTTCCTACCGCTACGTCGTGCTCGCCCGCCGCACGCGGGCGCCGCTTCGGGCCGCACGTTCGCTGTGGTGGCCCAGGCCCCTCGACGAGACGGCGCTCGCGGGGTGTGCGACGGCGCTGGTCGGGGAGCACGACTTCACCGCGTTCACGCCGACGGAGACACAGCACGAGGTGTTCCGTCGCGAGATCCGCGCCGCCGCCTGGGAGTGGCGCGGCGACGAGCTCCACTTCACTGTCACCGCCGACTCGTTCCTGCGCCATATGGTGCGGACGCTGGTGGGGACGATGCTCGAGGCGCCGGACTCGGTGCCGCGGCTGCTCGAGGGGCGTCCCCGGTCGGAGGCCGGGATGACCGCACCGCCCTGGGGGCTGTACCTGGAGCGGGTGGAGTATCCCGCTCAGGAACCGGAGGAGCCTGTGTCCGACTGAAGTCGGACACCGACGGCGCGCGGTGAGTGGCCGACCGTAGCCGGGCCCGGGCCCGGCTACGATCGGCCACATGCGACGCGTCGTCCTCTTCGACCTCGACGGCACGCTGATCGACTCGGGGCCGATCATCCTCGCGTCGATGCGGCACGCGTCGATGGCGGTGCTCGGGCGCGAGCCCGACGAGGAGCTCGTGCGGTCGGCGATCGGCGGCCCCGGCCTCTTCGCGCAGATGCGGGACCTGGACCCCGACCGGGTCGACGAGCTCGTCGAGGCGTACCGCGCCCACAACGAGCCGCTCCACGCGTCCCTCGAGGCGTTCGACGACGTGGTGGCGCTCCTCCCGCGGCTCAAGGACGAGGGACGCCGCCTGGGCATCGTGACCGCGAAGCGGCTCCGCACCGTGGAGCTCGCGTTCGCTCGCTTCCCGCACCTGCGCGCCGCGATGGACGTCGTCGTCGGTGCGGAGGACACCGAGAAGCACAAGCCCGAGCCCGACCCCGTGCTCGAGGCTCTGCGGCGCCTCGACGCAGCGCCGGAGGATGCTGCGTTCGTCGGCGACTCGCCGTTCGACGTCGAGGCCGGAAACGCGGCCGGCGTGTTCACCGTCGCGGTCGGCTGGGGCGGGATCCACCCCGACGAGCGCCTGCTCCGTGCCGGGCCGGACGCGCTCGTCCACACCGCCGAGGAGCTCCATGCGCTCCTCTGAGGAGGTCGACGCCGCCGCCCGCGTCGCGGAGCTCCGCCGGCTCGTGGCGCACCACAACTACCGCTACCACGTCCTCGACGATCCGGAGCTCGCGGACAGCGCGTTCGACGCGCTCTACGACGAGCTCGAGTCGCTGGAGCGGGCCCATCCGGAGCTCGTCACCCCGGACTCGCCGACCCAACGCGTCGGCGGGGAGCCCGCCGCGGGGTTCACGAAGGTCGAGCATCTGCAGCCGATGGGCTCGCTCGAGAAGGTGACCACGGCCGAGGCGGTCGAGAAGTGGGCGGCCGACGTCCGCAAGCGGCTCGGGACCGACGAGCCCGTCGCGTACGTCATCGAGCCGAAGATCGACGGGTCCGCCATCTCCCTCGTCTACGAGCAGGGAAGGTTCGTGCGTGGCTCGACGCGTGGCGACGGCCGCCGCGGGGAGGACGTGACGCGCAATCTGCGCACGGTCGACACCGTCCCGCTGTCGATCCTCGACCGGGGCGGCGAGGAGCCACCGGCACTCCTCGAGGTCCGCGGCGAGATCTACTTCCCGCTCTCGGGCTTTGCGAAGTTCAACGAGACGCAGGTCGAGGCGGGGAAGAAGCCGGCTCCGAACCCGCGGAACGCGGCCGCCGGATCACTCCGGCAGCTCGATCCGAGCGTCACCGCGGCGCGGCCGCTCGCGCTCTGGGTGTACGGCGTCGGCGCACGCGACGGCACCTTGCCGCAGACCCAGTGGGAGATGCTGCTCTGGCTTCGAGAGCACGGCTTCCGCACCAATCCGCACACCGAGCGACTCGAGACGATCGAGGAGGTCGCCGAGCGGTGTGTCTCGTGGGAGACACGTCGTGCGGAGCTCGACTACGAGATCGACGGGATCGTCATCAAGGTCGACGACTTCGATCAGCAGCGCCGCCTCGGCGCACTGCACGAGCGCCCGCGGTGGGCACGCGCGTTCAAGTGGGCTCCGTCCACCGCCGTGACGACGCTCGAGAAGATCCACATCCGCGTGGGCAGGACCGGCGCCCTCAATCCCTGGGCGCAGCTCGAGCCCGTGCACGTCGGCGGCGTCACGGTGTCGAACGCGACGCTCCACAACGAGGAGGACATCAACCGCAAGGACATCCGGGAGGGAGACCTCGTGATCGTCCAGCGCGCCGGCGACGTGATCCCGCAGGTCGTCGGCCCGGCCGGGGAGCACCGGAAGGGCACGAAGCCGTTCCGCATGCCGACCCATTGTCCGCTTTGCGGCACAGCGGTCGTCAAGCCGCAGGGCGAGGTCATGCACCGCTGCCCGAACCGCGCGTGCCCCTCGCGCGGGCTCGAGACGCTGATCCACTGGGTGAGCGCGGCGATGGACATCGAGGGCGTCGGCGAGCAGTTCGTGCGCCGTCTCTGGAAGGAGGGCCTGCTCCGCTCGATGCCCGACCTCTACCGACTGAGGGCCGAGCAGCTCGCCTCGATCGAGGGCTACGGGGAGGTCTCGGCGACACGCGCCGTGGCCGCGATCGAGGCGTCGAAGGCGCAGCCGTTCTCACGCGTGCTGTTCGGCCTGAACATCCCGAAGATCGGCTGGGTGCTGGC
>DASSUT010000156.1:0-11044 GCA_035706725.1 Gaiella sp. | reverse complement strand
ATGAGCGAGCGGTTCCGCGTCGTCTCGCTCGACGAGATCTCGCTCGACCAGGCCGGGGGGCCGCGGTGGCACGCGGTCCGGCGCACGCTCGGCGTGCAGGCGTTCGGGATCAATGCATGGACGGCCGTCGAGGACGGCCAGCAGGTGATCGGCGAGCACGACGAGCTCGAGGGCGAGCAGCACGAGGAGCTCTACGTCGTGGTCTCGGGGCAGGCGACCTTCACGCTCGACGGCAAGGCGTTCGACGCGCCCGCGGGCACCGTCGTCCACGTGCCCGACCCGGCAGTCAAGCGGGGAGCGGTGGGAACGCAGGGGACCACGATCCTCGCGGTGGGCGCGAAGCCCGGCGTCGCGTTCATTCCGTCGCACTGGGAGCGAACCGCGGAGGCGCTGACGTACTGGCCGACCGAGGAGTGGGACAAGGCGATCGCGGTGCTCGAGGAGCACCTCGCCGAGACGCCCTCGAGCGGCGTCACGCACTACAACCTCGCGTGCGCGCTCGCCCGCGCGGGGCGGTCGGAGGAGGCGCTTGCACGGCTGCGCGAGGCGACGGCCCTCGAAGACCGGTTCCTCGAGCTCGCGCAGGCGGACGACGACCTCGCGTCGATCCGCGACGACCCGTCTTTCCCCCGCCCCTGACACGAACGAGAGGAGCCGAGCCATGGGCGAGACCGTGAAGTACGTCCTGGACGAGAGCCGCCTCCCAGAGGCCTGGTACAACATCGCGGCCGACCTGCCGGAGCCGCTGCCGCCCGTCCTCCACCCGGGGACCGGGGAGCCGATCGGCCCGGACGACCTCGCGCCGCTCTTTCCGATGGAGGTGATCCTCCAGGAGGTCTCGACCGAGGAGCGGATCGAGATCCCCGAGGAGGTCCGGGACGTCTACCGCCAGTGGCGCCCGACGCCGCTCTTCCGCGCTCGACGGCTCGAGCGCGAGCTCGACACGCCCGCTCGCATCTTCTACAAGTACGAGGGCGTCTCACCCACGGGGAGCCACAAGCCGAACACGGCGGTCGCGCAGGCGTTCTACAACGCGCGCGAGGGAGTGAAACGCATCACGACCGAGACCGGTGCCGGCCAGTGGGGCTCGTCGCTGGCGTTCGCAGGCGCGCTGTTCGGTCTCGAGATCGAGGTCTACATGGTGCGCGTCTCGTACGAGCAGAAGCCGTACCGGCGCGCGTTGATGGAGGCGTTCGGCGCGCGGTGCGTCCCGAGCCCGTCGGAGGAGACGGCGGCCGGCCGTGCGATCCTGGCGGAGCATCCCGACTCGAGCGGCAGCCTCGGGATCGCGATATCGGAGGCGGTCGAGCAGGCTGCGCAGCGGGACGACACGAAGTACTCGCTCGGCTCCGTGCTGAACCACGTGCTCCTGCACCAGACGGTGATCGGCGAGGAGGCGATCGCGCAGATGGACCTCGCCGACGCGTACCCGGACGTGCTGATCGGCTGCACCGGCGGGGGGTCGAACTTCTCCGGGCTCGTGCTTCCGTTCGTCGGCCAGAAGCTCCGCGGCGGCTCGGACGTGCGCGTGATCGCGGTCGAGCCTGCCGCATGCCCGACGCTGACACGAGGAGAGCTGGCGTACGACTTCGGCGACACGGGCCATCTGACGCCGCTCGTGAAGATGCACACGCTCGGCTCGACCTTCGTGCCCCCGGGCTTCCACGCAGGCGGGCTCCGCTACCACGGCATGGCGCCGCTCGTGAGCCACCTGCACGCGCTCCGGTTGATCGAGGCGCGCGCGTACCACCAGACCGAGGTGTTCGACGCGGGTGCCCGCTTCGCGCGCGCCGAGGGCATCCTCCCCGCCCCGGAGGCGAACCACGCCGTGAAGGCCGCGATCGACGAGGCGCTCCGCTGCAAGGAGGAAGGAAGCGCGGAGACGATCCTGTTCAACCTCTCCGGGCACGGGCACTTCGACATGCAGGCCTACATGGACTACTTCGCGGGCGTGCTCGAGGACCGTGACTACGACGAGGGCGAGCTCGCGACGGCGCTTGCCGGGCTCCCTGCGGTGAGCGTCTAGGGCTGTTGGCTCGAGTCGCGCCGCTCGAGCTCGCGCGCGAGCAGATCCTCGCGTTTCGGCGGACGACGGGCGGCCTCGACGAGCGCCTCGCACCCGGGTCGTCCTCGCTCGCACGCGCTGCCTCGGCCGGCCTCCAGGACAGCGTCCCCCGGTCCGCGTTGCATTCCCTCCACGCGCGCGTGGAGGAAACGGCGGCGGATACGTGGGAGGATCCGTCGCTCGTCCAGGTGTGGGGCCTGCGCTACACGGCGTACGTCGTCCCGGCGGGAGAGCACGCTCCGTTCACCATCGGCAGGCTTCCGGATTCCGGCGCGACCCGCCGGAAGGCGTTCGACCTCGCCGCGCGTCTCGACGCGCTCCTCGACGGTCGCCGCCTGGACGCGAACGAGGCGGGAGCCGCGCTCGGCGTCCACCCGAACGCGCTGCGCTACGCCGCGCTGACCGGGACGGTCTTGATCCGCTGGGACGGCGCCCGGCGGCCGACCGTCTGGACCGTGCGCGCGCCCGAGATCGACCCACTCGACGCGCGCGTCGAGCTCGCGCGCCGGTACCTCCACGGCGTGGGGCCGGGCACGAGCGAGAGGTTCGCCCTCTGGGCCGGGATCTCGTCGCAGGCGGCGCTCGCCGCGTTCGACGCCCTCGCTGCGTCCCTCCTCCCCGTGCGCACGCCGGTCGGCGACGGACTCGTCCTCGCCTCCGACGAGGCGCGGCTCCGTGCGCCCGACCGGCCTCCGGCTCCGGCTCGCCTCCTCCCGAGCGGCGATCCCTTCTACCTGCTCCAGGGTGTCGAGCGGGAGCTTCTCGTCGCGGAGCCGCGGCATCGGGCCGCGCTCTGGACCTCCCGCGTCTGGCCCGGTGCGCTGCTCGTCGGCGGCGAGGTCGCCGGCACGTGGCGCCGGTCGGGTGCCGCCGTGACCATGGAGCCGTGGCGCCCGCTCTCCCGGGCCGAACGGGACGCGGTCGAGGCGGAGGCGTCGACCCTGCCGCTGCCCGAGGTGCACGGCGCCGTGTCGGTTCGCTGGGCCGCCGCCCAGACGGCCTAGCCGCGCCACGCGTCGCCCGGCAGCCTCAGGCCGGCCGCGAGCTCTCTGAACGCGGGAACCGGATCGTGCTCGGGCCGTGCCGCGAGCACGACTGCGCCGGACTCGGGGCCCGCGAGCGCGCCGACGAGCAACTGGACGCCGACCGCGAGCGCGAACCCCTTGTGCGCGAGCGGTCCTCCGAACGGGACGAGCTCGTCCGGACGGGCTCTTCCCGCGAGCACGTCGCCGTGCGTCACCGCGCCCATCGAGACGTCGGCCACGACGGGGCTCCCGTCGGAGGAGGGGATCGCGATCGTGATCGGGTTCGTCCCCGTCAGCGGCGGTCCGCCCTCGGGGTGCGGGAGGCGCGGCGGTGAGTTCGCGGTCACGACCGCGACGAGACCCGCGTCCGCGAGCCGGCGCGCCCAGGCGCCGAGCGCGCCGCTCGGAAAGCACGACTCCGCGACCACGAGACGAGCCTGTGACGGTGGGTCTTCGACCAGCGCGTCGCAGATCGCCGCGAGCGTGACGTAGCCGAGCGCGCCGCCGCCGTCCCAACGTTCGAAACCCTCGCTCCGGTCGATCCGGCGGGGACGCCCGCGCGGATCGCGCTCCCCCGCGAGCAACTCCTCGACCCACGGGAGCCGCGCGAGCCCGTGGCCGCTCCTCCCCATCCGGTCGGCGACCTCGAGGTGGTCCACGACGACCGTCGCGTCCGGCTCCGAGAGGCCGTGCGAGAGGAGCCGCTCGATCGCCTCTGCCCGCCTCACGATGCGAGAGCCTAGCCCCACACAGTACGCTTACGTCATCTTCACACGAGGGTGTGAGGATACGACTGGATGGCCGCGCCTCCCCCCGGCGCGGACGTGCAGAGACGGCAGCCCATCGCCGCTGGGCTCGCCGTCACGGAAGGGAGCCTCCGGGCTCCCTTCCCTCGGGAAGCGAGGCGTCGGCCGACGGGCCACACGCGTCGCTCAGAGAACCGTGAGCGCCTTGCGGATGGCGGCCGGGCGTCGCGCCTGGACGGCCTCCGCGAGTGACCGCAGGGCAGCGCTCGCCTCGGTCTCGGGCGCGGCTTCGAGCACGGGCCGGCCGGCGTCGGCGGCCTCTCGGAGTGCAGGGTCGAGCGGAATCTTCGCGAGGAGCGGCGCGTCGATCTGGTGTGCGAGCGCCTCGCCCCCACCCGAGCCGAACAGCTCCTGCCCGGTGCCCACGAGCCACGACATGTTCTCGACCACCCCGACGACGCGCATGCCTGTCTTCTGAGCCATCACGGCGGCACGAATGGCCACCTGCTGCGCGGCAGGCTGCGGGGTCGTCACCACGAGCGCCTCCGCCCGCGGGAGAAGCTGGCCGATCGAGATCGCGACGTCGCCGGTGCCGGGCGGCATGTCGACGACGAGCGTGTCGAGCTCGCCCCAGTGGACGTCCGACAGGAACTGTTCGAGGGCACGGTGGAGCATCGGCCCGCGCCACATGATCGGCGCATTGTCCTCGGCGAAGAGGCCGATCGACATCACGTGGAGATCGCCGCGAACGGGCGGCACGATCATCGAGTCCACGACGATCGGACGCTGGGTCACGCCGAGCACGTGCGGGATCGAGTAGCCGTACACGTCCGCGTCGAGGACGCCGATGCGCTCGCCGCGCTCGGCGAGCGCCGCGGCGAGATTCGCGGCCAGCGTCGACTTCCCGACGCCACCCTTGCCCGAGGTGACCGCGACCACGCGGGTCGACGGATCGAGCCTGATCTCCTTGGCCGCCCGGCCGCCGCGCAGGCGGCTCGCAAGAGCGGCCTTCTCGTCGGGGGTCATCACGTCGAACTCGAGCGACACCCGCGTCACGCCGGGCACGGCGCCGACGTGCTGCGCGACCTGGTCCTGGAAGCTCGCGCGGAGCGGGCAGCCGGCCACCGTGAGCGCGATGGTGACGGCGACCGCGCCGTCCTCTGCCACGGCGACGTCCCGCACCATGTCGAGCTCGGTGACAGGGCGCTTCAGCTCGGGGTCGATCACCCGCTCGAGCGCGGTGAGAATCGCGTCGCGATCAGGTGCCATCCCGTCCAGCGTAGCCACGCGGACATCTCATGGAGCGGGGACAACGCGTCTGGTGATTCACCACGAGCGTTGTCAGCGGCTCAGGACAGGGCGGTGGCGAGCTGCGCGCAGAGCTCCGGGGTCGCCGCCGCGACCACCCGCGAGCGCTGGCCGAGGTCGAGCGGCGCGGCGGAGAACGGCGGATCCTCGAACAGCTCGATCGCGTAGCCGCGTTCGCGTACGAGGAGCTGCGCGGCGGCGACGTCGACCGACCGCGCGGGCTTGAGGCAACACACCGCGTCGACGCGGCCCGCCGCCAGGTGGCAGAGCGACAGCGCGAGCGAGCCCATCACGCGCAGCCGCTTCGCGACGCCGCGCAGTGCGGGCACCGCGTCAGCGATCGCGGCCGTCGTCGTGCCCTCGAGCGCGAGGATCTCGATCGTGTCCTTCGGCGCGGGCGCTTCGAGCAGGGCGCCCCCGAGCATTGTGCCGCCACCACGGTCGGCCACCCATTCCTCGCCCGACCCGAAGTCGTGGACGAAGCCGAACGACACGTGATCCATTGCCGGACCGTCCGCGACCGCGAGCGAGAACGAGAAGAACGGGATGCCGCGCTTCGCGTTGACGGAGCCGTCGATCGGGTCGACGACGACGCGGAGGTCGCCGCCCCTCCCGAACGTCCGCGTCCCGAGCTCCTCCGAGACGAGGGTCAGGTCGACGCCGAGCTCCTCGAGACGCGCCACGATCGCCGCCTCCGCCGCCGCATCGACGGCGGTAGTGTCGTCCCCGCCCTCGCCGGCCCGAAGCACGGGCTCCCGCTCGATGCGGGTCGGCAGGTTCGCAAAGACCGCCTCCAGGTCGCTCACGCATGCCCGGGAGAATGCGAGCCAGTCGGTCACGGCTCGAGAGGATGGAACAACAGGCCCGAGAGCAGCTTCGGAAAGAAGTACGTGCTCTTCGGTGGCATGGCCACGCCGCGGCGCGCGCGGTCGAAGACGTCCTCGATCCTCGTCGCGCGGAGCAGGAACGCGCCGTCGGCCTCGCCCGCCCGGACGCGCCGAACGGCCTCCGCCTCGTCCGGGGTGTAGGACACGCCCTCGCGGCCGAACCGCTCCACGAGCTCGACGTCGAGCTCGCCCGGGCGTCCGCGCACGAGCCGCGCCCCGTCCTGGCCGAGGTACACCGCCGCTCCGTGGTCGTACGGCTCCGACGCGAGGGCCGCGAGCGCGTCCTCGACGTTCGCGAACGCCTCATCGCCGGGGTCGACGTCCGCGCGACGGGCGAAGACACGATGCGTGGGGAGGATCACGAGGCCGGGGTCCTCGGTCGAGACGAGCACCGCCAGGAGCCGGTCGGGGCCGGCTTCCTCCGCGTACGCAAGCGCGGTCTCGTACCGGTGGTGACCGTCCGCGATGAGGAGCTGCGCGGACGCGAACGCCTCGTCGACGCCCTCGCCGTCGACCCGCCAGAGCCGCGTGTCACCGGCATCGAGATCCGGAGGGCGCGCCGGCGCCTCGAGCGGGGGCGGCCCGTCGTAGAGCAGGAGGATCGGCTCGAGCTGCGCGCGGGCCGCGCGGAGCAGGCGCAGGCGACGCCGCTTCGTGCCCGCGTGAGTCTGTTCGTGCGGCAGCACGACGCCGTCGGAGTACGGCTGGGCGCGCAGCGACGCCGCGATCCCCGTCCTGCGCAGCGGGACACCGTGGCCGACGGGCACGTCCTGCTCGAGAACCCAGACGGCAGGCTCGTCGTCGCGGACGAGGACGCCCTCGTCGAGCCACTCGCGGAACCGGCGGCCCGCCGCCGCCTCGTCCGGGTCCGACGTGAGCCACACGACGTTGTGCGGGTCCCGGGCGCGAAGGGCGGCTCGCAGCGCGTCGTCCAGAACGTCGTACGGCGGTGCCGTGACATCGGCGCTCGGCCGGGCGTACGTGACCGCGCGGAACGGACGGACGTCGGCCACCCGCCGAGCCTACACTCACGCGGTGGCGACCACGATCGCGGAGCTCTCGGAGGACCGCACAGTCGACGGGGTCTTCGCGGTCGCGCGGAAGCGTCGCCTCGTCACGCGCAAGGGTAGGCCGTACCTCGCGCTCGAGCTCGTCGACCCGAGCGGCCGCATCGAGGGACGCGTCTGGGACGACGTCGAGCTGCTCGACCGCCGCTTCGCCGAGGGCGACGCGGTGCGCGTTCTCGGTCGCGTCGAGCGCTTCGACGGGCGACTCCAGCTCCAGGTCCGGGCGCTCGAGGCGACGGACGACGACCCGTCCGCGCTGGCGCCGGCGCTCCGCCGCGACGCGGACGAGCTCGAGGGCTTCCTCGAGTTCCTCGCGCGGGAGATCGCTCACCCGGGGCTCGCCGCGACGGTCGGCGCAGTCCTCTCCTCTGCGGACGTGCGCGACGGCATGCGCTCGCTGCCCGCAGCGGGCGTGGACGGGCACCACGGCTACGCCGGCGGATTGCTCGAGCACACGGTGGGCGTCGCCACGCTCTGCCGCGAGACCGCACAGCTCCATCCGCGACTCCGCTCCGATCTCCTCCTCGCAGCGGCGCTGCTCCACGACGCGGGCCGCGTGAACGAGCTCGGGCGCGGCCCTGCGTTTCGCCCGACGCGCGAAGGGGCCCTTCTCGGTCACGTCCAGCTCGGCATCCGGCTCGTCGAGGAGCACGCCGGCGCGCTGGAGCCGGACGCGCGCGCGGAGCTCGTGCACGCGATCGCCGTACACCACGACCGTCCCGCGGCGCGCACCGCCGAGGCGGCGGTGCTGTACCACGCGAACCAGCTCGACGCGCAGGCCGCGACTCGGCCGGTCGGCAAAGATTAGTGCCCCTTCCAGCAATGCCCTCCAGGTCCCTGGCGTACGATCAGCGGCGCCATGCGTCGTCCTCGGTCGCCCCGATACCTACTGGTATCGAGGCTCCCTGCGTCCTAGCCTGGCTTGCTCCTCGCACGCCAGGAACGTGGCCGCATCACTGGAAGGGACACTGAGCTCGCGTGGGGGCGGCGGCGCTCGCGCTCCTGGGAGCGCTCTCGTGGGGCACGGGCGACTTCTTCGGCGGGCTCGCCTCCCGGAAGGCACACGTGCTCACCGTGCTCGCGCTCTCCCAGGCCGTGGGCCTCGTCGGCGTCCTCGGCTGGGCACTCGCGAGCGGCGCCTCCGTCCCAGGTGCAGGTGACGCCCTGCCCGCGGCCGGTGCCGGGGCGGCCGGCGCGGTGGGGCTCGCGGCGCTCTACCGTGGGATGGCGGTCGGGGCGATGGGAATCGTCGCGCCGATCTCGGCGGTCAGTCCCGCGGTGCCCCTCGCCGTCGACGCCGCGCGAGGCGTCGTGCCGTCCGCGCTCCAGTGGGGCGGGATCGCGAGCGCGATGGCGGGAGTCGTGCTGCTCGCCCGCGAGCCGAGCGGGTCGCGGGGGACGGGGCTCGCAGCCGGCGTCTCGCTCGCGCTCGTGGCGGCGCTGGGCTTCGGCCTCTTCGTGGTCGGGCTCGACGCCGCTTCCGACGGAGGCGCGACGTGGGCCGTCGTGATCGCTCGCGCGACGTCGACCGCGCTGTCGCTCGCGGCGCTGCTCGCGCTCGCCGCACCGATCCGCCCGCCCACAGGGCTCCTCCCCACCATCGCGCTGGTCGGCGTGTTCGACACGACCGCAAACGTCCTCGTCGCCGTCGCGACCACGCGCGGCTCCGCGGGCGTCGTCGCGGTGCTGAGCGCGCTCTACCCGCTCGCGACGATCGCGCTCGCGCGTCTGTTCCTGGCCGAGCGGCTCGCCCGCGGCCACCGTGTCGGCGGCGTGCTCGCGCTCGGCGGGGCGGCGCTCGTCGCCGTGGGGTGAGCCCTCACACGTTGAAGCGCACGTTCAGCACGTCTCCGTCCTGCACCACGTACGTCTTCCCTTCCAGCCGCTGAACACCGCGGCGGGCAGCCTCGGCGTGCGAGCCCGCCTCGAGCAGGTCCTCGGTCGAGATCACCTCGCAGCGGATGAAGCCGCGCGCGATGTCCGAGTGGATCGTGCCGGCGGCGTCGAGCGCGGTCTGGCCCTTCCGGAGTGTCCAGGCCCGCGTCTCCTTCTCGCCCACCGTGAAGAACGTGATGAGCCCGAGCGCATCCTGGAGCCTCCGCACGACCTCGTCGAGCGCGGACGGCCCGTCCCGGAACTCGGCCGCCTCGTCCTCCGGGAGCTCCGCAAGCTCCGCCTCGAGCTTGCAGTCGATCCCGCGCGGCCCGTTCTCGACCGCGAGCAAGGGCTTCGTCGTGAGCGGATCGAGCGCCTCCGTGAGCTCGCCCGGCCAGTCGGCGAGCGTCCTTCCGGCGTCGAGGTGCGCGACGAGCCTCTCGAGGACCTCGAGCTCGGCGCGGGTCGCGGCGTCGCCGGACTTCGCCTCCTTCGCGACCCGCTCGCGCCGCCGCTCGACGTGGTCGCGGTCCGCGACGAGCAGCTCGAGCTTCAGGGTCTCGAGGTCGTCGTCCGGGATGGCGTCCGCCGAGAAGCCGTCCAGGACCGCGAGAATCGCGTCGACCTGCCGAAGGTTGCCGAGGAGCTCCGGCCCGGTTCCCGGCACGTCCACGACGCGGATCGCGGCGGGCGTCACCTTGCGCGCGGAGACCAGGGCCGCGAGCCGTCCGAGGCGGTCGTCCGCGATCGCGGCCATGCCGACGTTGGGCTTGTCGCTGACCGACGCGTACGCGGTGATCTCGGCGCCCGCGTGCGTGAGCGCGTTGAACAGCGTTGTCTTGCCGCTGTTCGGCAGCCCGACGATCCCGACCTCGAGCGCCATCGCGCGCTCAGGCTACTGGTCGTCCGTCAGGCCCCGAAGCCGACCTTGGATTCCGGCGGGTAGCGCTTCAGGTACACGACGCGGGGCACGACGACGGTCAGCCGGCCGTCGGCGGCGTCGAGCTGCACGGTGCCGCCTGCCCCTGCCGTGAGCGCGCGCTCGATCGTGTCGGCGGTGCCCGGCTCGACCGTCGCGGCGACGATCTGCCCACCGTCGAAAGCGAGCTCGATGCGGATCGATTGGTCAGACAGGGCACACCACCTCCGTGAGGACGCCGTGGACGGCGTCGGGATGGACGAACGCGACCTCGAGCCCGAACAGGCCGACGCGAGGGACCTCGTCGATCAGCTGCGCCCCGGCCGCCGAGAGCTCCGCGAGCGCGGCGGCGACGTCGGGGACCTCGTACGCGACGTGGTGCATCCCCGGGCCCCGGCTCGCGAGGAACCGGCCGACGGGCGTGTCCTCGCCGGTCGGCGCGAGGAGCTCGACCCGGTCGACGCCGACGAGGACCGAGACCGCGTCGACACCCTGCTCCGGAACCGTCGCACGGTGCTCGACCGTCGCTCCGAACAGGCGCCCGTAGGTCGCGAGCGCCTCGTCGAGATCGTCGACGGCCACGCCGAGATGGTGGATGCCGCCGACCGTCACGCGGCCGATGCTACTTCCACCGGGAGGGGCGCGCGCGGCTCGAGGATGCGGTCGACGAGGCCGTACTCGACGGCCTCCGCCGGCGTCATGAACCGGTCGCGGTCGATGTCCTCCATGACCTGCTCGACCGGCCGTCCGGTGTGCCTCGAGAGAACCTCCGCCATCTGTCGGGTGGATGCCTCGATCTCGCGCGCGGCGATCGCGATGTCGGTCGGCGCGCCGCGGGCGCCCGCGGAGCCCTGGTGGATCATGAGCTTCGCGTGCGGGAGCGCGAGCCGCTTCCCCGGCGCCCCGCCCGCGACGATCACCGCCGCGGCGGACATCCCGATCCCGAAGCAGATCGTCCTCACGTCGCACTTCACGTGCTGCATCGCATCGTAGATCGCCATCCCGGCGTAGGCGTCGCCGCCGGGCGAGTTCACGTACAGGTCGATGTCCTTGTCCGGCCCTTCGGCCTCGAGGAACAGGAGTTGCGCGACGACGGTGTTCGCGATCTCCGGCTCGACCGGACGGCCGAGGAACACGATGCGCTCGCGGAGG
>DASSUT010000155.1:0-6898 GCA_035706725.1 Gaiella sp. | reverse complement strand
CATGGCCGACCGCGCGACGCCTCCCTTCCGCGCCGACCACGTCGGGAGCCTGCTCCGCCCGCCCGCGCTGCTCGAGGCGCGGGAGGCCGCGGCGGCCGGTCGCATCGACGCCGAGCAGCTCCGCGCCGCGGAGGACGACGCGATTCGCGACGCCGTCCGCATGCAGCAGGAGGTCGGGCTGCGCGCGGTGACCGACGGGGAGTACCGGCGCACGTCGTGGCACATGGACTTCATCTACGGCCTCGACGGGATCACGACGGCGGACGACACGGTCAAGGTCTCCTTCCGCAACGAGGAGGGCGGTCTCGAGTTCACCGCGGCCGCGCTCCACGTGAACGGCCCGATCGGCGTCTCCGAGACGATTTTCGGCGACGCGTTCTCGTTCCTGCAGGACTGCGTGGAGGGCGCGGTTCCGAAGCTGACGATTCCCTCGCCGAGCATGGTGCACTGGCGTGGCGGCCGCGCGGCCGTCGACGAAGGCGTGTACCCGGAGCTCGACGGGTTCTGGGCCGACCTCACGGCCGCGTACCGCGAGGAGGTGCGCCGCCTCGGCGAGCTCGGGTGCACATACCTCCAGCTCGACGACACGAGCCTCGCGTACCTGAACGACCCGGCGCAGCAGCGGCACGTCCTCGAGATCGGAGGCGACCCGGAAGGGCAGCACGTCGAGTACATCCGCCACCTCAACGAGGCGCTCCGGGATCGTCCGCCGGGGATGGCCGTGACAACGCACATGTGCCGCGGGAACTTCCGCTCCTCGTGGGTGGCCGAGGGAGGGTACGACCACGTCGCGGAGGCGCTGTTCGACGAGCTCGACGTGGACGGCTTCTTCATGGAGTGGGACGACGAGCGCTCGGGCGGCTTCGAGCCGCTCCGGTTCCTGCCGCGGGGGCCGAAGCAGGTCGTGCTCGGTCTCGTCACGACGAAGAAGGGCGCGCTCGAGTCGAAGGACGAGTTGAAGCGGCGCGTCGAGGAGGCGAGCCGCTACGCCCCGCTGGAGCAGCTCTGCCTCTCGCCCCAGTGCGGTTTCTCGTCGACCGTGCACGGGAACGCGCTCACCGCGGACGAGCAGCGGGCGAAGCTCCGTCTCGTCGTGGAGACGGCCGAGGAGATCTGGGGCGCGTAGGGCTCGGACTCAGGCGGAGCCGACCGACGCGGCGGGGCGGTAGCCGAGCTGTGCCGAGATCTCCCCGGCGGCGCGCTTCATCGTCGGCCCGAGGCGCTCCACGAGGTCGTCGATCGAGAGCATCGCGCTGTGGACCGCGAGGTTGACGGCCGCCACCGCCTCGCCCGAGGCGGAGAGCACCGGCACGGCGATCGAGCGCAGCCCGTACGCGAGCTCCTCGTTGTTGACCGCGATTCCCTCGGCGCGGACCCGCTCGAGCTCCGCGACGAGCGCCGGACGGTCCGTGATCGTGTTCGGCCCCCTGCGGGCGAGCGCGACCGCAGCGAGGAGCTCGTCGCGCCGGTCGGGCGCGAGATACGCGAGCAGCACCTTTCCGAGCGAGGTGCAATAGGCGGGCAGGCGAGAGCCGACGTGGAGGTCGAGGTCGATCTCGTTCTGGCGGCCCCGTGACGCGCGGACGCGCTCGACGTACACGATGTCCGCCTCGTCGAGGATCGCCATGTTCACGGTGTGGCCCGTCTCGTCGGAGAGCCGCCGGAGATGGGGGGCGGCGACGTGGCGAAGCTCCATCGAGTTGATCGCGGTGAAGCCGAGGTCGAGCACGCGCGGGCCGAGCGCGTAGCGGCGCGTCAACGGGTCCTGCTGGAGGTAGCCGAGCCGGCTCAGCGTCGCGATGTAGCGGTGCGCGGTGCTCCGGGTGAGCCCGAGCTCGCGGGCCACCTCGCTCGTCCCGATCAGCTGGCGGCCCGACGAGAACGACGAGAGGATCGCGAGGCCGCGCTCGAGCGACTGGGACGTCCGGGTGTCGTGCTCTCCGGGCACGCGCATGTTCTACTTAGTGGAACGGCGTCCTGACAACTCGACAGTGTGGCTCTACGGGGGCTTCCCGAGCGGTGTTCCACATACTAGAACGCCGTCTTGACAACTCGACAAGCCCGGCGTAGCGTCGCAGCGCGTGCGTTCCCCGTCCGAGACGAGCCACCTGCCCGGCGCGCTCGGCCCGTCCGGGGGCCGGGCGCGGTGAGCGTCGAGGCGCTCGTCGACCCGGCAGAGGCGGTCGCCCACGTCCGCACCGGCGACGTCGTGATGGTCGGCGGCTTCGGGCTCGTCGGCGCGCCGCTCACGTTGATCGACGCGCTCGTCGAGCGGTCGGACGCGACCGACCTCACGATCGTCTCGAACAACATCGGCGAGCCGGGACGCGGTCTCGGCAAGCTCCTGCGCCAGGGGCGGATCAGGCGTGGGATCTCGTCCTACTTCACGTCGAACCCCGAGGCCGTCGCGGCGGTGAACGCGGGGGAGATCGAGGCGACGCTGCTTCCGCAGGGAACGTTCGCCGAGGCGATTCGGGCGGGTGGCGCCGGCATCGGCGGCTTCTACACGCCCGTCGCCGCGGGGACGCTGCTCGCCGAGGAGAAGGAGCAGCGGGTGCTGGACGGCGTGCCGCATGTGCTCGAGCGTCCGCTCCGCGCCGACGTCGCGCTCGTCTACGCGGCCCGCGCCGACCGGCTCGGGAACCTTTGGTATCGCCATACCGCGCGGAACTTCAACCCGCTGATGGCCACCGCCGCCGAGACCACGATCGCGGAGGCGGGCGAGGTCGTGGAGGTCGGGGCGCTCGAGGCGGAGTCGGTCCACACGCCGCACCTGTACGTCGACGTGCTCGTGGAGCGGGCGTGAGACGTCCTGTGTCAACCTCCGGCCGCGATGAGGCGGTTGAGGCTGCCGTGGCGGTGGGGGTCGTAGGTGGTTCGGTTCTGCCAGAGGCGCCAGATGATGCGCAGCCAGGCGCGGCCGAGGATGCGGATTGCGTGGGGGTGGTGGTGGCCTCTGGCGCGGGCGCGTTGGTAGATGTCGGCGGCCCAGGGGTTGTGGTGGCGGCTTGTGTCGGCGAGGACGCTGACGGCGGCGCGGAGGTTCTTGTTGCAGGCCCAGCGGAAGCAGGCGACTCTCTTCTTGCCGGATTGGACGGCGATGGGGGCTTGGCCGGCGATCGCTTCGAGCGAGGCGCTTGTGGGGTGGCGGTCGCGGCAGTCGCCGATCTCGGCGAGCAGTTCGGCGGCGGTGACGACGCTCTTGGGGTCGCGGAAGAGCGAGAGGAAGATCTGGCCGTCGTCGTGGGCGCGGACGGCGCCGGCGATCTGGCTGGTCAGAAGCTGGATCTGCTCGACGAGCGGCTTGAGCGCGCTGACAAGGGCGAGCACGACGGTGCGGCGGGCTTCGAGTTCGGCTTCGCGGGCGCGGCCGTGCGGGGCGGTGCGCAGCCGTTCGAGCAGCTCGTCGGTGCTTCTGCGGCCGCTGTAGCGGTTGCGGGCGAGGAAGCCGGCGAGCCGCTTGCGACCGAGGCCGCGCGCGTCGGCGGGGCTGGGGTAGCGCTCGAGGAAGGCGAGCGCGATCGGCGAGTCGATGTCGGCGAAGATCCGCTTGGCGCCGGGCCAGAAGGCGTCGAGCTGGGCGCGCAGCTGGTTGGCGAGCGCGACGCGCTGCTCGACCAGGTCCTCGCGGGTGCGGGTCAGCGCCTTGAGCGCCTTCGTCTCGTCGCTGTCGGGTTCGAGCAGCCGCAGTCGGTGCATGTCAGTGCGGGCGAGCTCGGCCAACACGTAGGCGTCGAAGCCGTCGGACTTGCCGCCGGTGCGGTAGCGGTCGCGCGCCGCGGCGAGCTGGTTGGGGTGGACGGCGACGACGGCGATGCCGGCGTCGAGCAGCCGGTCGACGATGAGCCCGTTGGGCTGCTCGATCGCGACTCGCGCCACCTGCAGCGTGTGCAGACGACGGACGAGGTCTGCCAGGCCGTCCTCGCTGTGGACGATGCGTCTCTCGTCGAGCCGGCGGCCCTCGGCGGTGACAACGAGCCGGTGCTCCTCGCTGGCCAGGTCGAGCCCGGCAGTGCGCTCCTGCACTCATCCTCCTTTGCTCGGGTTGCTGAACGCGGGCCGACCGGCGAGGTACCGTGGCGGATGCTCATTGACGGGCCCTCGGCGGGGCGACGTCCTGTCGCCGCTCCGGGTGCCTCACACCGCCGGGAGGCGCAAGTCTCACGCGGGCCGTCTGCGCGGCAAGCGACGAGGGCGCTCTCCCGGCGGTGGTCAGCCACCGGCCGACGCTACGAACCGCGCCGGTCGGAGTCGCCCGCACTGACTGCGTGTGGGCGGACTCTCAGTTTTCAAAGAACAGACAGAACCAAAGACAAGGTTGACCAATGAGCGCCGACCCGCGGCACCGGATCGCCGAGCGCGCCGCGCGCGAGCTGCAGCCCGGCGAGGTCGTGAACCTCGGGATCGGGATCCCGAACCTCATTCCGCGCTACCTCGCTCCGGACGCGAACGTGTTCGTCCACACCGAGAACGGGCTCCTCGGCGTGGGGCCGCCGCCCTCCGACGAAGAGCTCGACGAGGATCTGATCGACGCCGCGAAGAGGCCGGTCACCGCATTGCCGGGCGCGGCGTACTTCGACAGCGCGCAGAGCTTCGCGATGATCCGCGGCGGGCACATCGACGTCGCCGTGCTCGGCGCGCTCCAGGTGAGCGAGACGGGCGACATCGCGAACTGGGCGGTGCCCGGGAAGGACGTGCTCGGCGTCGGCGGGGCGATGGACCTCGTGGTCGGGGCGCGCCGCGTGATCGTGACGATGACGTCGCGCTCGTCGAGCGGCGACCCGAAGGTCGTCGACCGGTGCACGTACCCGCTCACGGCGCCGGGCGCCGTGGACACGATCGTGACCGAGCTCGGGGTGTTCCGGCGGGTCGAGGGGGGGCTGCGGCTCACCGAGCTGCTGGACGGCGCGACCGTCGACGACGTCATGGCCGCGACGACGGCGCGGTTCGTGGTGGACGAGGCGCTCGCCGTCGGCAGCGCGTGAGCGCCCCGTGACGTCGACCCGCACACAGGTCGGCATCGTCGGAGCCGGCCCGGCCGGGCTGACCCTCGGGCATCTGCTCCACCGGGCGGGGATCGAATCGGTCGTGCTCGAGCGCAGGACGCGCGCGTACGTCGAGGCACGGATCCGGGCAGGGGTGCTCGAGCACGACGTCGCTGCACTGTTCGAGGGGTCGGGCATCGGCGAGCGCCTGCGGAGCGAAGGGCTCGTGCACACCGGCGTCGAGCTCCAGTCGGAAGGGGAGCGGCAGCGCATCGCCTTCGACGAGCTCACCGGCAAGACGATCATCGTGTACGGGCAGACCGAGATCGTCAAGGACCTCATCGCGGCGCGACATGCCTCGGGCGCACCGCTCGTGTTCGAGGCGGAGGCAACGGCCCTCGACGACCTCGAGAGCAACCGGCCGCGGATCCGCTACACGCACGCCGGCGAGCCGCACGAGCTGGAATGCGACGTGGTCGCGGGCTGCGACGGGTTCCACGGCGTCTCCCGCCAGGCGATTCCGGCTGGGGTGCTCCGGGAGTTCGCCCGTGAGTATCCGTTCGGCTGGCTCGGGATCCTCGCCGAGGTCGCCCCCTCGAGCGACGAGCTCGTCTACGCGCACCACGAGCGCGGCTTCGCGCTGCTCAGCATGCGCTCGCCGGAGCTCTCGCGCCTCTACCTCCAGTGCGCCCCGGACGAGGATCTCGCCGCGTGGGCCGACGAGCGGATCTGGGAGGAGCTGCAGACCCGGCTCGCGGTCGAGGGGTGGACGCTCCACGAGGGGCCGATCCTCGAGAAGGGCGTGACCCCGATGCGGAGCTTCGTCGCCGAGCCGATGCAGTGGGGCCGGCTGTACCTCGCGGGCGACGCGGCGCACATCGTCCCGCCCACGGGGGCGAAGGGTTTGAACCTGGCGGTACGTGACGTGACGGTGCTCGCGGAGGCGCTCGTGATCTGGTACCGCAACGGCGACCGGACGGGGCTCGACCGGTACTCGGAGACCTGCCTGCGCCGCGTGTGGCGCGCGGAGCACTTCTCGTGGTGGATGACCACGATGCTCCACCGGCGGCCCGACGGCGACGAGTTCGACCTGCGCCTCCAGCGCTCCCAGCTCCGCTACCTGCGCACCTCGGAGGTCGCGGCGAGGTCGCTCGCGGAGAACTACGTCGGCATCGACCGCGTCTGAGCGAGGTGACATGACAGAATCGGGTCATGCCCTGGCCGCGTGACGACGCGAAGCTGGAGCGCGTCCGCGCCCTCATGGCGGAGGAGGGCATCGACGCGCTCGTCGCGCGCGCGCCGGACAACGTCCTCTACCTCACCGACTTCTGGGGCATGAAGGGCTGGGACGCCGTGGTGTTCCCGCGTGAGGGCGAGCCGACGATCTACTGCCTCGAGGCGTCGGCGGACGACGCCACCCGCACCGCCTGGACGGGGGACGTGCGGCTCGTGGAGGGCTATCTGCCCGACGACCCGCGGCCGCCGGTCGTGCGCACGCTCGAGCTCGCCGCGTCGCATGCCGCGGAGCTCGGGACGGTCGGGCTCGAGCTGACGCTCGGCACCCAGGCGTCCGACCGCATGGTGGGGGAGCCGACGACCTACACGAAGGCGTGGTTCGACGCGTTCCCGGGCGCAGTCGACGCGACCCCGCTGCTCGCCCGTGCGCGCGCCGTGAAGACCGAGCAGGAGCTGGAGCGGATGCGCCTCGCGAACGAGATCGCCGCGGCCGCGATGGACCACGTGCGCGGCGTGATCAGACCCGGAATGACCGAGGCCCAGGCCGCCGCCGAGTGGCTCGGCTTCGTCCACGGCGAGGGCACGGGGTGGGCCGGAAAGGTCGACCTCGCGCTCGGGTTTTCGCTCGTCTGGGCCGGGCCGGGCATCAAGACCTTCACCGCGACGGGCAGCCGCCC
>DASSUT010000154.1:0-2087 GCA_035706725.1 Gaiella sp. | reverse complement strand
GGCGCCGTGAGGTCGCGTTCGGCGGGCTCGCCGCGGCGGAGCTCGCGGCTGCGTTCCGCCTCGGCGTTGATCTCGGCGCCGAAGAGGAGCGCCAGCGCGGAGAGCCAGATCCAGACGAGCATGACGATCACCGCGGCGAGCGATCCCCACGCCTTGTTGTACGAGCCGAAGTTCGACACATAGAACGCGAAGGCGCCCGAGGCGGCCAGCCACACGACGACCGCGACGAGGGCGCCGAACGTCAGGAACCTCCACTGCGGGTGGTGGACGTTGGGGCCGAAGAACAGCACCGCCGCGAACGCGAGCAACAGGCCCACGATCAGGATCGGCCACTGAGCGACCCACCAGAGCCACTGGAACGCCGTTCCGAGCCCGAGCGCGTCGCCGACCCAGCCCGAGAGCTGCGGCCCGAGCACGAGAAGGCCGAACACGAGGAGGAATGCGGCGAGCACGAACCCGAATATCGCGAGCGCTGCGCCGCGCTGGCGGACGAAGCTACGGCCCTCCTCCCGTCCGTACGCGCGGTTGATCGCCCGCATGATCGCGTTCATCGCCCCGGTCGCGGTCCAGAGCGCGAGCACGCCACCCACCAGGATCATCACGATGCCCCCGCCGCTCTGCTGTTGCGTCGTCCGCTGCAGGCTGCTCTCCAGCAGGCTCACGGCTTCGCCCGGCGCAACGGTGCCGACCTTGTCCACGATCGTCTGCACCGCGTTCGGCCCGGCCACGAGGCTGAAGACGCCGACCGCGACGAGCAGGATCGACGGGATCGCCAGGAAGCTGTAGTACGTCACCGCCGCGGCGGCGTCGGTGATCTGGTCGGCCAGCGACCCCTTGACCGCGCGCTTGACGATCGCGACGTAGTCGCGTCGCGAGAGGTCGCGCGGCCCGACCCGCTCCAGGGTCGGCTCGTCCCGCTCGGGCTGCGGGGTCGGGCCGGGCGCCACGTCGCGCGCTGCCGGTCGGCGCTCGGCCGCGACGCCCCGCGACTCGCTCCGGTCGGTCGCCATGCCTCCGGGGTTCCCAGACAGGGGCTCGTCAAACCTGACGTCCCACCGTTTCGCGCGGGCCGGAACGCGGTACACGTCGGAGGAGGCGATCGCGAAATGAGACACGACGACACACGCGGCGGGCAGGTCCTCCGGACCGCGAAGAACCTCGGGCTCGCGGCGACGGGCTCGGGCTGGCGCAAGAAGCTCGCGGACGCGGCGGCGCCGAGGGCCGCGGCGGTGACACCCGCGAGGGCGGATCAGGCGCGCGCGATCCTCGGCGTCGTCCTGTTCGCGATCTCGCTGACGTACGTCCTGCGCACGCTCTCCCGCACGCGGTCGCTGACCGTCTCCTAGCGGCCGCCTCAGTATCCAGGCGCTCGCGCAAGCTGCCGTCCGGTCTCGCCCATGAAGCCGAAGAACGACAGGACCTCGCGGAGCTGCTTCGGCGTAAGCCTGCGTACGAGCGCCTCGCGGAGGACGGACATGTCGCAGCGGTACGCCTCGAACGCGGTGAACTGGACCCGCGCGAGTACCCGGTAGTTGTCGGCGTCGGAGGGGAACGGCCGGAGGAACGCCTTCGCGGCGCGGCTGAACGCGTCGGCCTTCGCCCTGCACACCGCGGCCGTCCCTGCTCGAACGGGGACGGTCATCGCGGGAAACGGGCCGTAGGCGGGAACCGTCCGCTCCCTCTCCGCGTCGCGGTCGCCGGACGACCCGCCGCATCCGGCGAGGAGCGCGGCCACCGCGATACAGAGTGCGACGAGCCTCGTCACGCCTCCGAGGATAGAGCGGGCGATCGGCGCGACCAGCGCGTGACGCGGACGGGTGCCTGCGCCGCGGCGCGCGGGAATCCGCAAGACTGACGCCGAGCCGATGACAACCCCGACGCCCATCCTCGAGGCGCACGAGTTCTTCCGCCGCGGCGAGGCGAGTGCCGATCGCTGGAGCCTCCGCGTCGGCAAGAACCGGGACTGGGAGTCGTTCTACCGGGAGCGCTGGCAGCACGACAAGGTCGTCCGCTCGACCCACGGCGTGAACTGCACCGGGTCCTGCTCCTGGAACGTCTACGTCAAGGACGGGCTGATCACGTGGGAG
>DASSUT010000153.1:0-10346 GCA_035706725.1 Gaiella sp. | reverse complement strand
CGGGACGTGGTCGGGCTCGGCGGGTGTCTCCAACCTGTCGAGCGGTGAGCCGATGGCCGCGACGGAGCGGATGCGCCTCGAGAGCGTGAGCAAGATCTACACCGCGACCGTGGTGCTCCTGCTCGCACGGGCGGGAGCGCTGCGCCTCGACGACACGGTCGAGCGCTGGCTGCCGGGCGCCCTGCCGTACGGCGACGAGATCACGATCCGGCAGCTCTTGACGATGCGGAGCGGCCTCATCGACACGAACGACCTCGGCGCGCGGCCCGCGTACCACCTCGCCCGGGTGGGCGACCCGAGGCTCCGAGCGCATCTCCGCTCGATCGGGCGGCGCCTCGCCGCCGACCCGACGAGCGAGGTCTCGCCGGTCTGGTGGGTCCGCTGGGCGGCCTGGGAGCCGCTCCTGTTCGAGCCCGGGAGCAACGCCCACTACTCGAACATCGGCTACGAGCTGCTCGGGCTGATCGCGGCGCGGGCAGGAGGTGCGCCGCTCGTCGAGCTCTACCGCCAGCGCATCTTCGCGCCGCTCGGGTTGCGGGAGACCGCCTACGACCCGCAGGGGCGGATCCGCGCGCGTCACGCGCACGGGTACATGCTCCGGGCGGACACCGCGCCCGTCGACGCCACGAACGACCACGCGGCGATCGGCGCAGGCGGCGGGATCGTCTCGAACGCGGAAGAGACCGCGACGTTCCTCCGCTCGCTGATGCAGGGGAAGCTGCTCGGTCGCTCGGAGGTCGACGCGATGCGTGGACAGAACCTCTGGCTCGGCGGCGAGCGCACGGGCTGCGCGGGGCCGGCGTACGGCTGGAGCGGTGGCGGCAACGGGTACAAGACGAACGTCTGGGTCTCGGGGGACGGCTCGCGCGTCGCGGTCCTGCTGCTCAACGCCCGCATGGTCGGCGATGGCCAGGCCTACGGCGACGGGCTGGCGGGCGCCGCCCTCGCCCGCCTGTACTGCGCGTCGTGACGGGGCGGCTGACGCGGTCCCGGCGACTGCCGGGCGGGTAGCCTGCCGCGCGATGAAGACCGTGCTCGTCGTCGGCGCAGGCCGCTTCCAGCGTGCGGTGATCCGGCACGCGCGAGAGCTCGGCCTCCGTGTGGTCGCCGTCGACGGGAATCCCGAGGCGCCGGGGCTCCGCCTGGCGGACGTGCCGCTCGTCGTGGACTTCACGAGCCCCGCTGCGGTCGCCGACCAGGTCCGCGCGCTCGAGATCGACGGCGTGCTCACCGTACAGGCCGAGCGGCTCGTGCCGGTGGTCGCCGCCCTCGCGGAGGCGCTCGGGCTCCCCGGGATCGGCACGGAGGCCGCGCACCTGCTCACGAACAAGCTCGCGATGCGCGCGCGGCTCGCGGAGGCCGGCGTGCCCCAGCCGCGCTTCGCGACCGTGCGGACGCCCGAGGAGGCCCGTGCCGCCGCGGCGGAGATCGGCTTCCCTGCCGTGCTCAAGCCGGCCGACTCGGCGGGACAGGCCGGTCTTGCGCGGATCGAGTCGGCCGAGGCTGCTTCCGACCGCCTGGTGGACGCGGTCGCGGCCTCGCCGACGGGCGAGGCGGTGCTCGAGGAGTACGTCGACGGCGTCGAGATGAACGGGATCGTGGTCGTCCAGAACGGCGAGGTGCTCTCGTGCGTGCTCTGCGACCGGCTGCGGCCGCCCGGTCGCGGTTTCGGGGTGAGCTGGCTCCACGTCTACCCACCGACCGTCGAGGGGGGCCAGCGCGTCGTGGCGGAGCGCGTCGCCGTCGAGGCGGTGAAGGCGCTCGGGCTCGAGACCGGGATCGGCTTCCCTCAGCTGATCTCGAAGCCGGGTGGCGGTGTCGCGGTGATCGAGTGCGCGGCGCGGATCGGCGGGATGATGGCCGACCACCTGCACCACGCGATGGGGATCGACCTGCTCGAGGTCGCCCTGCGGCTCGCGCTCGGCGAGCGCGTGACGCCGGAGGACGTCCGGCCCCGCTTCGAGCGCCCCGTCGCGATCCGGTTCCTGACCGCCGAGCCGGGCACGCTGAGGCCCGGGCGCGTGACGGGTGTCGGCCAGCTCGACGAAGTCCTCGCCGCGCCCGGCGTCCTCGAGGCCGAGGTCTTCGCGGTCGTGGGGGAGACCATCCGGCCCGTGACGGTCATCTCCGACCGGCGCGGATTCGTGATCGCCACCGGGGACAGTCGCGAGGAGGCGATCGAGCGCGCCGACGCCGCCGCCGCGCTCGTCGACATCGAGGTCGCTCCGGCCGCATGACTGCCTGCGCGTTCACGCTCGACCATTACCGGGAGCTGCTCGACGCGGCGACGGCCGGTGGGTACCGCCTCGCGGCCTTCGATCACGCCCCCGAGCCCGGGGACCTGTTCCTCCGGCACGACGTCGACCTCTCGCTGGTCGCGGCGGTTCGCCTTGCCGAGGTCGAGGCCGACGCGGGTGTGTGGGCGACGTGGTGCCTGATGACGCGGTCGGCCTTCTACAACCTCGACTCGAAGGAGGGCGACTGGGCGATCGGGCGACTCCGCGCGCTCGGCGGGCGGATCGGCCACCACGCCGTCCGGCCGCATGTCGACCTGGACGAGCGCTTCGAGCCCGTCGTCGCGTGGCACAACCCCAACCTCGACTACGTGGCGGACGCGATCCCCGGAGCGACCAACCCGATGAGCCCTCCGTGGTACGACACGCGACTCTTCCGCTCCGACGCGAACCACCACTGGGGCCACCGCGGCCGCGCCGGTGAATGCCCCCACGCCGCGCTCGCGGCAGGGGAGCTCGAGTGGCTCCAGCTCGTGATCCACCCGGAGATCTGGGTCTACGAGGGCACGACGATGCGCGAGACCATGGAGTCGTTTCTCGACGCCGACCGCGCCTCGCGCCTCGAGCATCTGCGCGACGACCGTATCGACCTCACCTGACGGCCGAGGCCGGCCCCGGCCCTCCCGACGCGCCCGGCAGGGCGGCCGAGCCCGGGCGGGGAGGAGGAGCGAGCCGGCGCGTCTCCCAGCGGCGCGCGCCGAACGCGGCGGCCGCGATCAGGATCGCGAGGATGAACACGATCACGTGCCCGCCGGGCAGCCGCGTGATGAGCTCCATGGCCGCGCCCACGAGCGCCGCGGCGGGGAGCGTGAGGATCCACGCGACGAGGATGTTCCCCGCGACACCCCAGCGCACGGCCGAGAATCCCCGGATCGCGCCGGCGCCGAGCACCGAGCCCGAGATCGTGTGCGTGGTCGAGACGGGGAAGCCGAGGTGCGCGGTCGTCCAGAGGATCGATGCGCACGCGGTCTGAGCCGCGAAGCCCTGCGGCGGGTCGATCTTCGCGATCCGCTGGCCGAGCGTCTTGATGATGCGCCAACCGCCCGCGTAGGTTCCCGCCGCCATCGCGAGCGCCGCCGAGGCGATCACCCACGTCGGCGGCCGCTCGAAGTTCGCGTCGAGGTGCCCGGAGGCGACGAGCGCGAGCGCGATGATGCCCATCGTCTTCTGGGCGTCGTTCGTCCCGTGGGTGAACGCGACGAACCCCCCGGACACGAGCTGGGCGTGCCGGAACCCCCGGTTGACCTTCGAGGGCGAGTGGCGGGCTACCGCCCAGGTGATCAGGACGATCAGGACGAACGCGAGCCCGACGCCGAGGAACGGCGCGGCGAGCGAGGGGACGAGCACCTTGTGCCAGATGCCGCCCCACTGCACGACGTCGACTCCGTCCGCCGCGATCGCCGAGCCGATCATGCCCCCGATGAGCGCATGGCTCGAGCTCGACGGCAACCCTGCGAACCACGTGATCAGGTTCCACGTGATCGCGCCGACGAGACCCGCCATCACGAGCTCGAGTGTGATCACCTCGGGATCGACGATGCCCTTCGCGATCGTCGCCGCGACCTCGACCGACACGAACGCGCCCGCGAAGTTCAGCACCGCCGAGCTCAGGACGGCCATGCGGGGGCTGAGCGCGCGCGTCGAGACGCTCGTCGCGATCGAGTTCGCCGAGTCGTGGAACCCGTTCGTGAAGTCGAAGAAGAGGGCGATCGCGACGACGGCCCAGAGGGTCAGGTTCACGAGGCGTCCCTAGGCGTTCTTGACGACGATGTTCGCGATCGTGTTCGCGGCGGTCTCGCAGCTGTCGAGCGCACCCTCGAGCCTGTCGTAGATGTCCTTCCAGCGAATCACCATCAGCGGGTCGATCTTCTCGTCGCGGAACAGCGAGGCGAGGCCGTCGCGCAGGACGCGGTCCCCCTCGTCCTCGAGGCGCTTGAGCTCGATGAGCGCCTCCTGGACGCCCGTGAAGCTCTTGAGGTTGTCGCAGGCGATCGACAGCTGCTCCGCCGCCATGACGATCAGCCCGGTCTGCTGGACGGCGTGCTTCGTCGGCAGCTCGATGCCGTACAGCCCGAGCAGGTCCGAGGCCTCCTCGAGCTCGTCCACGACGTCGTCGAGCTGGATCGCGAGCATGTAGATGTCGTTCCGGTCGAACGGCGTCAGGTACTGCGTGTTGAGCAGCGTCACGAGGTCGTGGGTGACGCCGTCGTTCACGGTCTCCGCGGCCTTGACCTGCTCCTGCGTGATCCCCGAGTTCGGGTGCTCGCGGAACCGGCGGTCGACGAGCCGCGCCACCTCGAGGGCGTTCTGGCCGGCCCGGGCGAAGAGGACGTAGAACTCGCTCGTCCTCGGCGTGAGCGACAGGCGCACGGGCGCGCACGTTAACCGAAACGGTCGGGCTCGCCGCGGCCCTACCCCGGTCGTCAGCCGCGCGCGAGCAGCTCGGCGATCAGCGCGGCGTACTCGAGCAGGTGCCGGTCGCCGAGGAAGCGCCGCTCGACATGCGTCCGGGCGTTCCGGCCGAGCCGCTCGGCCTCGACGGGATCGTGCAGGAGCCGGTCGAGCGCGGCCCCGAAGCTCTCGAGGTCGAGCGGGTCGTCCACGAGGAGGCCCGTCTGCCCGTCGACGACCTGGTCGACGATCCCCCCGACCGCGCTCGCGACGACCGGACGGGTCTTCCACATGGCCTCGGCCACGGTGAGCCCGAAGCCTTCGGCGAGGCTCTTCTGCACGACGATCGCCGCGTGCCGCTGCACCGCGTTGATCACGAGTGCGTTCTCGACGGGGTCGTCCATCGGCACGGTGACGAGGTGGATGCGCCGCCGTGTGCCGGGTGCGAGCGCGCTCCAGGCCGCGACCGTCTCCGACCAGATCTGCTCGCCCTCCGGGTCGTCGGTCACGCCGCTCACGGCTGGCCCGACGAGCGCGAGATGCGCGTCGGGAGCCTCGACGTGGCGTGCGAACCCTGCCAGCACGCCGCCCATGTCCTTGATCCGGTCCCAGCGCGAGACCTGCACGACGAGCGGCGCACGCGGGTCGACGGCCGGTCCGTCGCGGACGACCTGGGCCGGGCTGCGGACGCGCGGGTCGGGATGAATCCCGTCCGGCGCCACGATGCCTGCGGCGCCGAGCACGGCGAGCACCTCGAACGGCGTCAGGTCCTGGTTCTTGGGTGCGAACGGGTCGATGGACGGCGGGATGACCCGGAGCCGTGCCCGGTCGACCCAGCTCGGCGCGAACGCCTCGCGCGAGAAGACGAACGCGTCGGCCGACTCGACGTACGGACGGACGAACTCCCATGCCCGCTCCGTCCACTCGTTGCCGCCGTCGTAGCCGACGTGGCAGCGCCAGACGACGCGCGCTCCGCGCTCGCGCAGGGGCGCGATCAGGCCGGCCGGCTGCGGGTCGTGAACCAGCACGACGTCACCGCTCCGGACGCGGCCGCACACGGCCCCGACGTTCGCGGCGAGCGCGCGCTCGTAGTGGGCGCGCTCCGCGTCGTCGAGCTCGCCGCCGTCGCCCGGCGAGCCGTACAGCCCGTTGTGGATGCGCTTCGTGACGGCGAAGAACTCCGGGTCGCCCGTGAGCACGACCCAGTCCGCCGCGACGCCGACGCCGCGGGCATAGCCGAGGAGCGTCCACAACATCTCCGCGACGCCGCCGCCTGCGGCCGTCGAGTTCACGTTGACGATGCGTCTGGCGCCGAGATGCGCCTGGAGCTCCGCCCCCCGGGCGACGAGCTCCTCGACCCGGTCTCCCCCGACGATCGGCTCGAGCCGGCGGGGATCGAGCGGCGGAACCTCGACGGTGTTGCCCAGGGTGGCCACCACTCGGGAAGTGTGGCGGACGTGTCGGCGTTACGCTGCTCCGCATGGCGGACGAGCACGAGCTCCCGGCCGCGACCTCGATCGACGGCCGGCACTTCCTCTACGAGACGCCGGCCGACCGGCTCGACGTGCGGGTCGGCGCGTACGTCGTCCTCGGCGACGACGGCGCCGCGCCGGGCCGCCTCGCGTACGTCACCTCCGTGGCGCTCGCGGAGCGGGCGCCGGGCGAGCGGCGGCACCGCGCGCGGGTCGAGGGGCGGCTGCTCGAGGGAGACGAGCCGTTCGGCGACGTGCCCGTCCGGGTCGCGGAGCCGGGCGAGGTCGCAGCATGGCTCGACGCGGCACGGCCGCGCAGGGCGTCGCTCGGGGTCGGCTCGCTCACGTTCGCCGAAGGTGTCCCGCTCGCGCTCGACGCGGGGGCGTTCGACCGGCACACGTTCCTGTGCGGCCAGTCGGGGTCGGGCAAGACGTACGCCCTCGGCACGATCCTCGAGCGGCTGCTCGCGGAGACGACGCTCCGCATCGTGGTCCTCGACCCGAACTCGGACTTCAGCCGTCTCGCGGAGCTGCGCGACGACGCTCCCGAGGACGCACGTTCGCTCTACGCGGGCGTCGCTTCCGGGGTCGAGGTGCGCCGCGGCACGGACGGCGGGCCCGGGCGGCTCCACGTCCGCTTCCGGGACTTCGACGCTGCAGAGCAGGCGGCGGTGCTGCGTCTGGACCCGATCGGCGACCGCGACGAGTACGCGGCGCTCCAGGACGCGCTCGAGCAGCCCGGCGCGCACGCGACGACCGTCGAGGAGGCGCTCGCCGCCATGTGGGACGCGCCCGAGCCGGTGCACTCGCTCGGCGTCCGGGCGCGGAACCTCGGCGTCGACCGCTGGCGGATCTGGTCGGGGCGAGACCGGGGCTCGCTCGGCGACCTCGTGCAGCCCGGCGGGCCACGCTGCGTCGTTGCCGACCTCGGCTCGCTCCCCACCCGGGAGGAGCAGGCGGTCGCGGCGGAGGCGCTCCTCGCCGCCCTGTGGCGACGGCGCGCCGCCCGCGAGCCGATCCTGATCGTGATCGACGAGGCGCACAACGTCTGCCCCGCCCATCCCGAGGATCTCTTGAGCGCGCTCGCGACCGAGCACGCGGTGCGCATCGCGGGCGAGGGGCGCAAGTTCGGGCTCGTCCTGCTCGTGGCGACGCAACGGCCGCAGAAGGTGCACGAGAACGTCGTCTCGCAGTGCGACAACCTCGTGCTCATGCGGATGAACTCGCGCTCCGACCTGGCGCTGCTCTCTGAGACCTTCTCGTTCGTGCCGCCGTCGCTGCTCGCGCTCGCGGCGGAGTTCCGCCAGGGCGAGGCGGTGGTCGGGGGGAAGCTCGTCCCGAGCCCCACGCTCGGCCGGTTCGGGCCGCGGTGGTCGGTCGAGGGCGGCGCGGACGTGCCGTCCGACTGGGCGGCTTCCCGCGGCTGACGGGATTAGGGCGTGCGCGGGGTGAAGGCCCGCAGCTCGTCCTCGCCTTCGCGGACGACGCCGCAGCTCGACTCGGGCACCTCCTGCCAGGCTCCCTCGAGGTCGCCGAGGGGCTCGGACACGATCACCCGTGTCTCGTCCGACAGCGTCTGCAGGAGCGACTCGGGGTACATCGCCTTGAGCGTGTCCATGCGCGTCGAGAACCAGAGCGAGCGCGAGTCGCGCTCGCTCGAATACCGAAATGCCCAGATGCTCCGGCCGTCGCTCGTCGCGATCGTCATCTGGACCGGATGCTCGACGCCGTGTTTCCGGCCGACGTCCTCGACCAAGCCGACCGTCCGCTCGACCGCGCCGATGGGGTCGTCCTCGAGGCCGAACGTGAGCGCGAGGAAGAAGAGCGCCTCCGAGTCGGTCGTGCCCTCGATCGACGGGTAGAGCGACGCGTCGACGGCAAGCACGAGCTCGCGCTTGACGGTCGGAAACTCGCGAACGAGGCCGTTGTGCATCCAGAGCCAGCGCCCGTGGCGAAACGGGTGCGTGTTCGTCTCCTGGATCGCAGTCCCCGTCGAGGCCCGGATGTGCGCCATGAACAGCGGCGAGCGGATCCCGGCCGCGAGCTCGCGGAGGTTGCGGTCGTTCCAGGCCGGGTGGGTGCTCCGGTAGAGCCTCGGCGTCTCGCCGTCCTCGTACCAGCCCACCCCGAAGCCGTCGCCGTTCGTGGTCGTCGCCCCGAGCCTCGAGTGCAGGCTCTGGTCGATGAGGGAGCGGTCACGCTTGACGAGGAGCTCCTCGAGTGCGATCGGCGTCCCGGAGTATGCGAGCCAGCGGCACATGGTCAGTCCTCCTGTTGGCCGGGGGATGTAGTGGGAATGCGCTGGGCGAGGAAGAGCGCCGCGAGGTCGAGCAGCGCGAGGATCGCGGGCGCGAAGCGACGGGTCGTCGCGGCGACGGTCAGCAGGACGACCGCCGCGCTGCTCGCGGGCTCCCGAGCCGTGACCGCCGCCGTCACGACGCCGATTCTCCCGGAGCTGTGCCGGCCACGCGGGCCGGCTGGATGGAGGTGAATCGCCTCGGGAGGATCACCGTCGCGATCATCAGGCCGTAGGCGATCGACATCGCGGTGACGAACGTGTCGAAGCCTGCGGTGATCCCGCTGACGGTTTGGTTCGCGAGCAACTGCAGGGCGCTGTTGAACCCCGCGCTCCCCGGGACCAGCATCAGCACGCCCGGCACGACGAACACGAGCGACGACCGGCGCAGGAGCGACCCGGCGACCCCGCCGACCACGCCGACGACGAGAGCGGCGACGAACGCCGACGCGTCGGTTCCGAAGGCGAGCGCGCCCAGCTCGTTCGCCGTGAGTGCGAGCACCGTCGCGGCGCCCATCACCGTGGCGTCGCGCGAGCGCGCCCGGAGCGTGACGGTGAACGCGATCCCGGCAGCCACCGCGGCCAGCAGATGGACGATTGCGAACGCGGTGTCGGGGGTGCTGCCACCAACGCTTCCGAACCAGCTCACGGCGATCGAGCGGCCGACGCCCACGCCGAACACGAGGCCGAGGAGCTGCACGAGCGCGCTTGCGGTGTTGGCGACCCCCGACTGCAGATGCTCGGTGGCGAGCTCGCGCATGCCGATTGTCAACGTCATGCCGGGGAGGAACGTCACGAGGGCGGCGAGGGTCACGACATCGGGCGACGCCTCGAGGCCCAGCTGGGCGAGCGAGACCGCACAGAAGCTCGCCGCCACTGCTGCGACGGGCGCGACGACGGGCTCCGTGCGCGCCGCGCCGCGGGCAGGCAGCGCGATGCCACCGACGACCAGCCCGACCAGCGCGCCGGCCACCGCCTCGCGCCACCCGCCGCCCAGCACGGGCGTCAACGCCGCGCCGGCGAGGGCGTACGCGGCGAGCAGGATCGGCCAGGGCCGCTCCAGCGGCTCAGCGCGTATCTCCGACAGCCGGGCAAGCGCCCCGGTGGCGTCGAGCTCGCCGTCGACGACGTCCTGTACGAGAGTGTCGAGGCGGGCGATCCCATCGAGGTCGACGATCGCCGGCCGCACTCTGAGCGTGTAGCTCCGCTGGATCGGAACCGGGCCCACGGCGACTTCGACGACGGTCGGCGTAGCGGAGATCTCCACGTCCTCGAGCTCGAACGAGCGGGCGAGGGCGAGGACGCGTTCCTCGAGATCGGCGGTCGGATACCCCGCGTCGTGACCG
This sequence comes from Gaiella sp., assembly GCA_035706725.1. Lineage (GTDB taxonomy): Bacteria > Actinomycetota > Thermoleophilia > Gaiellales > Gaiellaceae > Gaiella. Next base: position 547 of record DASSUT010000153.1, on the reverse strand, counting down.
CTACGGGCGAAGCGAAGCAGGAGTTCCGTGGTCGGCCCGTCCTGGCGTCCACCGACGACGGCGGTGTCCTGGCGCACTAGACCCGTGTCGACGCGGCCGGACTTTCCTGGGGCGGGGCGAGCGGCCCACGAGCCCGCTTCCACACGAGATCGAGCGCCACCGAGAGCAGTGCGATGACGACGATCGCCGTGAACGTCTCCGGTGCGTTCCGGAACGTGTCGACGACGAAGAACGCGAGCACCACGAGCGTCACCCCGATGCCGACCAGGATCATCGAAGCGCTCGCGCCGGTGGAGGATCGGAGGCGATATCCGGCGATGCCGACGAGGACGAAGATCATCAGCGAGCAGGCGCTCCCGACCGAGGCGATCGCCGACAGGTCGACCGTGTTCGCGACGACGAGCACGACAGCGGCGCTGATCAGGACGCCGCTCTTCGCGCCGAGCCGCGACGCGGGACCGAAGAACGGCGGAAACTGGCCGACGTCGGCCAGCATCCGCGTGAGGCCGGCCGAGGCGTACAGCGTCGCGACGACGGAGCCGGCCAT